>JAZKIK010000229.1:0-22463 GCA_040384925.1 Pseudomonadota bacterium | reverse complement strand
CCCACGCTTTTTCACTGCGTGTAAACGCTGCCCCCCGAGGGGGCCGCTGCGCCTGTGGTCTGGCGGAGCCAGTCCCACGGCCCTTGCTTGAAAAGAGTGTGGCAGGTGTCCTGCGTTAATCCAGCTTGATCTTGGCGACTTTGATGAGGCGTCCGTAGTCGGCGTGTTCTTTGGCTACCATGTAGGCGAAGTCGGCGGAGCTCATGGGGCTGGGGGTGGCGCTCATGTGGGCGAATTTTTCTGCTGTGTCGGGCAGGTTCAGCGCGGCGGCAAAGGCTTTTTGCAGCTGGTCGGTAGTTGCCTTGGGCAGCTTGGCCGGGCCAAAAATGCCAAACCAGGTGCTGATGTGGAAACCCGGCACCACATCGTTCAGTGGCGGCACATCGGTAAAACTGCTGGAACGGTTCAGCGTGGTCACGCCAAACGCCACCAGTTTGCCGGACTTGATGTTGGCGCTGGCCGATGCCAGATTGTCAAACATCAGGTCGGTCTGGCCGGCCAGCAAGGCGGCCTGCGCCGGTGCCGCACCGCTTGATGGCAGGTGCACGATGTCGGTTTTGGTCAGGCTCTGCAGCAATTCGCCCGCCAGATGACCGGCACTGCCATTGCCACCCGATCCGTAATTGAGGCGGCCAGGATTTTTGCGTGCATAGGCAATCAGGTCACGCGTGTCCTTGATGTTCAGGCGTTTGGCGGTGTCGGCATTCATCACCAGCACATTGGGCACACGGGCCACCAGCGTGATGGGCGTGAAGTCTTTCAGCGCGTCGTAAGGCATGGCGGGGTACAGCCACGGGTTGATGGCATGGGTAGCAACTGCGCCCATCACCAGGGTCTGGCCATCCGGCACAGCCCTGGCGACCAGCGCAGCACCCACATTGCCACCTGAGCCGGGCCGATTGTCCACAATGACCTCGGCTTTGAGCAGGGGCTTGAGTTTTTCGGCCAGAATGCGCGCCGCATTGTCCAGCGGGCCGCCCGCCGGGTAAGGCACCACCAGCGTGACTGGTTTTTGCGGTGCAAGCTGCGCCTGTGCAGCGAAAGAAGCCGCAGCGGCGACGGTCAAAGTTGCTGCGATCCTGATGAAAGAAGACACCTTCATGATTTCCCTTTGTGTTTGTTGTCACGTCATGCTGCAACGCAGCATGAGCGCTGTGACGAGGGGCAGACTATAGCTGCCAAACATGACAGTTCAGGGATTTGGTGGACTGTTTTTGTATGCAAACTTACAGCTTACACGCGTTTTTTGATGCGCGCTGGCAGTCAGGCCGTTCAGCTTGCAGGCATGTCATGCAACAGTAAACAGGCGAGCGCTGGTGCCGTTTCAGGCCGCTTCCCGATAAAACACCCCGGCCCCCAAACCCCGTGCGGCCATCGGCGACACCGCACTGGCTATCGCCTTGATATGGTCGGGTGTGGTGCCGCAGCAGCCGCCCACGATGTTGACCAGGCCTTCGGCAGCAAACTCATGCAGCAGGCGTGAGGTGACGTCGGGTGTTTCGTCAAAACCGGTGTCGCTCATGGGGTTGGGCAGGCCGGCGTTGGGATAACAGCTGATGTAGGTGTCGCCTGCAACGCGGGCCAGCTCCTGGATATAGGGGCGCATCAGGGTGGCACCCAGCGCGCAATTGAGGCCAATCGCCAGCGGCTGGGCATGGCGCACACTGTGCCAGAAGGCCGTCACCGTCTGACCGCTCAAAATGCGGCCCGAAGCATCGGTCACGGTGCCACTGATGATGAGTGGCAGGCGCTGGCCTGAGTTTTCAAAATACTCGTCAATCGCAAACAGCGCGGCTTTGGCATTAAGGGTGTCAAAAATTGTCTCGACCAGCAAAATGTCAGAACCTCCCTGAACCAGCGCCTCGGTCTGTTCGTAATAAGCCTTGCGCAACTCTTCAAAATTCGTGTTGCGTGCGCCGGGGTCGTTCACATCAGGGCTGATGCTGGCGGTTTTGGGCGTGGGGCCAAGCGCGCCAACAACAAAACGCGGTTTGTCGGGCGTAGAAAACTTGTCGCAGGCGGCCCGGGCAATGCGGGCTGATTCAAGATTCATCTCGATGGCCAGGTCAGCCATGTCGTAATCAGCCTGGGCTACGGTGGTGGCACCAAAGGTGTTGGTTTCAATCATGTCGGCCCCGGCGGCCAGATAGCCCTCATGAATGTCACGTATCACGTCGGGCCGGGTCAGGCTCAGTAACTCATTGTTGCCTTTGACATCCTTGTGGAAATCCTTGAAACGTTCACCCCGGTATTGCGCTTCATTGAGCTTGAAACGCTGGATCATGGTGCCCATTGCCCCATCAAGAATGGCGATGCGTTTTTCAAGAATGGCGGGCAGTTGCTGCCCGCGGGTGTACTGAATGGATTTCATAAAAAGGGCTCACCTTGTGAATACATACAAAAAGTGAGCGCGGTTGACATTCCCAAGCCTGGCAAACCCTGTTGTATTGACAAACAGGGCTGCTGCAGCGCTCCTTGGGAGAGGCATTATTTTATGGCAAGCCGAAAAAGCACAACGGAGGGCAGGAAATCTCTTCTGCCAGCGGACGCTGGCATGGAAAAATGAGCACAAAACTCAGGTTACGCTACAGCATGACTTCCCCGTCCCCTTCTGCCCTTTTGCCAACACCGCTTGAAATCCTGGGCGAGGTGTTTGGTTACGACAGCTTTCGTGGCCCGCAGCAGGCCATTGTTGACCATGTGGTGAACGGTGGTGACGCGCTGGTGCTGATGCCTACCGGCGGCGGCAAGTCGCTTTGTTACCAGATTCCGGCCATTGCACGGCAAAACGCCGGCCATGGCGTGACCATCGTGATCTCACCGCTGATTGCCCTGATGCATGACCAGGTGGGCGCGCTGCATGAAGCCGGTGTGGCCGCTGCTTTTTTGAATTCGACCCAGAGTTTCGAGACCAGCAGCGCGCTTGAAAAACAGATGCTCAGGGGCGAGCTGACGCTGGTATACGCTGCGCCGGAACGGCTGAACACGCCGCGCATGAAAGACCTGCTGACCAGCCTGAACGAGCGCGGCAAGCTCAGCCTGTTTGCGATTGACGAGGCACATTGTGTGAGCCAGTGGGGGCATGATTTCCGGCCTGAATACCGCTCCCTGAGCCTGCTGCACGAGCTGTTTCCCCAAGTGCCGCGCATCGCACTGACGGCAACCGCCGACGCGCTGACACGCCAGGACATGGTCGAGCGCCTCAGGCTGGAAGACGCGCAACAGTTCGTCAGCAGTTTTGACCGTCCCAACATCCGCTACACGATTGTTGAAAAAACCGACGCCACGCGCCAGTTGCTGCGGTTTATCCAGACTGAACATGCCAATGAAGCGGGCATTGTGTATTGCCAGTCCCGCAAACGGGTAGAGGAAATCGCCGACATGCTGCAGGGTGCAGGCGTACCAGCACTGGCTTACCACGCCGGGCTGGACGCGGCGCTGCGGCAGGAGCGGCAGGACCGCTTTTTGCGCGACGACGCCATGGTGATGGTGGCGACGATTGCCTTTGGCATGGGCATAGACAAGCCCGATGTGCGTTTTGTGGCGCATGTTGACATGCCCAAAAACATCGAAGGGTATTACCAGGAAACCGGCCGTGCTGGCCGCGACGGCCTGCCCTCAGACGCCTGGATGACCTACGGCCTGGCCGATGTGGTCAACCAGCGCCGCATGATAGACACCAGCGAAGCCGCCAGCGAAGAGTTCAAGGTGGTGATGCGCGGCAAGCTCGATGCACTGCTGAGTCTGGCTGAAGACACCCGCTGCCGCCGCGCTGCTCTGTTGGCCTATTTTGGAGAGGAGCTGGACGGCCGTAGCGACCGGTCGCCGGGTGAAAGTGTTTTCAAGCAGGGGCCACGGGACCGGCTTAGCCGGACCGCAGGCGCAGCGGCCCCCTCGGGGGGCAGCGCACCACACGCAGTGGGAAGCGTGGGGGTTCAATATTTTTGTGGCAACTGTGACAATTGTCTGAATCCTCCTGCCGTGTGGGATGCAACCGAGGCCGCGCGCAAGATGCTGAGCTGCATTTACCGCGTACAACAGGCCAGCGGCATCAGCTTTGGCGCTGGCCACATCATGGACATACTGCGTGGCAAACAGACCGAAAAGGTGGCCCAGTTCCATCACGACAAACTCTCCACCTTTGGCATAGGCGAAGATCTGAGCGAAGCACAATGGCGTGCCGTGCTGCGCCAGCTGATTGCCAAAAACATGGTCTGGGTTGATACCGAAGCCTACAGCACCCTGAAACTGCTGCCCGACGCCCGCCAGGTCTTGAAAGGCGAAGCCAGCCTGGTACTGCGCGAGCAGATCGCCGCAGGCAAAACCAGCCGCGCCAAAAAACCTACCAAGACATCAGCCAAGGGCTTGGCCGAAGCAAGCCTCAACGCCGGTGCGCTGGAACGCCTGGCCAGACTCAAGTCCTGGCGCGCCGACGTGGCGCGTGAACATAATTTGCCAGCCTTTGTGATCTTTCACGATGCCACCCTGCGCGCGATTGCCGAACGTGCGCCGCAAACCCTGCGTGATCTTGAAGGAATTTCAGGGATTGGAGTGAAGAAGCTGGAGGCTTATGGGGCCGAGGTTTTGCGGGTTTGTGCTGAAACCGAGTAGTCAGGCAATAACTACAAGTAGCGACGCCCTTGACTGGCTTGTGTATCGCGTGCGGCGGCGGCGGGCTGACGATTCGAGACTGGAAAACTGTGCAACACCGTCTGCCAACAACAAAATTGCAATAAAACTGCGCGGAGTCTGGGGGAAGATCAAACGATTCTCCAAGCCCAGCCGTTTTATGTCCTTTCGCAAGAAAACTCATCATCAGACCAGCCAGGGCCTGACACTGACCGGATGTTTTCCGGAGGTGTCAGGCTTTTGTTTTTGGCGGCAAATGTTTGTCATTGCAGGCTTGACCCGCAATCCATGAACCCGCACCAGGCGGCCACAGCTGCAGGGGATGGATCCCGGATCGAGTCCGGGATGACATGGAGGACAAAACCTCGCCAAAAATGTCAGCTTCAAGCTTTTTATGCCGATTACGCACATTCCACGGAAATAGACAGCTATCAATAACATAGTAGACACTTCATGCAAAAACTGAATCAGCAACAAATCCGGCAACTCCCGACCACCCTGCCCCACTGGCAGTTCAGCGAAACACGTGGCGGGCTGATCAGCCGTGAGTTTGTTTTTACCAACTTCATCGAGGCCTTTGCTTTCATGACTCAAATTGCGCTGGTGGCCGAAAAACGCAACCATCACCCGGAATGGACCAATGTTTACAACCGGGTGGCCATCACGCTGACGACCCATGATGTGGACGGCCTGTCGGCCAATGACATTGAACTGGCGCAGTTCGCAGATGCTGCCTACGCCTGCCAGGCCGCCTGAACCAGCCCCAGGAACGGAGACACACACCATGCAAAACCCATCAAGCAGCAAACACGGCCTGGCCGCAGGCGACACAGCCACACCGGAGCGCCCTGACTGGACGATTGACCAGGGCTGGGACAAGTACAGCGCTGAAGAACACGCGATCTGGAAAACGCTGTTCGAGCGCCAGAGCCGCCTGCTGCCGGGCCGCGCCTGTGATGCTTTTGTTGAAGGCATGGCGCAGTTGCCGATGGGGGCCGAGCAGATTCCGGACTTTCGCCGACTGTCCGACATCCTGATGCAGCGTACCGGCTGGCAGGTGGTGGCGGTGCCTGGCCTGGTGCCTGACGATGTGTTTTTTGAGCATCTGGCCAACCGGCGTTTTCCGGCCGGGCAATTCATACGCCAGCGGCACCAGCTTGACTATCTGGAAGAGCCCGACGTGTTTCACGATGTGTTTGGCCATGTGCCCATGCTGATGAACCCTGCGATTGCCGACTACATCCAGGCTTACGGTGTGGGCGGTCTGCGGGCGCAAAAGCTCGGCGTGCTTGACAAGCTGGCACGGGTTTACTGGTACACGGTGGAGTTTGGCCTGGTGCAGCAAAAAGACGGTTTGCGTATCTACGGCGCAGGCATTGCATCATCAGCTTCCGAAAGTGTGTTTTCACTCGACGATGCCTCACCCAACCGCCTGGGGTTTGAGCTTGAAAGGGTGATGCGGACCGAATACCGGATTGACGACTTCCAGGAAAGTTATTTTGTCATCAAAAACCTGGACGAGTTGCTGGCGCTGGCGCAGATCGACTTTGCCGGCAGCTACGCCAGGGTGCAGGGCCAGAGCGACTACACACCGGGCACAGTACTGGCGAGTGACCAGCTGTTCACAAGGGGCACGGGCTCCTATCACGACGCGAGGCGGCACAAGCAAGGGTAATGATGCGCCAATCAAGGCGCTGACAGCGCCTGAAGGCGACCAAAGTCCTGCTGTCAAAATTCAGGCAATCGCTGACCGCATCCCAGCGCCACCGAAACCAGCCTGGCGCGCATGCTGCAAACCCTCAGGGACATGCACGATGGTTCACGCAAGGCAAGCCAGATGGTGAAGTTCTGGCTTTGTTTTCAAAACGACTGGAAAACTGGTAATTTTCACTCAAAACTGTCCAATTTGGGCAACACTTTTTTGCATCTCTATTGCAAAATAGACAGGCTTTATTGATTGTAAAGATGGGTTTTTCCCTGCTTGCGTCAACAAGGCCCAGGGCGTACCGCCACGACAACACCGCGCTAACCGCGCTCCAGCCGACCTGCCTTGATGCGCTTTTTACGCCTTGCACAAACTCTGTGCCTTCATGCCCTGCCCGATACTGGCCGCCTGACTGGTGTATTGCTGCTTCTGGTTTTGGCCTGGTGCATGCTTCTCAGCCAGCCCGCTTGCGCACAGACGGCAGCATCAGCCCCGGCCCCAAAACTTGGCACCCCCATACTGATCCTGGACGACAAAGCACAAACCCCGGTACTGAACGCCGCGCTGGAATTCATGCTGGATACCGACCATTACCACACGGTCGAGCAGGTGGAGACTCTGCCAGAAGATCAGTTTACGCCCCTGGCCAAGGGCAAACTGCCCAGACTTGACGGTAATGGTGCCCTGTGGCTGCGTTTTGATGCCGTCATCAAAACCCCTGACACCCACTGGCGCCTGGCACTGCCACTGCCCGGAGTGGATGAGGTGTCGGTTTATTTCAGGGACTCGGAAGGCCAATGGATCAGGCAGCAGGCCGGTGACATACACCCGATCAGCAACTGGCCACTGGCAGGCCGTTACCCGGTGTTTTCGCTGAGCAGTGAAATGGGCCAGCCAGTGCGTTATTACATACATATCCGGCATGCACGGGTGCCGTTTTCAACGCCCTTGCGCCTGATCACTGATTCGCAGCTGATTTACACACGGCAAACCGAACACATGCTGCTGGGCATCTACTTTGGCCTGGCGGCCCTGGTGATTGGGCTGGCGGTGGTTTATGCGGCCGCCTACCGCGACTTGGGTTTTGCCAGTTATGCCGTGTATGTCATCATGTTTGCGGGTTCACAAGGGGTCTTTACCGGTATTGCCGGACTCTACTGGTGGCCGGAACTGCCGGCGCTGAACAATGCTGCCGTGATATTTCTGCCGGTATCTGCAGCAGCGGCAGCGATGTGGTTTGTGCGCACAGTGACCACACCACGCCGCTTTTCACGTGCCCTTGACTGGCTGATTCTGGCGCTGATGGCAGTGTTGCCGCTGATTGGCCTGCTGGACGTGGCCTACCCGACGGTCGAGAGTTTTTCCATGATCAACACCCTGATCAGCGTTTCCATGCTGGTCTTGCTGGTGGCCCTGGTGGCGGCACTGGCTGAAGGTGACCGTCACGCACGCTGGATGGCGATGGGCTTTTTGCCGGTGCTGATAGCTACGCTGTTCCCGCTGATGCGCAATCTGGGCGTGATTTCGTCCAGCTTCTGGACTGAATACGCGCTGATTCTGGGCTCGGCCATCGAGGTGCCGGTGCTTTTTTACGGGCTGCACCGCCGCGTCTCCCAGCGCCGTGAACCCGGCACCCGGGCCACCACCTTGCGCACAACCGATGCGCTGACCGGCCTGCATTCGGCCAAGGTGCTGGTCAGCAAACTGCGCCAGGCGCTGGGCACTGCAGAGCGTTACCAGCAGCCTTTTGCATTGTTGATGGTCAATCTGGCCAATCTGGCCAGCCTGCAAAACCAGCATGGCCGCCAGACTGGCGAACACGCGCTGGTCATGGCTGCAGCACGCATACGCGCCGTGGCCCGCCCAGCCGACACCGTGGCCAGAGCTGGTGAAGCCCAGTTCGCGCTGCTGATTGAAGGTCCGATCAGCGCCGATGCAGCCAATGACGTGGCCACCAAAATCATCGCCAGCGGCCTGCGGCCATCCAACGAACTGCCTGAATCGGAATCGCTGCGCTTTCACATCGCAGTTGGCCATCTTGGCGAAACCGCAGGGGTTGTACCTGCCGAATGCGACACCTATCTGGCCCGCATGCTGCAAGCCGTCAAGGAGATGAATGACGGCTCACGCAAGGCGATCAGGCTGGTCAGACTTTGACAAACCAGCAAAGAGCCGTTCAAAGAATAAAGTCCGCCAGATCCAGCGTGGCCACCCCGGTCAGCTCGATGGCAAATTCTGCCGTGGCATCAGCGTCGGTATTGCCATAAAGCACTCCGCCAGAAAATTTGAGCTGGCCAGCCGCCGTGAAGCTTGCCGCACCATCAATCACAGCGATGAAGGCATCGTCATCACCCGTGCCCGTATCGGCATCCAATGAAGACAGGTCAATCAGATCCTGCCCGCGCAGAAAATCCGTGATGACGTCCCAGCTGGCGCTGTTCACGCTGGTTTCCGACAAGGCGTTGTAGTCAAACACATCGCTGTCTGCGCCGCCGCTTAGCACATCCCTGCCCGAACCACCGGTCAGCGTGTCCTGGCCAACACCACCGAGCAGGGTATCGGCACCAGCACCGGCAATCAGCCTGTCATCACCGTCCAGGCCGTCCAGCAGGTTGGCGGCGCTATTACCCCGAAGGGTGTCGCCGTAGCGGCTGCCGCTCAGATTTTCAAAATTGGCCAGCGTGTCGCTGCCCGAGCCACCTGTCGTTTGTGCGCCCGTCAGCGCCAGGCTGGCATTGACGCCGCTCTGTGCATGCAGATAGGAAACCGTGTCGGTGCCGCCCAGGCCGTCGAGAACATTGTTGCCAGCACCCGCGTAGATCAGGTTGTCCAGGCTGTTGCCTGTAAGGTCGGCTGCGGTGGACACCACCACCCGACCGTTTTCAAGGTTGCTGCCCAGGGTGTAGGTCGCCAGATAGCTGTAAACCGTGTCCACACCACCTGCGGCGCTGGCATTGGTTTCGGTCACAAGGTCACCGGCGTCCTCAATGTAATACCTGTCGGAACCATCACCACCGCTCATGCTGTCAGCGCCAGTTACGCCATTGAGCACATTGGCCTGGTCGTTGCCAGTCAACACATCGTTGTAGCGGCTGCCGGTAATGTTTTCGATATTTACCAGCGTGTCGCTGCCCGAGCCACCTGTTGCCTGCGCACCGCCCAGATCCAGGCTGACGCTGACGGCGCTGGTGACATGGCTGTAAGACACGGTATCGGTGCCGCCCGCACCATCCAGCAGATTGTTGCCCAGCCCGGCGTACAGGATGTTGTCCAGCTCATTGCCAGTCAGGCTGGCCGTGCCGGTGCTGACGATGCGGCCTTTTTCGACATTGGCGCTCAGGGTGTAGGCGGCCAGATAGCTGTACACCTTGTCGTAACCGCCGGTGACGATGCTGTCATTGGTTTCGGTGACGATGTCGTCGCTGCGGTTGACGTAATACACATCGGAGCCATTGCCGCCGGCCATGGTGTCTGCACCGCCCAGACCGTTCAGCACATCATCGCCCGCACCGCCTGTCAGTACATTGGCACCGCCATGTCCAACCAGGGTATCGTTGTAACTGCTGCCGACCAGGTTTTCCACACCCGTCAGTGTGTCGTTGCCGCTGCTGGTTCCGCTGGCGCTGCCGGTATTCAGCCTGGCCACCACGGCAGAACCAACACCGGCATAACTGACGGTATCCACACCTGCGCCGCCGTCAAGCAGGTTGTTGGCGCTGCTGCCACTCAGGGTGTCGTTATAGTTGCTGCCGACCAGGTTGTTGATGCTGATCAGGCTGTCAAGGCCTGATCCGCCTGTGTTCTGCCCGCCGGTTTGCAGGCCCACAGTCACCGCGCTGCCGGCAAACTGGTAAGACACGGTGTCGTTGCCAGCCGCGCCGTTCAGCACGTTGTCGCCGTCACCAGCATAAAAAAGGTTGTCCAGGCTGTTGCCTGTGAGGTCTGCCACACCAGCGCTGACAATACGGCCGTCCTCGATATTGGCACCCAGTGTGTATTCACCCAGCGAGCTGAAGACGGCGTCAGTGCCGCCGGTGCTGTCATCGGCATTGGTTTCCAGCACCACATCCTGCGAGTCGTCCACGTAATAAACGTCAGAGCCGTCACCGCCCGTCATCTCGTCGGTATCAACACCACCGTCCAGGCTGTCACTGCCGGTGCCGCCTATCAGTGTGTCGCGGCCAGCGCCGCCCAGAAAAGTATCACCGCCTGCGCCGCCGTCGAGGTAGTCGTCGGTATCGTGATCGGCATTGCCCAGGTGGTCATTGCCAGCGCCAGTGCTGATGACCAGACGCTCCACATTGCTCAGGCTGTAGCCGTTGGCGCTGCTGGTGCCGGTGCTCAGGTTGTCCAGGCTGATGTCGGTGCTCGCGCTGCTCCAGTCGGCATAAAAAGTGTCTTCCCCGTCGCCGCCATCGAAACTGCCCTGGCTGCCCAGCGCCACATACAGGTCGTGGTTGTAGCTGGCCAGCACATTGAAGTCATCAACCCCGCTGATGCTGGTGCCGCCATAGGCCCAGTCCTCATCGGTGCCGCTGGACAGCGGAATCACCCGCAACTCACCGATCTGGGCCAGCACGGCTGCGATCTGTTGCGCCGACGAGTCGGCCCCGGCCACCAGAATTTCAGAGGTCGAGGCGTTCTGGCTGGCCCATTCCATGCCGGCACCAATCACGCCGTCATCGGTGAGCGTCAGACTGTCAAAACCAGTGCCCAGGTTGACCACCCCGACCGGCGAATAAGGCCGCCATATCAGTGAAACCGAGTCATCGCCCGAGCCTGTGTTGACAAGCAGGCGTTCCACATCGGTCAATCGGTAGCCATTTCCGTTGCCGGTGCTGCTGCCTGAGGCCGGGTTGTGCAGTTCGATGTCATTGACGGCGCTGCTCCAGTCGGCATAAAAGGTGTCGATGCCGTCAGCACCGTCAAAACTGCCCTGGCTGCCCAGCGCCACATACAAGTCATTGCCCATGCCGCCCAGTGCGTTGAAGTCTTCAATGCTGCTGATGCTGGCACCACCATAAATCCAGTCCTGCTCGTCGCCGTAGGCATTCGGAATCACCCGCAGTTCACCGGCCTGTGCCAGCAGGGCAGCGATGTCCTGCATGGCGGAGTCGTACTGTGCAGCCAGAATCACCGAAGTGGAGGCATTCTGGCTCGCCCATTCCAGGCCGTAGGTCGAGGCGCTGGCGTCCAGCGTGAACTTGTCAAACCCGCCGGCACCATTGATGATGTCGAGCGGAAAAACCTCCCAGACAGCTGTGATGTTGTCATTGCCCCCCCCTGCGTTGACGGAGTCGGCCCCGGCCCCGGCGTCAATCAGGTCACGCCCGCCCAGGCCGCTGATGGAGTCATCGTCGCCGCTGCCGGTCAGCGTGTCATTGCCTGCCGTGCCTGTAATCGTGGCCAGCAGGCCCTGCCATGAATCAAGAAGCGCATCAGCGCCCAGGCTTGAACTCATGGACTGTCCAGTGCCGCGACCGGGTGCCTCGATTTCCAGCGTCCAGTTGCCGCCCAGTTCAGCGCTGCCGGTCGGGCTGGCCGAGGCATGAACCCTGGCACCGGTGCGCTGCGCCAGCGCATCCACAAAATCCCGACCCCTCACACCTTCGGCCAGACTGCAGCCATATAAAAACAGCTCACCCCGCCCGGCCAGTGCCTGTGTGATGCCCTGCAGGCCACCAGCTTGCCCTGCCAGCGCCGAAACATCCACACGGGTCTGGCCCAGGCTCAGTTCACCGGGCGCGCCGTGGCTCAGCACATGGATGGCCTGCACCCCGGCTCTGGCTTGCAAGTGACTATCCATCTGCTGCAGCGCGTCGCCCTGGTGATCAAGCTTCACGAGCTCCAGCCCGGCATGCCGAGCAAGGCGGCCAGACAAATCCTGCCAGCCCTCGATGTCATCGACCACAAAGGCGATTTCCCGTCGCGGCAACGGTAGTGGAGGTAGGCAGGATGGCGTGGCACCGGTCATAAAAAATGAATTCATGGCAGTCCTCAATGCGCCAATGCTGTGGCGCTTTTACGGGTTGGCAGGGATGGGGGCTGACGGACGGCTTGTGTCAGGCCCGGACAGCCGTCAGCCTTGTGTCAATCAGACTCAAGTTTCCCGCTTTGCCGCCCGCATGTCATGCAACTTTTTGCACAATTTGTCTGCTTGTGCCACGGTAATGTGTTGCAGCATGTTGCCAGAGCTGGTTGCGGCAAAGACAGGCTACTGCACAAACCCCATGCCCCGCGCCTCACGCACCTCGGGTTTGATGCGGTGTTCGGCTTCAAGTTGACTCATGAACTCGTCTGGCGTGAAGGTCGCCGCCAGAATGTCGGTCTGGCGTTTGACGGCAGCAAAGTCACCAGGGCAGATCTGCTGCAGGCGGGCCAGCCTGGCACGCAACCCGTCTGTCAGCTGGGCGGCGTCACCTTCCAGCGCTTCTGTCACAAACATGGCCTCGCGTTGCGGGCCGGTCAGCGGCATGAATTTGATCTTGAAGGTAAAACGCCGCAGCGCCGCCTGGTCCAGGCTTTCAAGCAGATTGGTGGTGCAGATAAAGATGCCATGGTGGCGCTCCATGCCCTGCAGCATTTCATTGACTTCGGTGACTTCATAAGTACGCTGGGCACCGCGTCTGTCCTGCAAAAAACTGTCGGCTTCATCAAGCAGCAGCACGGCTTTTTCAGCTTCAGCTTCGCGGAACATTGCAGCCATGTTCTGCTCGGTTTCACCGACGTATTTACTCATCAGGTCACTGGCCTGCTTGATGATGAGGGGCTGGTCAAGCGCGCTGGCGATATGTTCGGCCAGCGCAGTTTTGCCGGTGCCGGGCGGGCCATAAAAACACAGGCTGCCATGGCTGCGGTTTTTAAGCGCCTCGACGATGCGCGGCACCTCAAAACGCGACTCGACATTCAGCATGGCCAGGTCATAGGTGGTCACGCTGCGGCGGCCCTTGGCGGGCTCCTTGTTGCCCAGGGCCACGTCGGCATTTTTAAGCTGCCGTGCGATCAGCGACTCCATCACCGATTCGCCCGGTGCATTGATCCTGTCGGCACCGGCCGGCCCGGTTTCTGTCGGGCCCGCCAGCCGGGCAAAGCGCACCGCCGTACGTATCTGCGCCGGTGTCAAACCCTTGCGGGCGGTCAGCCTGGCAACAAAAGCTTCGCTGACCTGCACGCCTTCCAGGGTTTTGCGCACCACCCCTTCACGCGCGCCAGGCGGTGGTGAACGCAGTTCCAGGTGATAGGCAAACCGGCGGCGAAAAGCCGGGTCAATCTGCTCGATGCGGTTGGTCACCCACAAGGTCGGTACCGTGTTGGACTCCAGAATCTGGTTAACCCAGGCTTTGCCGCTGACCGAACCACTGACCGGCGCTGAAAGCTGGTCAGACCGCGCCATCAGCTGGGCGGCTTCGTTGGAAATCGGCGGAAAAACGTCTTCCACCTCGTCAAACAGAAGCGCCGAATGTGTGCTGCCCTTCAAAAACACCTGCGCAATCTGCAGGGAGCGGTAACGGTCGCGCCCACTCAGCGAATTGCCGTCGCGGTCAGCGTATTCCACCTCAAACAAATCCAGCCCGGCGGCCTGGGCCACCACCTTGGCCAGCTCGGTCTTGCCAGTGCCGGGCGGGCCATAGAGCAGCACATTGACTCCCGCCTCTTTGGCTGCCACGGCATTGCGCAGAAGGCAGACCAGCACCCCGGCATCGTCCTGCACAAACGCAAAATCGGTCAGCCCCAGGCTGCTGCGTGAGGCGGGCCTGGTGAAAACGGCCATCAGCTCGTTCTGGTCGCGGTATTCGCGCATCAGCACGGGGGGCAGTTTTTCGCTGACTTTCATCAAATCAGCCAGGTCGGTGATGTTGTGTTCCGAAATCAGGTTTTCGACCATGCCGATGCGCTCCAGCCGGGAGCCGGCGCGCAAGGCCTCGGCCACCTCGGGTGCCTTGACACCGGCTACATCGGCAATCGCGGCATATGCCTCGGGTGCGTTGTTGACCTTGAACTCGACCAGCAGCGAACGCAAGTCACGCTGATAACGCGCCAGGGTGCCGTATAACAACAGAGCGCGTTCGGCGCGGTTGAGCTGCAGCAGATTGGCCAGCGCATCAATGTTTTTTTCAACCAGGGTGGACTGTTTTTTAAGCGCATGCGCCAGCCAGTCGCCCGTCGCGGCCAACACCGACAGCAGGTCTTTGGGCTGGTCCTTGGCGTGTTCGTCGAGGTAGAAAAAAAGAGTACCTTCTTCGTAAGGGCCGCGCCAGGTGCCATGCCTGGCCATGAATTCAGCGTCAGTCAACACTTCATGGCCACGCCAGAATTCGTTGTCCTTGCAACGCCGGGTCAGAAACTCCCGAAGCCGCTGCATCGCGGGCAAGGGCCAGACCAGATGTCGGCCCGACAAGGCCATCAGGCTGTTGAGATCGCGCCGGACATTAAATTTGGCTCCCTGATGTGCGGCCAGACTCAGTACAAAGTGGGAACACATCAAGTCCAGCACCGGCGCCTCTTTCAGGCCGGGGGACAGCAGACATTGAAGCTGCTCATTGGCGGGACGCTTGGCTTTCATCAAAACCCCAGATTGCAGATTACCGTAAACCCTCCACACGACACATCACCATAACGCAGCTTGAAGCATCATGGAAGACACTACTTATCAGTAGACGTGGGAATTGCGCCACATATTCAGCCTGGATGCAGCGGAAAATGGCGCACGACCAAACCACCTGGGCTGGACACATCAGTTGCGAGGAGATTTTTTATGCTGAGCCTGAACGATATACAACAAGCAGCCCTTCGCCTGCAAGGCCATTTGCTCGACACGCCCTGCGTCGAGTCACGCACGCTGTCACAAATTACCGGTGCGCAGATTTTTCTGAAGTTTGAAAACCTGCAATACACCGCTTCCTTCAAGGAGCGCGGTGCCTGCAACAAGCTGGCCCAGCTCTCAAGTGAAGAACGCGCGCGCGGCGTCATTGCCATGAGCGCGGGCAACCATGCGCAGGGTGTGGCCTACCACGCGCAGCGCCTGGGCATTCGGGCGGTGATTGTGATGCCGCGTTTCACCCCCGGCGTGAAGATTGAACGCACCCGCGGTTTTGGTGCCGAAGTCGTGTTGCACGGCGACACGCTGGACGAATCCCGTAGCCACGCGCTGCAGCTGGCTGCCGACCAGGGCCTGGTTTTTGTGCATCCTTATGACGATGTAGCCATCGTGGCGGGACAGGGCACGGTCGGGCTGGAAATGCTGCAGGCCGTGCCTGAGCTTGACACGCTGGTGATTGCCGTCGGCGGCGGCGGGCTGATCGCGGGCATGGCCACGGCGGCCAAGGCCATCAAACCAGGGATTGAAGTGATTGGTGTGCAAACCTCACGTTTTCCGGCCATGGTCAACGCCATCAAGGGCACCAGCCACCCACAGGGCGTCAGCACGATTGCCGAGGGCATTGCCGTAGGGACACCCGGCGAGATTCCGCGCGCCATCATCGCCCGCCTGGTGAACGACATGGTGCTGGTGGATGAAGGTGACATCGAACAGGCCATGGTGATGCTGCTGGAAATTGAAAAAACCCTGGTCGAAGGCGCAGGCGCGGCGGGGCTGGCCGCGCTGCTGAAATACCCGGCGCGTTTTGCCGGCAAAAAAGTCGGTCTGGTCTTGTGCGGCGGCAATATCGACCCGCTGCTGCTGGCAGCCATCATCGAGCGCGGCATGGTGCGGGCTGGCAGGCTGGCGCGCATCAAGGTCAGCGTACGCGACGTGCCTGGCTCACTCGCCAAAATCACCGCCACAGTGGCTGATGCGGGTGCCAATATTGACGAAGTGCATCACCAGCGCGCTTTTACGATGTTGTCGGCGCAGAACGTTGAAGTCGAGCTGGTTATTCAGACACGCGGCCAGGCGCATATCCAGCAGGTGATAAGCGCGCTGAACGATGCCGGATTTGAGGCAGCCGAGCAGCATTGATTGCCGCCAGTTGCATTGCAAAGGTAAAATCCGGCCAGTCTTTGCAAGTTTCAGGATTTCAGGAACCCACATGTCCAACCCTACAGATCACAGCACCAACGCAGCCCATTCAAGCCCGACACCTGCCCATGAGCAGGACGTGGTTGAAAGCATCGCGCATTCAGCCCCCGTCATACTGCCCATCGTCGGTGGAGTTCTGATGTTTTTGCTGGCCTTTATCGCCGTCTTCATGGCTTGAGGCCGCAAGGCTGGGTCGCCAGACGTGGCGACCCAGCCTTGATATTTCCATTCAAAAGCCCGCTTTCAGGCGGGCTTTTTTGCGTCTGTACTATTTGAATCACAAGTTTTGGTCATATCAAAGACAACCATACTTATATGCATAAACCCATGCATGGTTTGCATACTTTTTGAGGGCAACTGTCAGGCACGCAGGCGCTGAAGTTCTTAAAATGAAAATTCTGGTCGACAACTGAAACATCAAAGGCCCGGCACAAGCGGCTTTTTGCTTTGCATCAAGGCACACACCCATGCCGATTGCAATCCTGTATGCCATCTGCCGCCCAGGACTTTCGCAAGGTGTGATCTGTTTCCGTGTCTGGCCAGCCAGCCGGGCCAGACATTTTTCCGGGCGCTATTTCGACAAATGTATTGCACGCTTTTTCCCAGGTTCCAGCTCTTGCTGGCGGCCTGGTGCAAGGCTTCAGACCTTTGTCGAAATAACGCTTTTTTAACTTTGGAGAACCTCGATGAACCAACCTGCCATGCAAGGGCTGAACCTCAACACGCCCAGCTACGTCAAGAACGCCAAACTGATTGCCTGGGTTGCCGACATGGTTGCCCTGTGCAAACCCAGTGACATTTACTGGTGTGACGGCAGCCAGGAAGAATATCAACGCCTGTGCCAGCAACTGGTTGACGCCGGTACCTTCAAAAAACTCAACGAGACCAAACGCCCCAACAGCTTTCTGGCACAAAGCGACCCCACGGACGTGGCACGCGTTGAGGACCGCACCTATATCTGCTCGGCCAACAAGGAAGACGCCGGCCCGACCAACAACTGGATGGCGCCAGCCATGCGCGCCGTACTGAACCCGCTTTTTGATGGCTGCATGGAAGGCCGCACCATGTATGTGGTGCCTTTCAGCATGGGTCCGCTGGGCTCGCCAATTGCACATATCGGCATCGAACTGTCAGACAGCCCCTATGTCGCCGTCAACATGAAAATCATGACCCGCATGGGCAAGGCGGTGTTTGACGTGCTGGGTGTGGAAGGTGATTTTGTGCCCTGTGTACACACCGTGGGCGCACCCCTTGCCGAAGGCCAGGCCGATGTGAAATGGCCTTGCAACAAGACCAAATACATTGTTCATTACCCTGAAACCCGCGAAATCTGGTCATTTGGCTCGGGTTACGGCGGCAATGCGCTGCTCGGCAAAAAGTGTTTTGCACTGCGTATCGCATCCAACATGGGCCGTGACGAAGGCTGGCTGGCCGAACACATGCTGATTCTGGGCGTGACCAAACCCGATGGCAAAAAATACCACGTGGCAGCAGCTTTCCCAAGCGCCTGCGGCAAGACCAACTTCTCGATGCTGGTGCCACCCGCCGGTTTTGATGGCTGGAAAGTCACCACCATTGGCGACGACATTGCCTGGATCAAACCGGCAGCCAACGGCAAACTCTACGCCATCAACCCCGAAGCCGGTTATTTTGGCGTGGCCCCTGGCACCAATATGCTGACCAACCCGAACTGCATGCTCAGCGTTCGCAGCGACACCATCTTCACCAATGTCGCCCTGACCGATGACGGCGACGTGTGGTGGGAAGGCATGGAGCAGGACGCCCCTGGCAAGGCCTTGCCTGCCCATCTGATTGACTGGCAGGGCAATGACTGGACACCCCAGATCGCCAAGGAAACCGGTGCCAAGGCAGCGCATCCCAACTCACGTTTTACCGTGGCAGCCACCAACAACCCGGCACTCGACGAAGCCTGGGACGACCCCAAGGGCGTGGCCATTGACGCCTTCATCTTCGGCGGCCGCCGCTCGACCACCGTGCCACTGGTCACCGAAGCACGCAACTGGGTCGAAGGCGTTTACATGGCAGCCACCATGGGCTCTGAAACCACGGCAGCCGCCACTGGCCAGGCCGGTGTGGTGCGCCGTGACCCGTTTGCCATGCTGCCGTTTGCCGGCTACAACATGAGCGACTACTTCCAGCACTGGCTGAACATTGGTGAAAAACTGGCTGCGTCGGGTGCCGACATTCCAAAAATCTACACCACCAACTGGTTCCGCAAGGGTGCGGACGGCAAGTTTGTCTGGCCAGGTTATGGCGAGAACATGCGTGTTCTGAAATGGATGATTGACCGCGTTGAAGGCACTGGCCAGGGCAAGGAACATGTCACCGGCCTGAGCCCAAGCTACGAAGACCTGAACTGGACCGGCCTGGACTTCAGCGCCGAGCAGTACAACACCGTGACCAGCATCGACAAGGCCGCCTGGTTGAAAGAGCTGGAACTGCATGCCGAGTTGTTCAAACAGCTTGAACACAATCTGCCAGTGGCCCTGACGGATACAAAAGCGGCGATTGAAAAGCGCCTGGCTGCATAAAAAACCCCATATCTGAGGGTCTGCAAAAGACCTTCAGACGCAAAAAGCCACCGCTAAGGTGGCTTTTTTATGGTCGGGGCTTATGTTGCCCGGCCAACTGACTGGCGCTTGGGCGCTTAGATGTAATTGCGCTGATAAGCCCGCATCACCCCGCTGCCGACCTTGACCTTGGGTTCGGCGACTACTGGAAGCGCTTCGGCTTTGGCAACCGTCGCCTGCTCGTCAAAACCATAGTCATCACGGGTTCTGGCGGCCTGCAGGTCAGCCATCACACGGGCGTCGGCTTTGGCCAGTGCCCACAGGCGCTGGTCGGCACGGGCTTCGGCGATGCTGCGTGACCAGTCGTCCAGACTGGTTTTCAGGCTGACGGCCATGTGGCGCGCGGTGCTGGCAAATACAGCCAGCGCCACAAAAGCCGCTGCCCACAAGGCGATCCACATCACCAGCAGATGGCCTTCGGCAACGCTGTCCATCACCTGATAGGCCACAACCATCACGGCAGCAGCAATGGCGGACAAGAGCAAAGTAGCGATGCTGCGGGTCGCTGAAAAGCCCTTGCGCAGTTGCTGGGTCGCATCAATTGCTGACTCGATGCGGGCAACACCGGGGTGCTGGGTTGAATAGTCAAGATGTACAAAACTGGTCATGATGTTTTTCCTTTTTACCTGACCCACCGACACCGGCGGGTAATTTAATAGACAATGTTTTCGCGTTTCAAGTCAGTGCTCACTCAGAGCGGGGCGATTGGCTGGCCAGTTGGGCACCCAGGGTGGCCCAGTCCAGGCGGGCTTGCGCCACATGGCGCGAGAAGCCGTCAACCCGGCGAATCAGCGCTCTGGCCAGTTGGCTGGCGGCGCTACCAAAGGAGGCCACGGCCGACAAGGGCGATGTGATCAGGCCGCCAGAAAATCCCTGACGCAACTGCTGCACGGCACCCATTGCCGACTCGACACGGGCGACGCCTGGGTGTTGGGTTGAATAGTTGAGATGTACAAAGCTGGTCATGATGTTTCCCTTTAAACAGTACCCGACAGCCAAATAGCAGCGGGTAGGAGAATATTAGGGTTAATACTGATGTTGTTCAACTTTATATTTATGATGTGAGTTATTCACAGCAGTGATAATTAAAGTCCAAGCATCACATTCGGATCGGGAGAACTGATTGAAAACACCCAACTTCCGCACGCTGGACCTGAATCTGCTCAGGGTTTTTGACGAGGTGATGGCCGAGCGCAGCCTGACGCGGGCAGCGCACAATCTGTCCTTGACACAGCCGGCCGTCAGCAATGCACTGCGCCGCCTGCGCGAGACTTTGGGCGACGAGCTGGTCAGACGCAGCGGCCAGGGCATGGCACCCACACCACGTGCGCTGGCGCTCTGGCCCTCTGTACGCGACGCGCTGCAGCAGTTGCAGGAGTCACTGAGTCCGAGCGAATTTGTAGCAGCAGAAGCCACCACAACCTTTATCCTTTCCATGGCTGATGCAACAGCCGCCGAGCTGATGCCGGGCCTGATTGACATCCTGGAAACCGAGGCACCAGGTGTGGCCATGCGGGTGGTGCCGCTGAGCACCCGAGACCCACGCCGCATGCTGGATGAAGAGTCTGCCGATCTCGCGGTTGGTTACTTCCCTTCAGTTCTGGCCGACCTGACGGTGCGTGCCCAGAGTGGTGAAGCTGTGGCTTTTTCGCATCAACGCCTTTACGACGGTGAATATGTCTGTGTGATGCGCAACGGCCACCCCCTGGCCAGCGGCCCCTTGACGCTGAACCGGTTTTGCGCGGCACGCCACATGCTGGTCAGTTTTTCAGGCCGGGCTTTTGGTTTTATTGATGAATCGCTGGCCTCACTGGGCCGCGAACGACAGGTGGTGTTGACGGTCAACCAGTTTTTTACTGCCGGACGGGTAGTCGCCAACTCCAACCTGTTGACGGTTTTGCCGCGCCACTTTGTCAGCGTGACAGGTATTGCCGACCAGCTGGAGCTGCGGCCCCTGCCTTTTGATGTGTCGCCTGTACATATTGACGCGGTGTGGCACAGGCGCTCACAGCAACGCAGCGCGCACATGTGGCTGCGGCAGGCGGTGGTTCGTGCTGCAGACAGGGCTTTTGCTGGTTGAAACCGCACACACCAGACCCGGCGGGCCAAGAACGTGTTCACGGTCTATACGCGGTCGTATATGTAAGGGCTCGCATTTGAAAACGGGCGTGCTCGCATTCGACGCCCTTTTCGGCCCGCATTAACTGCAAGTCAAACGGCACCCGTGCTCACGTTATCTGCAAATGAGCTTGCAATCGATGGCGCAGGCTTGCATTCCACGGCGACTTGCTCACTCTAATTGCAAATGAACTTTCCGAGTAAGTTGACAGACCCTTATCCCCCCAAATCAGACACGATCTAATGAGTTGATGTGATCAACCAACGGATACATGGCCCGCACGGGCCAAGTCGCGATCGACTGTACCGATGCAATGTCGTTCGCCAACCAATTTTCTGCACTGGCAGGAATGATCCGTCTGAGCGGCACGGTGTGTTACGGACAATTCCGCCATTGATCAACAACGAGACTATAAACATCGCACCATGCCTACTTATGGATAGACATCATTGAGAAATTTTTGCAAAATATTTTGTGATTAGGCCAACACCTCATCCTCCATCCAAGGCTTTCCACACCATGTCGAGCATTGCCATCACCGATTTAACTGTGCCAAGGGACATCGACAGCGTTTCGCGCCCCGTTGTGGCCTTGAGTGCCACATCGGTAACAAAAGACTGGGAAAATGCGAGGCACCAACATCGCAAGGCGCAGCTAATTTACTCCGCGCGCGGCATCCTCAACTGCGAAATCGAAGACGGTGTCTGGATCGTGCCGTCGCAGTGCGCCATATGGATACCGGGAGGCTTGCCCCACTCGGCACGGGGGGCGGGTGAAACGGAATGTTATTGTCTGTTCGTCGAGCCTGACGCCGCACCGGATCTTCCGAAAATCTGTTGCACCATTTCGGTATCGCCATTGCTACGCGAGTTGCTGCTGAAGGCGGCCGGTATTCCTGAGTTGTACGCGCCGGGAGGGCGGGAAGACCGGCTGATTGCCGCATTGCTCGATGAATTGGTGGCGGCGCCGGTGGAAGACTTGCATTTGCCCATGCCGCGCGACCCCCGATTGCGCCGCCTCGCAGAAATGATGCTGGCCGACCCCCCGGACAAGGCTTCGAAGGCCGATTGGGCTACTCGCATTGGCATGAGCGAGCGAAGCATGAGCCGACTTCTGCTGCACGAAATTGGAATGAGCTTTGGGCGCTGGCGTCGGCAGCTGCATGTGATCCTTGCGCTTCAACGTTTGACCAAGGGTGAAAGCGTGCAAACGGTGGCGTTGGAGCTGGGGTATGAAAACGCCAGCGGGTTCGTCACCATGTTCCGCAAGGCGATGGGGAAGCCTCCGGCGCGCTACCTCTCGGATCGCACCAGCGGCGCGGAGCTTGCGAGCCTTCGGCGTCGCGTTGCGCACGATGAGGTCGCGCGACGGGCCGGTGACGCCGGTGGCGAAACCCGCCGC
>JAZKIK010000228.1:0-3711 GCA_040384925.1 Pseudomonadota bacterium | reverse complement strand
GGTGGGCATATCTCCGGTGCAGACATCGAACTGCACGGTGGCAATGGTGCCAATGGCCGGGCTGTCATCGAGTTCTTCAACAGCAATTCAGTTGTCATCCGTTCTGAATGGAACGACCAGCGAACAGAGCTGGACATTGCCCAGGGCGAGTTGCAGGCGCAGCTTGCAGCCATCAATGACCGCATCGACAAAGTCATTGCCGACGCTTACCACCCACCTCCACCGTCTGATGGTGGTGGCGGCAGCTAAAGACGGTAAAACCTGGTGGCTGACAGTAAACCGTGTTGCGTATCTGATGTTCGGTGTTAGACTTGAAAACTACTAATGTGAAATAATGCTACCTAAGTTTAATAATCAACAAGAGGCGTTCTCTTATGCGTTGAAGGACGATGCTGACGCCATTGCTTTTGTCATGCTGGTCTGCACGGTTTTGCATGTCTGGGATGACCTTGAAGACAGGGACAAATCCCTGGGCCGTGAGCAGATCAATGAGGCCTTTTACATGGCGCTGGTGGTGTTGCCGCGCAACCGTTTTTAACAGGCGCATTTTTCAGAGTTAAGCCCGATTCTGGATTCGGCAATCCTGAACTGGCATGCGGCCAACCAGATGGAGCGTTCGGATCTTGCGACTGACAAGGCGATTGCCTTCATCACGCGCAGTGAGTATTGCAACCTGCTGATTGTTTCAGCCAGGATTGTGGGTGGTTATGCCTGGGCGCGTGAGGTGGCCGCTGATATTCGCCGCTTTTGGCACAAGGAAGGTTTTGAGGGCTATCTGAAAAACCTGCAGCAGCAGTTTGACAAAGAAAAGGA
Source organism: Pseudomonadota bacterium (assembly GCA_040384925.1). GTDB lineage: Bacteria > Pseudomonadota > Gammaproteobacteria > Burkholderiales > Burkholderiaceae_C > Polaromonas. The sequence goes on along the minus strand of JAZKIK010000228.1, from coordinate 2,898 downwards.
GTTGGTGCGTGTCTTCAATTAAAAATTTGGTTTACCGTGGCCTGTGGGCCTATTTGTCACGCAGTGGCATGGTCCTGTTTTGTTGTGATGATGGTCCTGATACGAGTGGTCAGGTGGCGACTGCGCAGGCCAGCGAGCGTGTAGGCATGCGCCAGCTTGACCTGGCGGAAAAAAAGTACGCGTCTGACCAGTTGCTTCAGGATGAACTGCTGGGCATGACCCGTGCTGGTTCTGCCTCTGACCTTGAACTCAAGAGGCTGCAGATGGACCTGGCGCAGGATCAGGCAGACCGGCGCAAAAGCATCTTCAACCCCTTGGAGGATGGCCTGGTCAACGAGGCCAGACAATACGATTCCACTGAGCGGGTGCAGTCTGAAATGGGCAAGGCCGATGCCGCTGTTGTCCAGGCCTATGACAAGGCCTTGCGCAGTTCTGGACGCGATTTGCTGCGCATGGGCGTGAATCCGAATTCTGCGAAGTCGCTGGCCTTGCGTGAAAACGCCAATGTTGACCTGGCGCTCGGTGCCGCAGGGGCAAGCACGTCTGCGGGTCGGGCGGTCAAGGAAAAAGGCTTTGGCATGCGCATGGATGTGGCGGGTCTGGGACGCAACCTGTCCACCAACCAGACGGCGGCGGCCAACAGTGCGATTGCGGCGGGGCAGTCGAGCATTGGTGGTTTTCAGGGTGCAGTGGACCAAGGCAACCGCAACTTCAACTCTACCCAGCAGGGTTTTGGTGGTGCGAACAGTGCATTTGGAACGGCGGGCAATCTGTACGGGTCTGCCGCGTCGGCTACCGCTGCGGCGGATGCAGCTGACTCTCAGGGCGTTGGCTCGCTGATTGGCACCGGTGCCATGATATTCCTGTGAAGAATATTTTTCAACGCCACGAGCGTATCGCCTTTCAGTTCTCTGGCGGACGTGATTCGACGGTTGCCCTGTATCTGCTGCGAGAGCATTGGGCACGCATGCGTGTTTATCACGTTGATACGGGTGAGCAGTTTCCCGAGACCAGGTCAGTGGTAGAGCAGGTGGGGCTCGATGTACCCATCATTCGCATAGAGTCGAATGTCGCAGCGTTGCGTGAACAGCACGGCTTGCCAAGTGATCTGCTTCCCGTGGACAACACGCCTTTTGGCCAGATGGTGTCGGGCAGGCCGGTGCGCCTGAGTAGCCGTTATGACTGCTGTGCACGCGCCCTGATGTGGCCCATGCATCACCGGATGGTGCAGGACGGCATCACAGCGATTGTGCGCGGCCAGCGTGATGATGAGTATGCCGTGCAGCCCCTGCGATCAGGTGATGTGGCCGATGGTTTTGAGTTTTATTACCCCGTACAGCACTGGACCGGCGAGCAGGTCAGCCAGTACCTGGCAGACAACGGTTTGCCTGTGGCACCTTTTTATGCATCGGGCCTGAAACGTGCACCCGAGTGCATGGGCTGCACCGCCTGGTGGGACGAGGGCCGGCTGGGCTACCTTGCAAAACACCACCCGGACCAACTGAACGGGGTCATGGGCAATATTTTCGTGATCCGTGAAGAGATTTTTCGGCAGGGACGGATGCTTGGAATGGATGTGAACAAGGCGCTTTCTGCAGCAACAGCACTGGAGTGAACAATGGCAAAAGGATATGGATTTTTTGGTGGCTTGGCCCAGGGGCTTGAAACGGGCAGCCGCCTTCTCAATGACCAGAAGCAGCGTGAGGCGGCTGACCTGGCTGCGCAACGGGCGAAGATAGAGCTTGAGGATGCGCAAAAAACTCGAAGCAATGCACCTGCGGCCGTAGCGTCATCCATCAAGCACACAAACCCCACCGACCCCGGCAATCCTGGATTTGACGGCGATGCGCGCATGCGTTCGGAAAAGTCGAATGCAAACGCAGAACAAGCCACTGCAGCCATTGCGCCTATGGCGGCCGTAACACGCAGGCCTATATACGACGATTTCGGTGATGTCGCAAAATTCGCTTTCAATCAGAATGACCTTGTGACAGGACAAAAGTTCATGGACGCCTCCGCAGCCCTGAAAACACAGCATTACATGCAGGGGTTTGATGAGGCGAGGCGTACCCAGAATCTGGACGGCATGGTGGCACTCATCAATGACTACCCCAACGGGCAAAAGTATTCGGCGCAGCATGATCCGCAAACCGGCCGGATTGTAGCGGTGGCCCGTAATATGGAAGGCAATCCGCTTGGGCAGTTGGAGTTTGACAATGTGTCCAAACTGGGCGAGTTCATTCAACAGCGCATCAACCCGGGTGATATTCACAAAAGAAATATTGAAGAGGCCACGCGCAGGATGGGACAGATCAGCGCGGATGCAGGGGCTGAGCGACCCAGGGGCGAATTTGTAAAAAGCTCTGCAGGTCAGAATTTGGGCTTCAAAAACCTGCTTGACCCGCAAGGCAGGGCTGCTTTCGATGCGCAATCAAGAGGTGGTCTGGCATCAACGACGGATGCTGTCCTGCCTCGGCTAAAGAGTGCGACCGAGCTTGCGGCCCTGCCAGGCAATACGCGTTTTGTTGATCCAGGGGACAGGGTCAGGGTCAAAGCATAATGGCAAAGATGTGGTGGGACTTCGCGCCCCTGGCTGACGCTTCAGGCAAGACCCCCGATAACACCAGCCAGGGCCTGGGCTGGGCTGGCAGTGCCTGGGTTTTGGCCCGAAGACTCGCACCACCCGCACCACCCGCACCATCCATCCCCGGCGCAGGCAACTCACGCATCAATGGCAGCAGCACCTCGCCAGGGGCCGGGTTTGCGACATCGGATGCCATGGGCACAGGGGCATCAGACATCATGGCCGTGGCCCAGCCGCAGCGTAGCGGTGTGCTTGAAGACCTTCAGCTACCCGAACGGCCCTTTGACCCGGCAGAGGGTTTGCGGCTTTCCAGC
>JAZKIK010000227.1:0-8755 GCA_040384925.1 Pseudomonadota bacterium | reverse complement strand
TGACAGCTCGGTTTTACGGCGATATTTACCACGCAGCCGGAGTGCAGCGCGAGTTGCGCAACCAGATGTTCCAGGGCGGTAACGAGAGCGCAGGTTTTGCCGGCCTGAAGTGGATGTATGACGGGATCGAGCCTTCAAAACTGTTCCAATAACGGTTTTTACCAACCTGTGATGCCCGTGAACACTTCAATTCGCCCCTCAAAACCTGGCCGCAGAACCCTGCTGAACACCGCTGTTTTAATAGCTGCCTGCGCCCTGCCCTTGTGCGCAACAGCCCAAAAAGATCCAAAATCCGGTGAAAAACCTGCAGCCTGGCCGACCAGGGCGGTTCGCATCATTGTGGGTTTCCCAGGTGGCTCGTCACCTGACCTGACAGCACGCACCCTGGCCGAGCCTTTGTCCAAAGCTTTGGGCCAGCCAGTCATCATTGAAAACAAACCCGGTGCATCGGGCAATATCGCCGCCGACCAGGTTGCCAAGGCTGCTGACGACCATACGCTGGGCATTGTGATCAACGGCAACCTGACCTCGGCCAAACTGCTTTATTCAAAACTGCCCTACGACCCGGCCAGGGATTTCACGCCGATCTCACTGCTGGCCACTGCACCCATGGTGCTCGTGGCACCAGTCACTGAAGCACAAGGCGCGGCGTTTTTTGCCAGCGCGCAGCAAAACGGCGAGCGCTGGAACTATGGCTCTGTCGGCAATGGATCGGTTGCGCATCTGGGCATGGAACTGATCAAAATTGGCATGCCCGGTTTGCTGCCAACCCATGTGCCGTTTTCTGGCAACCCGCAAGTTGTGACTGCCTTGCTGGGCGGGCAAATCCAGATGGCCCTGATGGCACCCGGCGTGGCCATGCCACAGGTACGGGCCGGCAAACTGCACGCCATTGGCCTGACCAGCGGGCGAAGCACCCTGGTGCCAGATGTGCCGCCACTGGCAGACACCGGCCTGGCCGGGCTGCAAAACGTCAAGCTTGAAGTCTGGAACGCCCTGATTGGCCCGGCCAGCCTGAGCAAGGCTGCGCAAGCCAGGCTGGGCACTGAAGTGGCAAAAATCATGAAGGACGCCGACACCCGCCAGAAACTGTTCAACCAGGGCTGGCAGCCAGTTGGCACCTCGCCGGAAGGCTTGACGATTCGTATCGCCGAAGAAACCGCGATCCTCGGCGACATCATCAAAAAACGCGGCATCAAGATTGAATAAATCTTCTCAACACTGAACGGGTCACACCATGGACATGACACCTCCTCCTCCACCAGCAGCAGCCATCCAGACTGATGCACGCAAGGCGTTTTACAGCGCCATTGCCGGTCAAAGCATGACGCCGCTGTGGGAGGTTTTGCATGCCCTGGTGCCGCAATCGCCCAGCACGCCCTGTGTGCCGGCCTTCTGGAAATACGCCGACGTACACCCGTTTTTGATGCAGTCAGGCCAGCTGATCACCGCTGAAGAAGCCGTGCGGCGGGTGCTGATTCTTGAAAACCCGGCGCTGCGCGGCCAGTCCTGCATCACGCAGTCCCTGTACGCCGGGCTGCAGCTCATCATGCCTGGTGAAGTTGCGCCCAGCCACCGCCATACCCAGAGCGCGCTGCGTTTTGTGCTTGAGGGCCAGGGGGCCTACACGGCGGTGGATGGTGAACGCACCACAATGAAACCAGGCGACTTCATCATCACCCCCAGCTGGACCTGGCATGACCACGGCCATTACGGCACAGTCGAATCCGGTGCGCCTGTGGTCTGGCTTGATGGCCTGGATATTCCCATGCTGCGGTTTTTTGACGCAGGTTTTGCGGAAAACGGCACGGCAAAACAGCAGGCCGTGACCAAACCCGAAGGCATCAGCCTGGATCGTTACGGTGCCAACATGCTGCCGATGCGCTACGACGCACCATTTGGCAAAACCTCGCCGATTTTCAGTTACCCCTACGAACGCAGCCGCGAAACCCTGCATCGCCTTGAACACCACGCAGACATCGATGAATGGGATGGCGTGAAACTGCGTTACGTCAACCCGGCCACTGGTGGATCCCCCATGCCAACCATGGCCACCTTCATGCAGCGCCTGCCCGCCGGTTTTGCCGGCAAACCCTGGCGGCAGACCGATGGTGCGGTGTTCAGCGTGGTTGAGGGCACGGGCAGCGTCAGCATAGAGAAAGATGGCCAAGGCCAGACTTTTCAATTTGGCCCGCGCGACCATTTTGTGATTCCGTCATGGCACACTGCCCAACTGCACTCGCAGGCCGGTTGTGTGCTGTTCAGTTTTTCAGATCGTCCGGTGCATCAGGCACTGGGCATACACAAAGAGGAAAGGTTGTCATGAGTTTTGTCTTCACGCCCCCCGCCACGGTAGCTGTGCCGATTGTTGGCACCACAGACCAGTTTCCGGTTCACCGCATTTATTGTGTCGGCCGCAACTATGAAGAACACGCCAAGGAAATGGGTTTTACCGGCCGCGAGCCACCGTTTTTCTTCCTCAAACCCGCTGATGCCATCGTGGTGGTTGAAACCGGCAGCACCGCCACCATCCCCTACCCCAGCCTGACCAAAAACCTGCACCACGAGATTGAGCTGGTCGTAGCCATCGGCACGGGCGGCAAAAACATCAAGGCTGAGGATGCCCACAAGCATATTTTTGGCTACGCTGTCGGGCTGGACATGACACGCCGTGACCTGCAGGGCGAGATGAAAAAAGCTGGCCGGCCCTGGTGTATTGGCAAGGCCTATGACCACTCAGCGCCGATTGGCCCTATCACGCTTGCGGCTGATGCAGCTGATGTCAACAACGCCGAGCTGTACGTACAAGTCAATGGTGCCGACCGCCAGCGCAGCAATGTCAGCAAGCTGATCTGGAATGTTGCAGAAACCATTGAACACCTGTCTGCTGCATGGGAACTGCAGCCCGGTGATCTGATTTACACGGGCACACCTGAAGGCGTGGCGGCTGTCGTCAGTGGTGACACCATGCTTGGTAGCGTGGCAGGGCTGGGCAGCATTACCGTGCAGGTCGCCTGAACAACAGTCGACAACTGCCAACAATAGCCAACAAGCGTCAACGCGCAAGTCATTGACCCGACAAAAGCCTGGACGCTTGCGCGACTTTCGCGCAAGCGCTTCATTCATCGCGCAAATCCACAGGTTTCTGCGGGTATGCAGCATGACCGCTTTTGATGAGAATCAAGATAATTTGGCAAAAACCAGTCAGCCATTGACTGTTTGACTGCCGCAACTCCCCAGACTCAACCACCTCGCCCACGCTGGAGAACCGCTTGAAAATACTCGAAGCCCTGGCAAAACTCTGCGCCATCGTCGCCGGTATTTTGCTGACCGGCATCACGCTGATGACCTGCGCCAGCCTGATTGGCCGCAACACCACTGGCGACTCTATCGTTGGCGCTTTCGAGCTGACCGGTGTGGCCGCCGGTGCCGCGATTGCGCTTTTCATGCCGCTGTGCCAGGCGCGGCGCGGCAACATCATTGTTGACTTTTTCACTGCCCGCATGAGTGATGCCACCAACGACAGGCTGGATCGCTTTGGCACCCTGCTGCTGGCGCTGATTTTTGGCCTGCTGGCCTGGCGCACCACTCTGGGTGGGCTCAATGTCTGGTCAGCCAATTCCGAAACCCAGATCATGGGTTTCCCCGAATGGGTGGTGTATGCCGCCATGGTGCCGCCTTTTGTATTGACCGGGCTGATTGCCCTGCACCAGACTGTGTTTGGTTTTGGCAGCACTGAAGCCGTGGAGACGCCGATATGAGTTCCCTTAGTCTGACGCTGCTGATTTTTGGCAGCATGCTGGCCCTGATGGCCATACGGGTGCCGATTGCTGTCAGCATGTTTGGCGCCGGTGCGATTGGCTACATCACCCAGACCGGCTGGCCACCATTCGCCAGTTTCCTCAACAGCCAGGCCTTTGCCCGTTTTGCCGGTTATGACCTGTCGGTGATTCCTCTATTTATCCTGATGGGCCACTTTGCCACCAAAGGCGGCATCAGCAAGGCTTTGTTTGACTTCGCTGCCCGTATCATGGGCCGCTTCAAGGGCGGGCTGGCGATGGCCTCGTTGCTGGCCTGTGCTGCGTTTGGTGCAATCAGCGGCTCCTCAGTTGCAACCGCAGCCACCATTACCGGCGTGGCCTTGCCCGAAATGCAGCGTCACGGTTATTCAGGCCGTCTCGCTACCGGCACGCTGGCTGCGGGCGGCACGCTTGGCATTCAGCTGCCGCCGTCGATTGTGCTGGTGATCTACGCCATCCTGACCGAACAGAACATCAGCAAACTGTTTGCTGCCGCCGTCATACCCGGCCTGATTGCCATGTGCGGTTACATGATTGCCGTGGCCATTTACGTTCGTGTAGTGCCTGGCCACGCGCCAGAAGTCGAGGCCGACCGTGAAGGTGTCACCCTTAAATCTGCAATTGGCGTCTTGCCGATACTGATTATTTTTCTGCTGGTATTTGGCGGCATTTACGGCGGTTTTTTCACACCAACCGAAGGCGCGGCAGTTGGTGCGGCCACCACCTTCCTGACGGCGCTGCTCAAGGGTGAAATGAGCTTGCACAAATTCAAGGAGTGTTTTTACGGCACAGCCATCAGTGCGGCAATGATTTTCCTGATTTTTATCGGTGCGGATCTGATGAACGCGGCCCTGGCGCTGACCCAGGTACCCAACCAACTGGCCGCATTGGTCGGCGGATGGGGCCTGTCGCCACTGATTGTGGTGGTAGCCATCTTGCTGTTTTACGTGCTGCTGGGCGCGGTGATGGATGAATTGTCCATGCTGCTGCTGACGATTCCTATCTTTTTCCCCATGGTCATGGCGCTTGACTTTGGCATGCCCAAGGACATGGCGGCGATCTGGTTCGGCATCATGGTGCTGATGACGGTAGGTTTTGGCCTGATCGCGCCGCCTGTCGGCCTGAATGTGTACATCGTCAACGGGCTGGCCAAAAATGTGCCCATGGGCGAAACCTACCGTGGTGTGATGCCGTTTTTGATCAGCGACGTGCTGCGCACCCTGCTTTTCCTCTTCTTTCCCATCATTCCGCTCTGGCTGGTGGGCTTTATCAAGTGAAGAACAGCCCGGGCTTCGGGTAAGCACCAGAAGCAATCGTGCCAGCCACACGTTAATTTCAATACCAGTTCAAGTCAACAGGAGATAACACCATGATTCAACGTCGCACCCTTCTTAAATCCGGCGCCGCCGCAGCACTGGGCGCTCCCGCGCTCAGCGGCCTGGCCCAGCAGGCCATCACACTCAAGTTCCATACCTTCATGGCACCGCAGTCCAATGTCTGGCTGGGCATGCACAAACCGTGGATGGAAAAGGTCGAAAAAGAATCGGGTGGCCGCATCAAGTTTGAAGGCTATCCCGCCATGCAGCTTGGCGGTACACCGGTGCAGCTGTATGACCAGGCCAAGGATGGTGTGGTGGACATTGTCTGGACTCTGCCAGGCAACACTGCTGGCCGTTTCCCTCGTATCGAGGCATTTGAGCTGCCCTTCATGATGAACAATGCCGAAGCGACGTCCAAAGCCTTCTGGGAATATGTGCAGACCGTGGCCGTTGACGAGTTCAAGGACACCCAGGTGCTGGCCCTGCAGGTGCACGGCCCAGGCGTGATTCACACGGCTGACAAACCGATCAAGTCTATTGCCGACATGCGCGGCCTGAAACTGCGCGCCCCTACCCGCCAGGTCACCAAACTGCTGGCCGTGCTGGGCGCCACACCTGTCGGCATGCCTTTGCCGCAGATTCCCGACGCACTGAGCAAGGGCACCATCAATGGCTGCGTGATTCCCTGGGAAGTTGTGCCTTCAGTCAAGGTCAACGAACTGACCAAATTCCACGCCGAGTTTGATCCCGCTGGCGGCAGCCTTTACACCACGACTTTTGTGATGGCCATGAACAAGGCCAAATACAACTCGCTGGCACCCGACCTCAAAAAGGTGATCGACAACAACTCCGGCATGGCCACTTCAGCCTGGCTGGGCAAAACCCAGCAGGGCAACGACGTGCCAGGCCGCAAGTCAGCCAGCGACCGCGGCAACACCATCTACACCATCAGCGCCGCAGAAGCGCAGGACTTCCGCCGCAAGGCCCGCACGGTTGAAGTTGAATGGGTTGAAGACATGAACAAAAAAGGCTTTGACGGCAAAAAACTGCTCGATACAGCGCGCAGCCTGATTGAAAAACACAGCAAGACGACCAAGGCCTGAAGCTGCTGTTAAACCGCTGCTTTCAGTCAAAAAACCGGGGGCAGCCCGGTTTTTTGTTTTTTAACTGATGTTGTGCACTCTCCAATGAAGACGGGGACCCGCTGCAGAGGTGCGTTCATTGGGCAAATGTGGTTTTCTGCGCAAGGTCAGATACGATGCATCTGTGCCTGAATAAAACAAAACACCAGCAAAACCAGCAAGAATATGTCGGATCCCCCCGAATCCCATCTGTCTGCCTACGACTACATCAAAACCCTGCTCAAAACAGGCGAGCTGGCCACCAAATACGCGGGATTGATTGACATCAAAGAGCACCCGGAAGGTGGCTTGATCATTCTCAATTACACGGAAAAATGCCAATTTGAAGGTGCATGGGACGAAGTAACAACTCGGTGTCGGGGCCTGATTTTTGACACCACCCATTGGGAACTTGCAGCCCTTCCTTTCAGCAAGTTTTTCAATCTGGACGAACGACCAGAGTCATCAATCGATGCACTTCCCGCTGAGTCATTTGCAGTGCATGAAAAACTGGATGGCTCACTGGGAATCTCCTACCGACGCTCTGGCGAAATTGCTCTGGCGACTCGTGGCTCTTTTGATTCCGTGCAAGCCATTGAAGGAACGAAATTTTTACGCGCGCAGGCCGAGTTTGCCAATATCCCGGATGACTTGACCTGTTTGTTTGAAATAGTGGTGAACAGCTCGGTAGTGTCTCGCTACGACTTTCAAGGCCTTGTTCTGCTGTCTGCATTTAATCGCCTGACAGGTCAGGAATTGCCATGGTCAGAAGTCACCGCATTGGCACAAAAGATAGCTTGCAAGACACCGACTGTTTACCCTTTTGCCAGCCTGGAACAAGCCATTGCAAGTCGCGCTGCGTTACCAGCGAAATTTGAAGGCTACGTCATCCGATTTGAATCAGGCATGAGGGTGAAAGTTAAAGGAAGCACTTACCTCGCACTGGTCAAGGTAGCTGCCGGTTTAACGTTTGACCGAATCTTGTGGGCAATGGCGGAAGGACGAATCGAAGAATTTCGTCGCGACGTGCCTGAAGAATTCCTGAAAGATGTAGATGGGGTGATCACCGATATACATCGTCAGGCGGCCATTCTGGGAGCTGCTGCAACTGCAGTATTTGAAACAGCGCCGCAAGGCAGTGATCGCAAGGCATTTTCCTCCTGGGCCCAGACTGTACCCATCAACATCCGCAAGTCAATGTTCAATATGTACGAAAAAAGGTCGTACAACTGGTACAAGCACATGAGAACAGCACGGACTGATTAATCCCAAAACGCTACCTTCTTAATAGCCACCCATGCCCGCAGCTATTACGCAACAGGTCTTTTTGATGATAAAACGTAACTACAAAGGTATCTGAGTTGGTTTTACTCCCTCTCCCTCTGGGAGAGGGCGGGGGTGAGGGCTGGCGGCCTTTGCACAACGCAGCCGTTTTTTGTGCGCCGCTGGCCCTCACCCCAACCCTCTCCCAGAGGGAGAGGGAGCAAGAAGGGTCAGTTCCGCTCGTCGGGCTTTGTAGTTACGATTTTCCAAGCCTTTTAAGGATATTTCTCAAGCCCATCAGGCATAAACAGCTACTTTATTCATAGCAAAACATCCAAGTTCACAAGCCCCCCGCAAACAGGCGTCAAAGTGCAAGAAGCTACACTTATTTGATGCACCGCCCTCCCCTGAACCACTGCCGCGTCTGCGGCACCGCCGTCGTTTACAGACTACCCGACGACGGCGACACCAAAGAACGTGCTGTTTGCCCGGCCTGCAGCACGGTTCATTATGAAAACCCGCTCAACGTGGTTGGCACCGTGCCGGTGTGGGGTGAGGACGGCGCGCAGGTCTTGTTGTGCAAACGCAATATCGAACCAAGGCTGGGCAAATGGACTTTGCCCGCCGGTTTTATGGAAATGGGTGAAACCACGGCCGAAGGTGCTGCCCGTGAAACCGATGAAGAAGCCGGTGCACAATTTGAAATGCAGGGGCTTTTTACCTTGCTGAACGTCGCCCGCGTGGGCCAGGTCCATCTGTATTACCGGGCAAAATTACTGAGCGACCAGTTCAAGCCCGGTTACGAAACCATGGAAGCCCGGCTGTTTACAGAAGCCGAAATTCCATGGGACGAAATCGCCTTCACAACCGTCAAGGAAACGCTGGAGCGCTACTTTGAAGACCGGCGAGTCGGCCAGTTTGGCATCCACACGCTCGATATCAGCTGATACAGCTTATCTGGCGGCCTGCACGCTGCTTGCCGTCCAGCCGCCACCGAGCACCTTGTACAAAGTCACGCCATTGCTCACACGCGACAGCCGGGTGCCAATCAGCCCCTGCTGGGCGGTGTAGAGCGAGCGTTGCGAGTCGAGCACTTCAAGGTAACTGTCCACACCCTTGTCAAATCGGGCTTGTGACAGGCGCAAGCTGTCGGCGCTGGCATCAACCAGCGCCTGCTGTGCCTGCAGTTGCTCACCCAGGGTGCCGCGCTGGGCCAGACTGTCCGACACTTCCCTGAAAGCTGACTGGATGG
>JAZKIK010000226.1:0-3846 GCA_040384925.1 Pseudomonadota bacterium | reverse complement strand
CTGGCTGGAGCGCGGCGATGGCAAACCCGACTACATAGAAGAGCCCGTGCAGGAAGACGAATTCATTGAAATCAAACAGGTCGCCGTCAAATTGACCGCCGGCACCACCGGCTTTGTGGTCGATTACGCCAACGAAGAAGGCGAGCGGATCATGTTCCGCAAAAGCTGGCTCAACGCCAAGGGCTACAAGGCCGACAGGCTTTTTGCCACAAAAATCAAGGGCCAAAGCATGGAAAGCGGCCTGTACGAAGACGACGTAGTCATCTTCAACGCCGCCGACACCGATCCGGTGGACGGCAAGGTCTTTGCCGTCAATTACGAAGGCGAATGCATCGTCAAACGCCTGATCCGCGACAACAACGCCTGGTGGCTGGAGTCGGACAACCCCGACAAGGCCCGCTTCCCGCGCAAGTACTGCACCAGCACCACCATGATCATCGGGCGGGTTGTGCACAAGCAGTCAGAGCATATTTAAGAGCACTGCAGGCAGCCAGAGCACGCACTTTTGCGCGCCAGGCCGGGGCCATTGCAGACCCGACCCAATAGCCTTTATTCAACACCGCTCACCCTGAGCCCGTCGAAGGGCCGCCCACACCCCCAACATCGCTCACCCTGAGCCTGTCGAAGGGCCGCCCACACCCCACAACACCGCTCACCCTGAGCCTGTCGAAGGGTCGCCCGCACACCCAAAACCGTTCGCCCTGAGCCCGTCGAAGGGTCGCCCGCACACCCAAAACCGTTCGCCCTGAGCCTGTCGAAGGGTCTGCCCGAGCTCGCCACAGGACTGTTGGAACAAGCCCAAGGCTTCGACAAGCTCAGCCCGAACGGGGTCAAGCAAGCCGTAGCGAGCCCCACCCAAAACCGTTCACCTTGAGCCAGGCGAAGCCCCCATAACAAAAAAATATTCACCAACCAATAAAAATATCCGTTGACTAATTTATTAGCTGACGTATACTTTTAAACATCAAACAACCAACCCAGAGGAGTCCACAGCATGAAGCATTACACAACGCCAGGCGTCGTCAAGACACTGGCAACCCGACTTGTGGCCGTGCGCGTGGCCTGTGGCCAGCTCAAGATCACCACGCGCCGCCAGTTTCGTGATGCCGTTGTGGCCGCCGCACACGCCGCCTTTCTGCAGGAGTAAAAAGCCATGACCCGCAAAACCACAAAACCCGCACACAACAAGCCACGCACAGCCGTCGAAACCGCCTTCACGCTGGTCGAGCCGGCCCGGCAAGCCTTTACCGCCCTGCTTTGCGACAAAACGCCAGAACAAGGCGAAGCCGCCTTTCAGCGTGAGGCCGCATTTGCCATCCAGCTGCTGGCCGACAGCAAAAACGGCTACAGCCTTCAGGCCGGGCTTGAAAACCCCGGCTCGGTCATCGACGCGCTGGTCCACGTCGCAGCCATGGGCATCAGCCTGAACCCCGCCACCAGGCAGGCCTATCTTGTGCCGCGCAATGGCCGCATCTGTCTTGATATCAGCTATATGGGCCTGGTTGACCTGGCCACCTCCACAGGTGCCATCCGCTGGGCCAAGGCCCATGTTGTTCACGAGGCCGACGTTTTCAGGCTGCATGGCTACGACAAGGCCCCCACACACGACTACCCGCCCTTTGCAAAAGACCGCGGCCACATCGTCGGCGTTTACGTCGTTGCCAAAACCGCCGATGGCGACTTCATCACCCACACCATGACCATGGACGAAGTGTTTGACATCCGCGACCGCTCCGAAGCCTGGAAAGCCTGGCTGGAGCGTGAAAAAACCTGCCCCTGGGTCACGGACGAAAACGAAATGGCCAAAAAAACCTGCGTCAAACAAGCCAGCAAAAGCTGGCCACGCGACCCCAGCAACAGCCCACTGGACAAAGCCATCGACTACCTGAACAACGAAGGCGGCGAAGGCCTGGACTTTGGCGGCAACAGCCAGCCCGATGCAAGCGCCCTGCCCGCCCAGCCCGAAATCCGCATGCCCGTGCGCAAAGCCCCGCCCAGCAAGCCAGCAGCCCAGCCAGCCCCAACAGACCTTTCCTTCAGCCCCACCAAAGCTACCGAAGTGCAAAACCAGACACCCCAAACCAGGCCCGCAACAGAAGGCGAAAAAAGCCACATCCGCATCAAGGCAGGCCAGCGCCTGCAGGAGCTGCTGGCCTGCTGCGGCATTGCCTCCATGGAGCAACTCACCAGCACCGAGTTTGCCCAGCTGCGCAGCCGCCTCAAGGAGCTGGCATGAGCTTCGAATTCCGTGATCAAGACCACACCTACTGGCTGGACGGCAAACGCCTGCCCAGCGTCAGCGAAATCCTCACACCCGTGGTGGACCTGTCAGCCATACCCGACCATGTTCTGGAACGCAAGACCGCCATCGGCAAGGCCGTGCACCTGGCCTGCCAGATCATTGACGAAGGCAGCGACTTTGGCGAAGCACTTGACCCCCTGCTGGTGCCCTATGTCCAGGCCTACCGCAAATTTCTGGCCGAGCACCAGCCGCAGTGGTCCATGCTGGAGCAAGCCAGCGTCAACGCAGAGCTGGCCTACGCCGGCACACCTGACCGCTTCGGCTGCATCGGCCGCATCGGCGGCACCGATGAATGGCTGATAGACCTCAAGACCGTTGCCAAAGTCTCCCCCGCCACCGGCCTGCAAACCGCCGGCTACGCCAGCCTGATCGGCAAAAAAGGCTGCCGCCGCGCCGCCCTGCAGCTCAGGCCAGACGGCAGCTACCGCCTTGAAGAATTCAAGAACCCCATGGACTACGCCGTTTTTTCATCCCTGCTCACCCTTCAACACTGGAAAGCCAAACATGCAAGTCACTGAAAGCCCACTCCACCTCATCGCCGAAAAACCCGGCATCCAGACCATCACCGTCAACCGCCCCGATGGTGCAGCCATCCTGGCCACCGCCGACGGCATGCTTTGCGAGGCGCAAACCCTCATCATCGACAGCGAAGACATGTATGAGATCTGCCATGAAGAACTCGTGGCAGTCAAACGCAAATGGACAGAGCTTGACGACCGCGAAAAAGGCCTGACCAAACCCCTGCTCAACGTCATTGAAGGCATACGCAACCTCTTCCGCGCCCCCAAGGAACGCCTGGCCAGCGCCGAAAAACTTCGCAAAACCGCCATGCTCGACTACCGCGAAAGCTGCGACCGCCAGGCCGCAGACCTGCAACGCCAGGCCAACGAAAAAGCCGCGCAAGAACGCCACCAGCAACAGCGCCTGGCCGAAGAAGCCGCAGCAAGTGCACGCCAGGCCCATGCAATGGGCGACACCAGCACAGCTGTCGAACTGCACGAAAAAGCCGAAGCCGCCCAGGCCCAGGCCAGCGTCATCTGCGCCCCCATCTGCCAGTCCAGCGCACCCCGCCTGGCAGGCGGCTCCGTCAGCAAGACCTGGAAGTGCGAGCTCCCGCAAAACGACGCCGACAAACTCAGGCTGCTCGCCTTTATTGTGGCCAACCCCCAATACATCGACCTGGTCGAGGTTTCAGGCTCCGCCTGCAACGCACAGGCCAAGGCCATGAAAAACAACCTCGCCATTCCCGGCCTGCGCGCAGTCGCCGTCTCCAGCATGGCGGTACGCAAATGAACAACATGGCAATGAACCAGCCACCCCAGCCAGACCCCTGGCAATTCACCGAGCAGGACAAAAAAATCCCCATCGGCCCCACTGATATTTAAGGAATGAGGAAATTACAAATATTCCTTTTTTCGTGACAAATCACTGTCATTGCGGGCTTGACCCGCAATCCAGTCGGCCGGCGCACGCGGCGATTTCCCTCTGACCACTGCTGGTGACTCATCAGCGATGGATCCCGGATCGAGTCCGGGATGACGCGG
>JAZKIK010000225.1:0-6406 GCA_040384925.1 Pseudomonadota bacterium | reverse complement strand
TGGCGTGTGCGAATCTGCGCGGCAACGGCCTCGATGGGCAAACGCCATAGGGCGTCCCTGGAGCCGTGCGCAAACACAATGACAGCCTCTGGGTTCTGAACAGAGGTGTCAACTGTCGAGAGGCTGGGTGATGAAGATGTCATGTATGGTTTTCAGAATTCAGATGTATTGTCAGCGCCTCAGCACCAGCCAGCCAAAGGCTCCGAGCGAGACTGCCATGTACATCATGCCTGGTGCAGCTGCCGCAAACCATGGCTGCCAGCTGCGCAAATTGCCAATGTAGCCAAACACGTTGTTAAGCAAAAAGAAGCTGATTCCAATCATCACACCGGCAAAAACATAGCCTGTGATGCCACCGGACCTGAAGTGCAGATAAGCAAAAGGCAATGCCAGAATGACCATGACCAGACAGCTCAGGGGGTAAAAAACCTTTTTCCAGAACTCGATTTCATAACGCTGGGCGGTCTGGCCATTGGCATCCAGATGCCGGATGTAATTGAACAGGTCAAGCGTTCCCATGCGCTCGGGTTTCAAAAGTGAAACCGAGACCATTTCTTCTGAAATCTCTGTGGGCCAGCGAAAGTTCTCGATCACATCCTTGTTGACCTTTGCCGTCTGCTCACCCAACACAGCCTTGGCAGGACCGGATGACGGCACATGAAACTCGGAGCGTGTGGCATTTTTCAAACGCCACGAGTCGTCTTCACCAAATGTTGCCAGGGGCGCTTGTGTGATGGAAACAATCAGGCCCTTGTTGTCAAACTCGAAGATCTGAACGCCCTGCATCTCATTGCTTGCCGACAAGGCCTTGATATTTGCGACGTAGGTGTTGTAGGCCTGCTTTTCCTTGAGCCAGGCACCGGTCTGGCCAATCGTGATACGGCTTTGGTAACGCGCCTTCAGCAACTGTGCATTGCGTTCTGTCAACGGTGCAAGGTAGTCGCCCACCGCAAAACTCAGCAATACAAAAAATGCGCCCAGGCCCAGCAGCAACTTCAAGGCGCGCCAGGGGCCCAAACCGCTGGTTCGCAAAATGGTGTATTCCGAGCTTTGCGCCAGTCTGGCCATTACAAAAATGGTGCCTATCAAAACCGAAATCGGCAGCAGTTCGTAGAGATGGTTGGGTATCAGCAAAGCGACATAAAGCAGGGCGTGTTTGATCTGGTAGGTGTCAACTGAATCGAGCAGCCCATTGTTCTTGCCCAGGTATTGCAGTTCATCGACCAGGTCAAAAAAGAAAAACAGCGCCAAAAAACCGAGCGCGACAAATGCAATCGATGTCAGCACTTCGCCATATATGAGTCGGCGTATGGTTTTCATGCTGCAGTCCCATTTGTTAAGGTCAACTGGCGCGAAGGGGGGCGCAATGCAGCGCGAAACGTCCAGTTGGCATTGCGTTTGGCAAGCCAGGCCAGCGCAAGCAGCAAAACGCCACCATGCAAAAGCAGCAGAAACTGGCTAAACCCGACAAGGCCCACAAAAATCCAGTTTTGCCCCAGATTGAGCAGGTTGTTGTAAACCACAAACGTCAGCAACACAAAAACCATGTTGCCGCTTCGCCCGCCGCGCGGGTTGACGCTGGCCAAGGCGACAGCAAGCACCACAAAATTGATGGCCGACAGGACAAGGCCAAGCCGCCAGGCCAATTCACTCAGATTGCTTCGTGTAGGGGCCGCAATCAAGGTGCGGGTTGACAGCAGTTTGGCCTCTCTTGCTTCTGCAGCAAATGGCGCGGCGTCACCGGTATTGCTGCCATACTGTTCAAACTCGCTGATTTTGAGCGCTGGTTTACCCGTCATGCTTTCCAGGCGCTGGCCGTTTTCAAGCACCAGAACCTGACTGCCATTTTTGGTTTCTATGTGGCCTGAGCGCGCTGTGGTGATCGAGCTTTTGCCCTTTTCATTGGCTGCAATAAATACATTGCTGTTTGACTTTTGCCCATCTGAAGTGTCACGGTCAATAAAAAACACCCGGTTTCCACTGGATGATTCCTGAAACTGGCCAGGCGCAATGCGGTCAAGGTCGCTGCGACTTTCGTAGCGACCCCGCATGTCCTGCGTCTGCTGGTTGGCCCAGGGCCAGACAAACAGAGCCATCAAGGTAACAATCAGCAAAACAGGCCATGAAAACCTGAAAAGAGGGCGCAAAAAGCCCATCAAACTCTGCCCGCTGGTGAACCAGACCACCATTTCACTGTCGCGGTACATGCGAGACAGGGTTCCCACCATGGCGATAAAAAGTGACAGCGTCAGTATGGTGGGCAGCCGTCCCAGCGCCGAATAAGCCATGAAAAGCATCACGTCCTGGGGATTGATGAAGCCGCGTGAGGCCTGGCCCAAAGTGCGTATCAGCACAATGGTCATCACGATGGTGACCAACACCACCAGCGTAGCCCCGAAGCTGCGGGCCAACTCTCTGCGTATTGAAGATTGGAATAACATTGACTAACTTGGCGCCTTTGCGCTTGCTGGCTTTTGCTTCATCTGTGCTTATTTATTTCTGATCGGTAAGACCTTCAATTATGGACTTCGAACTCAAAACTTTGACCCCGGCACGTGTATGCACCGAAAAGTGCGACGCTTTGGTCATGCTGATTCCCCTGGACCTGACGACTGGGGACGACCCGGTATCCGCCCTGGCAGCCTTGGCCATCAAATCGGGAGATTTTGAGGCCAAGGCCGGCAAACTGCTCGCGACTTACCGGCCGGCCGGTATTTCTGCCACCCGACTGGTCTTTGCCGGCATTGGTGATGGCAGTCCAAAAAACATGCGGCTGGGTGTGGCTGCAGCCTTGAATGCGCTTAAAGGGAGCAATACCAAACGTGTCACCCTGTGCCTGAGCGCCCTGGAGGCCAGCAATGAAATGGTGCGGGCAGCCGTGCTTGCCAGTGCCGAAGCCACTTACGTTTACACCACCACCAAAGCCAAGGCAACAACAGCCAGACTTGAGCAGATCGTGCTGGCGGTCAGTTCTTCAGCGTCTGTCAAGGCGGGATTTGAAAAAGGCAGGGCGCTGGTGCAAGGCATAACATTGGCCAAAGAGTGGGCCAACCGTCCAGCCAACCATTCGACACCGACCATGCTGGCTGGTGCCGCAAAAGAGCTTGCCAAGCTGCCAGGCATCAAGACTGAAATTCTTGGTCCCAGGGAAGTTGAAAAGCTGGGCATGGGTTCCTTCATTTCGGTGGCCAAGGGCTCGGAAGAACAGCTTCGTTTTATTGTGTTGCGTTACGACGGCGCTGCCAGGACCCAAGCCCCTTTTGTGCTGGTGGGCAAAGGCATAACCTTTGATACCGGCGGAATCTCCATCAAGCCCGCCGCTGAAATGGATGAAATGAAGTTTGACATGTGCGGAGCTGCCAGTGTGCTGGGCACATTCCGCACCCTGGCTGAACTGGCTCCTGCAATCAATGTCATTGGCCTGATTCCGGCTTGCGAAAACATGCCCGATGGCCGTGCAGTCAAGCCTGGTGATGTGGTGACCAGCATGAGCGGGCAAACCATCGAGATTCTCAATACCGATGCCGAAGGCCGGCTTGTGTTGTGTGATGCCCTGACTTATGCCGAACGTTTCAAACCCAGGGCAGTGGTGGACATAGCGACACTGACTGGTGCCTGTGTGGTTGCTTTGGGCGGCGTGCGCAGCGGCCTTTTTTCAAGTGACGAGACGCTGGCCAAAGCCCTCATGGATGCCGGTGAATCGTCACTGGATCTGTGCTGGCGCCTGCCGCTCGATGATGACTATGCCGAAGGCCTTAAAACCAATTTTGCAGATGTTGCCAACGTCGCGGGGCGGGCCGGCGGTGCAGTCACGGCCGCCAAATTCCTGCAGCGCTTTTCTTCAAAATTCCCGTGGGCTCATCTCGACATTGCTGGAACGGCCTGGAAAAGTGGTGCTGGCAAGGGCGCAACCGGTCGCCCGGTAGCCTTGCTGGTAGATTATTTGCTCAGCCAGGTGAGCGCACCAGAAAACCGCAAGGCTCCGGCAAAAAGCCGCACGGTCAAATCCAGGGCACCGTCAAAACCTCGTGCGGCATGACAGAAATTGCTTTTCATTTCAACGTGCCTGACAAACTGGCTTACAGCTGCCGTCTGCTTCGCAAGGCCTACGCCAGTGGTGCAGACATCGTCGTGACCGGTGCGGCAGACACGCTGGCAGAGCTTGACCAGTTGTTGTGGACTTTTTCGGCACCGGAATTTATTGGTCACTGCCATCTGCCTGGCAGTGGCGGCGGCAATGCAACAACCATTGGAGCCAGTACGCTGGTACTGGCTGAATCACCCAGACATTGCCGACACAACGGTGTACTGGTCAATCTGGGCTCGCACATTCCCGAGGAATTCGAACGTTTTGAACGTTTTATCGAGCTGGTCAGCCAGTCAGACCCTGACAAACAATCAGCCCGCCAGCGCTGGAAGCATTACGCCGATAGAGGTTACGCAATGAAAAGACATGATCTTGCCGCAGTCGGGGGTGGCGCATGAGCACCTCACCACCACGTTTTGTGCCAACCCTGACCGACGTTGTTCAGTTGCCTCTGCGTCCTCTGGCAGCAGCACCTGCGCAGCCTGCCACCTCGACAGCTCATTTTGAAGAGCAAATGGTGCATCGGGTGATGCAGCGTGTGGACCTGGTTCTTGAAAGGCGGCTGCGGGAAGCCGTCGGCCAGTTGATATTGACGCATACCCAGGCTCTGGGTTCGCGCCTGCGGGAAGAAATAGAACTGGTGGTGCGTGAGTCGGTCAGCCAGGCGGTGGCGCAGGAACTTCCTCATCAAAGCCCGCGAGAGTAGGTATGCTGGCAGCCAGACAAATGCCAGACCTACGGTCCCACAAACAGTCTGTTTCCCCCTTGGAAAGCTGACTGAACACAAGCTGCCACAGCTTTAAAACACCCCATTCAACATAAGCGGATTTATCCATCGGGTAAACCCGCTTATCCAAAAATGACCTAGGGACGTTGCTATGGTGCGGGCGCGAAAATTGCGATATGTTCGGTCCCGTTGAGCAAAAAATGTGTTCTCAACCTTTAACGGTAATTTCCTAATCGGAGTGTTTTTTATGCAAATGAAATTGAAACTGACAGTTGTAGCAGCGCTGGCTACCGTGGCTGGCATGGCTACGGCACAAGACATGGTCGTCAAGATTGGGCACGTCGCTCCCCTCTCTGGCTCGCAAGCTCACTACGGTAAAGACAATGAAAATGGCGTGCGCATGGCCATTGAAGACCTGAACACTCAGAACATCGTTATCGGCGGCAAAAAAGTCAAATTTGAAATTGTTGCCGAAGACGACGCAGCCGATCCAAAACAGGGCACGGCAGCCGCACAAAAACTGTGCGACTCCAAGGTCGCTGGTGTGGTCGGTCACCTGAACTCGGGCACCACGATTCCTGCATCCAAGGTCTATAACGACTGCGGCATTCCCCACGTCACGGGCGCTGCAACCAACCCCAACCTGACCAAGCCTGGTTACAAGACCACCTACCGCATCATTGCCAATGACAATGCATTGGGTGCCGGACTGGCGCTCTATGCAGCTGACACCCTCAAACTGAAAAAAGTCGCAATTATTGATGACCGTACCGCCTATGGTCAGGGTGTTGCAGAAGTTTTCAAGAAAACCGCTCTGACCAAAGGCATGACGGTGGTTGACGAGCAGTACACCACTGATAAAGCGACTGACTTCATGTCCATTTTGACCGCAGTCAAGGCTAAAAATCCTGATGCCATCTTCTTTGGTGGAATGGATCCACAAGCTGGACCGATGCTTCGCCAGATGGAGCAGCTCGGCATGGGCAACGTCAAGTATTTCGGCGGTGACGGCATCTGCACTTCAGAGATCGCAAAACTTGCCGCTGGTGCCAAAACCCTTGGCAACGTGGTCTGCGCTGAAGGTGGTGCCTCTTTGGCAAAAATGCCTGGCGGCGATGCATGGATGAAGCGCTACGAAGCCAAGTATCCCAAGCAGTTCCAGGTTTACAGCCCTTACACCTATGACGCTACGTTCGTGCTGGTTGATGCCATGAAACGTGCCAATTCGACAGATCCAAAGGTTTACACCCCTGAACTGTTGAAAACCAACTTCAAAGGCGTGACCACCACCATCAGCTTTGAACCAAACGGCGAACTTAAAAACCCTGCTTTCACTTTGTATGTGTACAAAGATGGCAAGAAATCTGCTGTGAACTGATTTTTTACAGCCGTGAAAAAGCCACCTTCGGGTGGCTTTTTTTTGCTCATTTCAATCGTCAAATTTCAAGCATCAGTTTTTCGCGCCCACAAAAAAGCCCGGACAAGCCGGGCTTTCAGGAGTTTTTATTGCTGCGTGGAAATCTCGCAGCAACTTGACTTTTTGGCGGAAGAGGCGGGATTCGAACCCGCGGTAGGTTTAACCCTACGCACGC
>JAZKIK010000224.1:0-3887 GCA_040384925.1 Pseudomonadota bacterium | reverse complement strand
GGCGGAACAGGCCTTCCATGCCAAAGGTGCGGGCTTCGTCCACCAGGATGGGCACGACACGTGGGCCCAGCGCCTGGTCACGCAGCAATTGCGTCAAAAAGCGCACATAGGCCTGGGTGGTCGAGATTTCACGGCCTTCGGGCGTTGGGTCCATGACGGACTTGAAGGTGTCCAGCGCAGGCACGGTAAAACTTTCGTCGGCCTTGCTGCGGCGATGCGGCAGATAACCACCGAGCGCCTTGCGACGCTCGTGCAGGTAACGCATCTCGGGTGTGTCGTCGGCTGGTTTGTAAAACGGAATCTCGGCCAGCTGGCTGTCGGGGATGGGGATGTTGAAACGGTCGCGGAAGGTCTTGATGTCTTCGTCCGACAGTTTTTTGGTCTGGTGAACGTTGTTTTTGCCTTCGCCGATCTTGCCCATGCCAAAACCCTTGACGGTCTTGATCAGCAGCACGGTCGGCTGGTCCTTGTGTTTGACGGCCGACGCAAATGCTGCATAGACTTTTTTGGAGTCATGGCCGCCGCGACGCAGGTCAAAAATTTCTTCGTCGCTCATGTGTGCGACCATCTCCAGCGCCTTGGGGTGCTGGCCGAAGAAGTGTTTGCGAACGTAGGCACCGTCGTTGGCCTTCATGGCCTGGTAGTCGCCGTCCAGCGTGTCCATCATGATTTTTTTCAGGATGCCGTCCTTGTCGCGTGCCAGCAGGTTGTCCCAGCCGGAGCCCCAGAGCAGCTTGATGACGTTCCAGCCTGCGCCGCGGAACTCGCCTTCCAGTTCCTGCACGATCTTGCCGTTGCCGCGCACCGGGCCGTCCAGACGCTGCAGGTTGCAATTGATGACAAAAACGTGGTTGTCGAGCTTTTCACGTGCAGCCAGGCCAATTGCGCCCATGGATTCAACTTCATCCATCTCGCCGTCACCGCAGAAAACCCAGACCTTGCGGTTTTCAGTGTTGGCAATGCCGCGTGCATGCAGGTATTTGAGGAAACGCGCCTGGTAGATCGCCATCAGCGGGCCAAGGCCCATGGACACGGTGGGGAACTGCCAGAAAGCCGGCATCAGTTTGGGGTGCGGGTAGCTTGACAGGCCCTTGCCATCAACTTCCTGACGGAAGTTGAGCAGTTGCTCTTCAGTCAGACGGCCTTCAAGGTAGGCACGGGCATAAACACCTGGTGAAACGTGGCCCTGGATGTAAAGGCAGTCACCGCCGTGGTTTTCACTTTCGGCATGCCAGAAGTGGTTGAAACCGGCGCCAAACAGGCTGGCCAGTGAAGCAAACGAGCCGATGTGGCCACCGAGGTCACCGCCGTCAGCAGGGTGCAGGCGGTTGGCCTTGACGACCATGGCCATGGCGTTCCAGCGCATGTAGGCCCGCAGGCGTTCTTCAATCTCAAGGTTGCCGGGGGAGCGCTCTTCCTGGTCAGGCTCAATTGTGTTGACGTACCCAGTGTTGGCAGAAAAGGGCATGTCTATGCTTTTCTGGCGGGCATGCTCGAGCAGTTGCTCCAGCAGGAAGTGGGCACGCTCGGGGCCTTCACTTTCGATCACGGCGGACAGTGCGTCCATCCATTCACGGGTTTCCTGGGTGTCTTTGTCCAGGGTGTCATTGGCAGCGACGCTCAAATTGTCGGCACCGGCGTTGCTGGGGTTTGCAGCCATATCTTGTCTCCTGCTTTAAAAAATCTCGGGTTTAGCGCAGCGCTGCCTCTGGCGGGCTGGGCACAAGCTTGCCTCTAGTCACGTTGCACAAACCGAGTTGTAAACGCAATTTAGATTCAAGTCTCTAGTTTCTCATAATATTTCGTAAATTTCAAATAGTGCGTATTGATTTCATATTATGGAATTTAATGAGTAAAAACTGCAACACATGCAGCGCAAGCCAACAAACAGCTGTTTTGGCGGTCAAACACCAAATGCCTTTGGACTCGGCCAACGCTGCTAAAACCGACCTGTTTCGGCCTGTTTAAACCTTGCTGGGCAAAAGGCGTAACTGCTCCCCTGCGCATCTCACTTAAACTGCCAGCTCACACCATGTCCATTGAAGTCCCCTCCCCCCAAGCCGCACCAGTAGCGGACAACACGCCTGCGCCTCTCGCCTTGTGGCGCATGTGGTGGCGCAAACAGTCCCCCTCACGCCAGGACAGGTTCATCACCCTCGGCCCCTTGCTGGCCGTGATGCTGTTTCTGGCCGCCGTGATTGCCGCTTTTGCTTATCTGCGTATTGAAGAGATTGACCGCGAACAGCAGGCCGTCAGGCGTGATGTTGAATATGCCCAGCAGCGCCTGCGGCTGCGGCTGCTGGAGCGCCAGGAACAACTGATGCGTATTGGCCGCGACATCTCGAACAAGGAGGTTGATTCGGACGAGTTCATCTCGCAGGCTGAATCGCTGGTCAACCAGTACCCTGAACTGCTTGCCGTGACCTGGGTGGATTCCAAACGCCGCATCAAGGTGACCTACGTATCCTCAAGCGCCAATGCCATGCAGGTGCGCACGCCTGGCGACCAGCTCAGGGCTGGTGAAACCGATGGCACCTATGGCCTTGCGCGTGACTTGCGGCAGCCGGTTTATTCACGCCCGCTGAACCCGCTTGAAAGCAGCGACTACAACGCACCCACCCTGCAGGTGCTGGTACCACTGGATGACCAGGGCAAGTTTGGCGGTGTCATCATGGGTGAATATTCGATAGATGGCCTGTTGCGTTTTGGCGTGCCGACGGAAGTCACGGCCAAATATGCAGTCACGCTGATAGACGACAAAAACAAGGTGCTGGCCGGCAACGTGCCACCACCACGCAACCCGGCAGCACGCCTGCTACCATGGTCAGACGATGCGGCTGAATATGAAATTCCCGTCTCACCCGTGGGCAATGGCCTGCTGATCAGGGCCCAGGGCTACCGCGCGTCGCTTGGTGTAGTGGGCAGCGGCTTTTTCTGGCTGGTCAGCGCCTTGAGCGCCCTGACGGTCTGGATGCTTTTGGGTACCTGGCGCCACACACGGCGCCGTGTGCAGGCGCAGCAGGCGCTGATCTCGGAAACCAACTTCCGCCGGGCGATGGAAAACTCCATGCTGACCGGCATGCGTGCGCTTGACCTGCAGGGCCGCATCACCTACGTCAACCCGGCCTTTTGCCAGATGACGGGGCTGCTTGAGTCAGAACTTGTTGGCCAGACTCCACCCTTTCCGCACTGGCCAGAAGCCGAGCAGGAAACATTGATGGCGCGCCTTGATGACGAATTGCATGGCCGCACGCCGCCAGGCGGGTTTGAGGTGCGGGTGCAGCGCAAAAACGGCCAGATTTTTGATGCCCGCATGTATGTGTCACCCCTGATTGACCCGCGTGGCCAGCAAACCGGCTGGATGACGTCGATGACCGACATCACCGAACCCAAACGCATACGTGAGGAGCTGTCGGCATCGTATGAACGTTTCACTACCGTGCTTGAAGGCCTGGATGCTGCAGTTTCAGTCGCTCCACTGGGCAGCGAGGAGTTGCTGTTTGCCAACAAACTTTACCGTTCGTGGTTTGGCGGTGAGGTGTCTGGCCACATGAACCTGATTGCACAGGCCGGTGTACCCGCTGCGGCCCCCACCGAAGATTCAATGGACGAAGTAGACGGCATGGCGGGTTTTCCGACCGACACCCTGACTGCAGCGCTGACGGAAAACGCCGAAATTTTTGTGCCGGAACTCAACAAGTGGCTGGAAGTCCGCTCGCGTTACCTGACCTGGGTGGACGGACGCCTGGCGCAAATGGTGATTGCCACCGACATCACACCACGCCGCCATGCTGAAGAACAGGCCGCCCAGCAAAACGAACGCGCCCAGACCGCCAGCCGCCTGATCACCATGGGCGAGATGGCGTCCAGCGTGGCGCACGAGCTGA
>JAZKIK010000223.1:0-1944 GCA_040384925.1 Pseudomonadota bacterium | reverse complement strand
CTCACCTCCCATTCTTCGGACTAACACTCTCCTCCTCCACCGAAGCCGTACTCACCACCCGTAAATCCGAAACAAACACGACGGTAAAAATCATCGCAATATTCGGCGGGTTCAGGTAACGCCAGTCGTAATGCGTCTGGTTTTTCAGCACAAAGGGCGTGACCTTCATGGGTTTTCCCAGCATCTTGCGCACCTGCTCCATAGACAAACCCGGCAGAATCGCGGCAAAATTCTGTGGTGCCAGCACCTGGCGCAGGGCGCTCATCTTGCCGTCGGGGCCTATCGTGATCATGTAATTGACCATGCCCTGCGGCTGGCGGTTGTATTCCAGGGTTCTGGCGCCGGGCGTGGCCAGTACGGCCAGGGTCGCGCCAGGCAGGGGCAATGAAGCCATGTCGCGAGCATCCCAGATTTTTTCGGGTTCGCCAAAACGGGTGCGTACATCGGTTTCAGTGGCAACACCTTCTTCCAGCTCGCTGATGTGCTGCTGGTCGCAGGCCACCAAACCGAGCAATAAAGACAAAAAAGTCATGGCGACAGCGGCCTTTCTGAAAATCCCGGATGTTCTGAATTGCATGGCGGGGCGTCCTTGGTGGTGTTTAAAAAAGAGGCATGACGACAGCCCGGTAAAATCGGGCCATCTCATTCACATTTCAGGCAGTTTAGACCCATGTCCTTCTTTCGCCGCCCCGACTACACCTCTGAAGCCACCCAGTTTATTGACCAGCTCAAGGCCAACAAACCCACACTGGAAGCCGAGCAGCGTGCTGGCCGCGCCCTGCTGTGGGACAAAAACCTGAACCGCACCGAGCAGGCCGACTACCTGGATGGCCGTGTGGCGCAGCAGGCCTATGTTTATGGCACTGCCAATCACCCGAACAGCAAATAAACCTGAGTTCATAGCCAATAAAGCCTTTAGCGCTAGTCCATTGGGCATTGATAGCTATTTTATTTATAGCATCAAAACCCCAAGGCGCTGACTTCCCAAAAAGCCGCGCCCATGTCTTCCCCCCGAACCAAACCGCCCAAAGCCCTGCCTGACAGCCTGCCGCCAGCGCCTGCCGTTGAGCTGCCCGCCGTGATTGACCAGGTCGCGTTGGCGCGCCTGTATGGCGAGCCGCTGTTTGCGATGCCGCATGACCTGTACATTCCGCCAGATGCGCTGCAGGTTTTTCTGGAAGCCTTTGAAGGCCCGCTGGACTTGCTGCTGTACCTGATTCGCAAGCAGAACTTCAATATTCTTGACATTCCGATGGCGGCGGTCACGCGCCAGTACCTGGCCTATGTTGACGAAATCCGCGCCAGCAACCTGGAACTGGCGGCCGAATACCTGCTGATGGCCGCCATGCTGATTGAAATCAAGTCACGCATGCTGCTGCCGCCCAAAAAGGTTGCAGAAGGCCAGGAGGCAGAAGACCCACGTGCCGAGCTGGTGCGCCGCCTGCTGGAATACGAGCAGATCAAGCTGGCAGCCCACAACCTCAATGCCATGCCGCAGTTTGGCCGCGATTTCTTGCGCGCCCAGGTGTATGTTGAACAATCACTGACGCCGCGTTTCCCCGATGTCACGGTGGTCGATTTGCAGGACGCCTGGCGTGAAATTGTCAAACGCGCAAAACTCATACAGCACCACATCATCAGCCGTGAAGAACTCTCGGTGCGCGAACACATGAGCATTGTCCTGCGCAAGCTGCAGGGCCGCAGGTTTCTGGAATTTGCAGAGCTGTTTGACACCACACGCGGCATGCCGGTGCTGGTGGTGACCTTTATCGCCATGCTTGAGCTGTCAAAGGAAGGCCTGCTTGAGGTCACGCAGGCAGAAGCCTTTGCCCCCATTTACGTAAGACTGGCCTACACCCCAGCCTGAACAAAAACCAATAAAAACAAACATCGGAGCAACATGGAAGCGGATTCCCGGCAGGTTTTTGACGTTCTCATCATAGG
>JAZKIK010000222.1:0-3224 GCA_040384925.1 Pseudomonadota bacterium | reverse complement strand
ATTGAACGCCTGGGTGCCGTCGAGGGGTTCCTGGAGAAAGGCTTGCCCTGGGCTGGAGGCCGCAGTTTTTACCGCGACCAGGAGGTGCTGTACTTCACGATGCCGCAAGATGAGTATCAAAAGCTGCCGCCCATGGTGAATCTGGCCCAATACCCTATCGAGCAATTTTTGCTCGATGCTGCGGAAAAGAAATCGGATCTCATCGAGATTCGCTGCCAGACGCGGGTGACAGCCATCGATGCGCGCACCAACGTGCCCCACATCTTTGCCATAGGCGACATCGTCGGCCAGCCCATGCTCGCCCACAAGGCCGTGCATGAAGCCCACGTGGCAGCCGAAGTCATCGCCGGTGAATTGCAAGGCAACAAGGAACTGGCCGCAGCCGCCTTCAACGCCCGCGTCATCCCAAGCGTTGCCTACACAGACCCCGAAGTCGCATGGGTAGGCCTGACAGAAGACCAGGCCAAGGCCCAGGGCATCAAGGTCAAAAAAGGCCTGTTCCCCTGGACGGCCTCAGGCCGCGCCATTGCCAACGGCCGCGACGAAGGCGTCGCCAAACTGCTGTTCGACGACAGCCCAGAAGCCCACGGCCACGGAAAAATCCTGGGTGGCGGCATGGTCGGCACGCATGCGGGCGATATGATTGGCGAGATTGCTTTGGCGATAGAGATGGGCGCTGATGCGGTGGATATCAGCAAGACGATTTACCCGAATCCTACGCTGGGGGAAAGCATTTGGCATGGCTGCCGAGATTGCGCATGGCAGTTGTACGGATGTGCCGCCTGTGCGCAAATGAAGCTGAAAAGCCACTAAAAGCGCTGCTGATTCAGTAGCTGGCCGCGCAGACGCTGAAAGGGCTGCGCGGTTTTTTATCGATGTGAGTATTTTGAAGATATGTCGTTTCCTGTTAATCAGCGTGCCATTCATGTTTAAAAAAAATAGCAGCTTTGCAGTGTTGTTTCTTTTGCTTTGTTCTGCAGCGGCTGCACAGGATTGGCAGATCTATAACGAGATTCCAGGAAGAGTGCAGGAAATCGACACCCAGAGCGTGCGTGTTCAAGACAGCAAGGTATTTTTCAGTTATCGAGAGCGCTGGCTTGATGTGAACGTTGGTCGCATGGGGCTTCCCATACTCGCTGTTGTGGACTGCGCGCTGCAAAAGCGCTCTGATATAGAGACTGGCGATGCGTATAAATGGAAAGACATTTATCCAGGAACCGGGCAGGCAAACCAGGCTCATCGGGCATGCCGACTGGCTGGTTTGGCCTCTTCAATCGCTGAAACCGTCACGCCCATTCCCAATTCGGTCATTCGTTTGATTGACACTCAAAAACCAGTGCGATTGGATGCCCGCAAAGAGCCTCCCCAACTCTTGAAGGCAGCCTTTGTTTATGTCGGAGAGATTGGCGATGGTGGGTATACATATGCACATGATGCGGGCCGTCGGGCGGTGGAGGCCCAGTTGCAAGGGCGCGTTCAGGTTTCCTGGGCGGTGCGTGTACCTGAAGGCGAGGCTTCGGCGCCCATGTTGCAGCGCCTGATTGATCAGGGCAACACCCTGATTTTTGCTACCGTCTTTGGGTACCAGGAAACCGTCCTCAAGCTGGCGGAACAGAATCCGCGCGTGCGCTTTGAACAAATAAGTGGTTACAAGCCTGCCCGGAACGTGCGTGCCTTTGATATTCGTAGCGAAGAAGCTACGTATCTGGCGGGCGTACTGGCTGGCCGCATGACCGACACCAATGTACTTGGTTTTGTGGGTTCCATCCCCATTCCTGACGTTATTCGCAATCTCAATGCTTTCACGCTTGGGGCTCGCAGCGTCAACCCGCGGGTTCGTGTGCGGGTGTCCTGGGTCAATGAGTGGTTCAATCCCCCCAAAGAGTCTGAGGCTGCGCGTGACCTCATCAATGGCGGAGCAGACATCCTGATGCAGAATACTGATTCATCCCAGGTTCTTGCTACGGCACAGCAAATGGGTAGGCGAGCGATTGGCTGGAACAGCGACATGTCCGTCTATGGGCCAAACGCTCACCTGGCATCGGTGGCCATGAACTGGGGGCCGTACTACGTCAAGTCAGCACGTGACATGCTGGACGGCACCTGGTTTGGTGGCCGTAGCAAGTGGGGGATAAGGGAGGACGCGGTTCAACTGCAATCCATAGCGACTGATGTTCCGGTTGAGGTGCGCAAGGAGTTGAGTCAACTCACTGCCAAAATAGCTTCCGGATCTCTCAAAATCTGGCGCGGCCCAATCATCAGCAACAATGATCGGATGATGGTTGAACCCGGTTCCGTCATGGATGAAAAGCAGCAGGAAAGCATGTATTTTCTCGTCAATGGTGTAAACGCCACTCTTCCTACAATCAAGTAGCCGGGTTGTCACTGAGGCTTACTGTAAATCTGATGTGGTAACTGACTCAGCTGGCCAGAAGGGGTGCGCTTGAACATGGAGTCCCGCCTTGTTCGGCTTGGTTGCCCATTGAATCAGTCACGCGCCGAGGTGCCACGGCGGTGACCCCGGTAGCACCGTCCCGCCCCACCGAACCCACCAGTGGAGCGGCGGCTGCTGCGGCTAACGTCGCTCCGGTGCTTGCACGGGACGCCAAGGATAGCAGGGCGACCCCGAGACCAGAGGCGGCAGCCAAACTGCCTGTCCCAGCCAGACCCGAGGCTCCACTTGTCGCGGAGCCGACGGTCGCCACTGTGGAAGCCGCATTCCTGCAAACTCTCCAGCCGCTGCTTGGTAGGTTGCGCGCGCGGCAAACCCAAGGCCGACTTCTCAACCTTGGGCGGCTACGTTCGATCAAAGTGAACCATTCAAGGGCGTTTGGCAACTGAAAACACATGCCATACTTTGGCTCATGCGATTGAATTTCCTGTCCCTGATATCCGCTTGCCTGGATGAGGCAACACGCAAGGTGTAAGGTCGAAACCTGCGGCTAAAGCTGGAGAGCACTGTTGAACGAAGAAGACCTGACACCAGACATGCACGCGCTGTTGCGTAATTTCGACAGCGGCGGGTTTCGACAGCAGGAGCTTGCCTTCCTAGACCGGCTCAATGCGCTCAATTATGCATATACGCCGGCTTCCATCTACCAACTAGATCAATTGCTGCAACAGGTTCGCACGGAGCTGACCGCTCCTTATGTCGACTTCATCACGAAGCCTGCCAACGCCCGGTTTGTCATGTTGGCGGCGGCCATGGTCGCGGAGACGGTCGG
>JAZKIK010000221.1:0-1911 GCA_040384925.1 Pseudomonadota bacterium | reverse complement strand
TTTCAGTTGTATCCCGAAGGCAGGACGGCCAAGCCGCTTAAAGCCCATACCAAAGCCGCAATGGAACCGGCATGAGTTCCACAAAAGGCGACGGCCGAGTGATTGAGCCCACTCGACCGTCTTTGAAAACCACCAAACGTACAAAGTCAAGGAGTCTTCGTCATGAATTTTAACGCGCCCCCACCAAAAACAGCAAACACCGCCACCGCGGTGCCTGCCATCACCCCCGACACCCTGCTTTTCAAAGGTGGCAAAGTGGCCACAACAGCACTGTCATTTGCAGCTGGTGACATCGAACATGCCGCAAATGAAATACTGCAGCAGGCCCGGATTGTTGAATTTGAGGGCTTCAACGGGCCTGCATCCTTGATCAGGACGCTGGCTTCCAGAGTTCTTGCCATGAACTCTGTGGTGATCAGCCACTACAGCGAAGACGACATCAGCCTGAAAGACGGGTTTCGGGCGGTTTTTGGCACGGCGCTGGGCGACCAAGTGTTGAACAACGATTTGAACCTTCGTGGCACACCCGAAACCAGCACAACCCCAGAAGCTGACTTCATGGCGGGCGTTCAACTTGGTTGCACCATGCTGGGAGTCGCTGAATCGCTCAGAGGGAGCACATGGAGTGAACTGAATTCACAGTACCGCCCACACGGCATGCAGCAGAACAATTTCGCGCTGCAGTTTCTCCAACAGGTGATTGCCAATCCTGAGCTTGTTGAAGGCTTCGCGGCCGTCCTTTCATGTGCGATCTCGACAGACGATGACCCAGGCATGGCCCCCCATTACGCCGAACTGACCTACGACCAGATCCATGCGCCCGGTGTCGGCACCGATGCCGATCAGGAGCGCACCCGTCTGGCCGCAGCGGCCGCTGCCGCACCGAAGAAAACCAGCAAGGCAGCCGCCAGCCGTGCAGCCGTAGCCGCTTAACTCCAGGGGAACACCATGAAAAACCAAAAGAATGCTCCGGGCGTGAGCAGGGCAACCAACGTCGGTGAGTTCGATCCAGCCTTTGAAATGCAAGTGGATCTGCACCGGTTAAAAGCTGTGACCTGGATGCTTTTCCGCATCTACGGCGGTGAGGTGAGCGCAGATGACCGGCCGCCTGAAAACGACGTCGCCTGCGCCATTCAGTACATCCACACCGTGATTTGCCGCGTGCAGGGTCTCAGTGAACAGTTGTCCAACTATTCTTCAGACTTGGACGATTCAATTTTTGAGGCCAAGGGCATAGCATCCACACTTGACGCCATGACCTGGTCGGCGGGAATGAGGATTGTCGGTTCAGACGAAATGATGGCCGGCCTTTTCTCCGCCATCCGCGAATGCGTAGACCGTTGTGAACTGGCGCTGGACAAGGGCCCAGAGGTGGTGCCCGCCAAACCACGTCCACCTGTCCATGTGACTCAGCAGCGGCAATCCGGCAAGATCCTCAAGGCAGCTCCGCAAGGCGATGCGGCCAAGGCCGCCACCCTGGCCACCATCTAACCCCGAGCCGAAAGAATCACCATGACACAAGCAACACTTGAGCGGCCGGTTTTCAAAAAGGCCACGACTCGCACATCAGCAGCAAAAAAAGATCCACGCGAGAGGATCACCTTGCGCCTCGCCGAGCTGCAAACGAGCATTGCCGCTGCGCTGGACACAGCGGAAGCTGGCGACAGCGTACACCGGGTCCTGGAGCATGCATCTTTGGTGATAGCCAGCGGCGCGCGCGACTTCGCAACAGAGAACCAGGACAGCAGCCTGGGTTTGCATGAGATGGTCGAAGCAGAGGCATTTGTCCAAGCCTCCAGCGCACTGGCTCAAAAAGAGGCCAATGATTACCCGAGCATGAAGCCACGAGCGCAGACCTTGGGCCGGCTCGTGCAAGAAATGGCCGAAAGCACAAGGGAAATGGACGAATAC
>JAZKIK010000220.1:0-2049 GCA_040384925.1 Pseudomonadota bacterium | reverse complement strand
CCTGTCCATCTCCGGTGCCATAGTGGCATTGTTCGGCCTGGGCGGCATGGGCTACATGGCCACAGGCCGCCACCTGATTCGCCGCTTCGGCCAGCAAGGCCTGGTGCTCGTAGGCGGCGCAGTGGTCGGCATATGCGCCCTGATCGTAGCCTACACCCCACACTGGCTGCCCGCCATTCCCGCCAGTTTTGCAGCAGGTTTTGGTTTTTTCATGTTCCACAACACCATGCAAACCAACGCCACCCAGATGTACCCACAGGCCAGGGGCACAGCCGTTTCGCTGTTTTCATCATTTTTGTTTCTGGGCCAGTCGCTGGGCGTGGTGCTGGCTGCGGGTTTGATGGCGAAGATTGGGAGCAATGCGGTGGTGGCCCTGGGTGGGGTTTGCATGGCGGTGGAAGGCGTGGTTTTTGCCTGGTTGTTGGGGTGGAGAGAACGCAATAAACACTCAGGTTCACAATAAGCAATACAAATAAAAGGGCTTGAAATGGCAAAAGTATTTTTTTCTTATTCGCATAAAGACGAAGCATTGCGTGATGAGTTTGAAGTTCACCTGGCAATGCTCAAGCGTGAAGGCGCCATTTCAGCTTGGCATGACCGCAAAATTCTGCCAGGTACTGAATTGAACGGTGAGATAAATGCTCGGCTGAATGAGTCCGAGGTGATCCTTTTATTGGTCAGCCCCGATTTTCTTGCTTCTGCATACTGCTACGACATTGAGGTCGGCCGCGCGATGGAAATGCACGAGCAGGGACGGGCAAAAGTTATACCTGTGATTCTTCGGCCCTGTGACTGGCAGGCATCCGCGCCATTTGCCAAACTACTTGCTGTGCCCACGGATGGAAAACCTGTTGTGAAGTGGCCTGACCGCGATGATGCTTGGCTGAACGTTGTCCAGCAATTGCGTGCCGCTTTGCCGAAACCTCATCTATCGAAAGTTGTGGCAAGCACCTCGTTTTTGTCTATGCCGCCATCTCGCTCTGAAGGTCCGAGATCAAGTAACTTGAGGATTCGCAAAGAATTTTCGGACGCAGAAAAAGATAATTTTCTTGATGATGCTTTTGGGTACATAGAAAAATTTTTTGAAAATTCATTGCAAGAATTGCAGGAACGCCACAGCAATCTTGAGACGAAATTCAAGCGCATTGACGCTAGAAGCTTTACTGCCGCTATCTACCAGAATGGTAAATCTGTGGCTCGCTGTGGTATCCGTTTCGGAGGTTTCTAGCGGATTTTCTGGTGGGATCACTTTTGTGTACGGCGATAGTTCATCAGCGAACAGCTTCAACGAATGTTTGAACATTGACGCAACAGATCAAACGCTGTTTTTGCGACCGATGGGTATAAGTTGGAGTGGCGGCGTGGGAGGAGACAAAAAGCAGCTTACTTTCGAAGGCTCGGCAGAGTATTACTGGGAAATGCTTTTGGCACCACTTCAACGCTGAAAGTTAATTGAGCAAGCAGCTTCGGGAAAGTCGGTGCCGCAATGGCGCGCTTGCTGCCACCGTCTTGTGTCATGGCATGAGCTGAGTCCAAGCTACAGGCAAACCCTGTACACGAAGGTCTCAGGCGTGACTGGCAGGTCATGGCTGCCTGCATAAGATCAGCCAATGAACACACCAGACAAACCAGGCAGCCTGAGCTGCTTTTCATTCTCGGTCACCGATCACATCGCGCATCTGGTGCTGAACCGACCCCAAGCCATGAATGCCATGAACCCGGCATTCTGGCGCGAGCTAGATGCGGTGCTGGCGCAGTTGCAAAAGTCAGGCGATGCACGGGTGCTGCTGATATCCAGCACCGGCAAACATTTCAGCGCAGGCATGGCGCTGGAGACCTTCAGCGGTGCCATTGCCATGGATGACCAGAGCCCCGAGGGCCGGGCGGCCATTTTTGACCTGCTGGCTGACATGCAGGCCACCTTCAGCCGGCTCGACAGCCTGCGCATTCCGGTGATTGCCGCCATCCAGGGTGGCTGCATAGGCGGCGCGGTGGACATGGTGAGCGCCTGCTGCCTGCGTTATGCCAGCGCAGACGCTTTTTTCTGCA
>JAZKIK010000219.1:0-3011 GCA_040384925.1 Pseudomonadota bacterium | reverse complement strand
GCGGGCACACCGGCTTCTTCCATGGTTGGAACATCGGGCAAGACGCGGGCACGAAGGCGGCTGGTGACGGCCAGCGGACGCAGGCGGCCCGACTGGATCTGGCCCAGCGACGAGGCCACATTGGCAAAAAACAGCGGCAACTGGCCAGCCATCACGTCATTCATGGCAGGGCCGCCGCCACGGTAAGGCACATGGCCCAGGCTGACACCAGCCAGGTCTTCAAACAGGGCACCGGCCAGATGCTGGGCCGAACCATTGCCAGACGAGGCATAAGAAATGTGGCCCGGTTGGGCCTTGGCCATACGAATCAGGTCCTTGACATTTTTTGCCTCAAAGTTCGGTGTACACACCAGCACATTGGGAAACAGCGCCAGCACCGCCAGCGGTGTAAAGGCAGTGTCGCTGTTGTACGGCAACTTGGGGTACAAGGCCGGGTTGACGGCAAAAGACGAGGCATCCACCAGCAACTGGCTGCCGTCTGGTGTGGCACGCGCAACCTGTGATGCGGCAATCTGCCCGCTGGCACCGGGTTTGTTGTCAACCACCACGGTCTGGCCCAGGGCTTCGGACAGTTTGGGCGCTATCAGGCGCGCCATCAGGTCGGCACCACCACCAGCG
Organism: Pseudomonadota bacterium; assembly: GCA_040384925.1. Classification (GTDB taxonomy): domain Bacteria; phylum Pseudomonadota; class Gammaproteobacteria; order Burkholderiales; family Burkholderiaceae_C; genus Polaromonas. Next base: position 2,393 of record JAZKIK010000219.1, on the reverse strand, counting down.
GCATACGACACCACCAGCGTGATGGTTTTGCCGCCAGCCACCTGGCCGGCTGCGCGTGCTGGCGACCAGGGTGCAACCACTGCGGCGGCAGTGGCGGCTGCGCCCTGCAGCAGATGCCTGCGTGACAGGCTGGTGGTGTGGATCGGGTTTTGAAGTGATTTCATGATCTTGTCTTTCAGGGTTTATGGTTATGTCTGCAATGCGCTCAGGTGATGGTTACGGTGTAGTGAAAAGCGTGTGCGTCGCCGCGTGTAAAACGCACTTCGACACAATGGCCGGCCAGGTCGTAGGCATTGCGGCTGACCAGTGCACACGGGTGACCTGCGGGCAGCGCCAGGTGGCTGGCCTGGGCAGCAGTCAGCGCACCAAAGGCAATTTCATCCACCGCGCGGTGGACAAAAACGCCGCAGCGTTCGGCAAACAGGGGGTAGAGCAGATCGCCCCAGGTGCTGGTGTCACCATCGGCCAGCACGCCAAAAATCGTCAGCGGCAGCCATATTTCTTCATACACACCGGGCTGACCACCGAATGAGCGCACGCGCAGCAATCGCAAGGCCAGGTCACCCGGTGCCAGCCCCAGGCGGCGTGCCACTTCGGCAGGTGCCACCACCTGCTGGCGCGAGACGATGCGTGAGGAAGGCACTTCACCCCGGCCCTCGCCAAACCTGAAAAAACGCATCATGGTGCTGCCTGTGATGCCGGCCCGCACAAAGGTACCGCGCCCATGCACACGTTCAATCAGTCCTTGATCAGCCATCAGTTCCAGCGCCCGGCGCAAGGTGCCCAGCGCCACACCATGTTCAGCCGCCAGGGTTTGCTCTGCGGGCAAGGCGCTGCCGGGTGGCCATTCTCCAGCGACAACTCTTGCCCGCAAGGCGGCTGCCAGCGCGGCATAACGGCTTTGGCCCGGTTCGGTGGAAACGACAGTCAGGTTGGCGGATTCAGTCATTTATTGATCTAGTCCTATAGATGACTAGATCATGTCATGCAAAACTTAAAAAATTAATCAGGGTTTTCACTGGTGCGCCGTGTAAAGCAGGCTCCAAAGAAAAAAGACGGCCTGGGCCGTCTTTTTTCATCAATGCAGTTTTTGAATCACTCGATAGTGGCGCCCGAGGCCTGCACAATGCCTTTCCACTTTGCATGGTCGGTCTTGAGCAGGCTTGAAAACTGCTCTGCCGACATCGACTGTGGTTCTGCGCCCTGGGTGTGGATGGCGGCCTTCATGTCTGCTGTGGCCAGTAGCTTGTTGACTTCGGCATTGACCGTAGCAACCACCTCTTTGGGTGTGCCGGCCGGCATGAACAGGCCGTACCAGGTGCTGACGTCAAAGTCCTTGTAACCCAGTTCGGCCACCGTGGGAACATCTGGCAGCGAGGTGCTGCGGCGGGCCGATGTCACGGCCAGGGTGCGCAGTTTGCCGGCCTTGATCTGGCCGATGGCTGAGGGCAGTGAGGACACCATCAGGTCAACATTGCCAGCCAGCACGTCCATCATTGCGGGGTTGGAGCCTTTGTAAGGCACATGGCGCAGCTTGATGTTTGCAGCGGTGTTGAAAATTTCACCGGCCAGATGAATCGTTGTGCCATTGCCTGGCGAGCCATAGGTAATCGTGTCAGGTGCGGCCTTTGCCGCTGCCACCACATCGGCCAGAGTCTTGAAGCGCGAACCAACGGCAGTCACGATAACCACAGGTGTGTAGGCCACGTGGGCCACGGCCACCAGGTCTTTGGTCGGGTCATAGCTGAGGTTTTTGTACAGCCAGGGCGCAACCACCAGATTGTCTTTCTGGCCCATGACCATCTCGTAACCCGTCGGTGCGGCGCGTGCGGCTTCGGCGATGCCTATGGTGCCACCCGCACCAGCACGGTTGTCAGGCACCACTGTCCATTTGCTGACTTCGGTCAGCTTGTTGGCCACCAGACGCGAGAGGATGTCAGTGCCGCCGCCGGGTGGGAAAGGCACGATCAGGCGTATCGGTTTGGCCGGCCAGGCGGCTGGTGCAGCAGTTTGTGCCTGTGCGCCAAGCGTGGCACCGACCAGCGCAAGGCAGGCAAAAGAAGTGACGGAAATGAGCTTTTTGAGCATGGATGTCTCCTGGAGAATAAGTGTGAAGTGGCCGGGCATTCTATTCAGCATGGGGCTGGGCAGTGCGGTGTGCAGATTAGGCCCTGATTCGGGCCTGCGACCTCTTGTTTGACGATGGCACCCATGCACGGGGCGCAAAAGCTTCAAATCTGCCCACGCAGCGGCAAATTGATCAGCAAGTTCTGCGGCTTGAGTTTGACCACCCCGTCAGTCCCCATCATCAGCCCGAGGTAAACCGGTTTGCCGGCCACGTCGGCACGCATCTCCAGCGGGTTGGCAAAGTCCAGCCTGAACAGGCTGACCAG
>JAZKIK010000218.1:3396-12986 GCA_040384925.1 Pseudomonadota bacterium | reverse complement strand
GCAGCCCATCCCGATCCGACTGCCACAGAACCGCGAGGCTTATGCAGAGCATCCCTTGCGCAGCAAACCCGCCCAAGCTGAGCAAACAAATCAATGTGCAGGCGAATACAGAGCGCCGTCTTTGGCCTCGGCCTTGTTCGCTCCGGGCACGGTCGAGCGGGCAAACAGCGAATACATGGTGGGCACCACAAACACGGTCAACAAGGTGCCCAGTGACATGCCGCCCACAATCACCCAGCCAATCTGGGTGCGGCTTTCAGCACCTGCACCATGGGCAAATGCCAATGGAACCGCGCCCAGAACCATGGCACCAGTGGTCATCAAAATAGGCCGCAGGCGTTGCGACGACGCCTTGACCAGCGCATCAACCATGCCCATGCCTTCACCCCGCAACTGGTTGGTGAACTCGACAATCAGAATGCCGTGTTTGGTGATCAGGCCTACCAGAGTGATCAGGCCGATCTGTGAATACACATTGAGCGAACCGCCTGACCATTTGAGCGCCAGCAGAGCCCCAATCATGGACAGCGGTACCGACAGCATGATGACCAGTGGATCGATAAAACTTTCAAACTGCGCCGCCAGCACCAGAAAAATAAACACCAGCGCCAGTAAAAACACAATCACCAGCGCGCCCTGGGAATTTCTGAACTCGCGTGAGGTGCCATTCAAATCAGTGCTGTAACCGGTTTTAAGCACTTTTGATGCGGTCTGGTCAAGAAAGCTCAAAGCCTCGCCGAGTGAGTAGTCGGCTGCCAGATTGGCCGTGATGGTGACTGAGCGGCGCTGGCCAAAATGATTCAGTTCACGTGGCGAGACACTTTCACGCACCTTGACCAGGGCTGAAAGCGGAATCATGGCTTCATTGCGGCCCCGTACATAAATGCGCTCAATGTCATCAGGCGTGCTGCGCCCCGTTGCCTGGGTCTGCACGATCACATCGTATTGTTCGGCATCACGTTTGTAACGGGTTACGTTACGGCCACCGAGCAGGGTTTCAATCGCCTTGGCAACCACTTCGACGCTGACGCCCAGGTCAGCCGCCTTGTCGCGTTCCACTTCAATCCGCAGTTCGGGTTTGTTCAGCCGCAAATCAACGTCGGGGGAAACGATGCCAGGATTTTTGGCAATTTCATCAAGCATCTGCCTGACGACAGTGTTCAGGTTTTGATAACTGTCAGACGTCTGGATCACAAAGTTGACAGGACGTTCCCTGAAGCCCTGGCCAAGCGATGGGGGTGTGATCGGGAAAGCCGTCACGCCCGGCAGAGCATTGAATTTGGGCTGCAGTTCACGCGCAAGCTCTATGGTGGAACGCTTGCGCTCTTCCCAGTCAACCGTTCTGTACACCACACTGGCCTGCCCGACGGTGGGGTTGCCGACATTGGCAAAGATGCGGTCAAACTCCTTGTAGGGTTCACCAAGCTTTTCAAGCGCCCGTGCATAACGGTTGGTGTAATCCAGCGTCGCACCGTCAGGCGCAGTGACATTGGCCAGAATCACACCCCGGTCCTCCATTGGCGAAAGTTCCTGCTTCATGGTCGGAAAAACCAGCGCAATCGCCACAGCGCTCAGCAACATCACGCCAACAACCAGCCAACGTGCCTGCAGCACAAAACCTACAGCCTTTTTGCCAAAACCAGCTGATTCAGGTGCCCGATAACGTTTGGTGACGACCCAGCGAATCATGTTGCCGTAGCGGTCAGACACGCCGGTCAGAAGGTTTTCCATGAAGCGGTCAAACCGATTGGGCTTGGGATTGTGTTTGAGCAGTTTGGTGCACATCATCGGTGTGAGCGTCAGCGCCACAAAACCCGACACCACCACAGCACCGGCAAGCGCGAGCGCAAATTCGACAAAAAGCCGCCCGGTTCGCCCCGGTGTGAAGGCCAGCGGTGCGTACACCGCCACCAGCGTGGCCGTCATGGTGACAACGGCAAAACCAATCTCGCGCGCACCTTTGATGCCGGCTGAAAACGGGTCCATGCCCTCTTCAATATGGCGAAAGATGTTTTCCAGCATGACGATGGCGTCGTCAACCACCAGCCCGATCGCAAGCACCAGCGCCAGCAAGGTCAGCGTGTTGATGGTGAAACCCGCCAGCGACATCAGGGCAAAAGTGCCGACCAGACTGACTGGAATGGTGATGATGGGAATGATGGAGGCGCGCAGGGTTCGCAAAAACACAAAAATCACCAGCGCAACCAGCAAAACAGCTTCAACAATCGTGCGGTACACATTGCTGACAGAACGGTCGATAAAAACCGAGTTGTCGTTGGCAACATCAACCAGCATGTCGGCAGGCAGGTCAGCCTGGAGTTTGGGCAGCATGTCGCGCACACCCCTGGACAAATCCAGAGGATTGGCCGTGGCCTGCCGTATCACGCCTACAGCCACTGCCGGGCGGCCATTGAGCCGTACGGCGGTGCGCTCATCGGCCGCGCCCTCTTGCACACGAGCCACATCACGCACCTTGACTGAAAAACCATTGATGTTTTTGATCACTATGTCGCCAAACTGCGCTGGCCGCACCAGGTCGGTCTGTGAGGTGACGCTGAATTCACGCTGCTGAGACTCGATGCGCCCGGCTGGCAATTCAAGGTTGCTGCGCCTGATGGCGTCTTCAACATCCTGTGTGGTCAGGCGGTAGGCCGCCAGCTTGTCAGTGTCAAGCCAGACCCGCATGGCGTATTTGCGTTCGCCAAAAATACGTACATCTGCAACACCTGTCACGGTTTGCAGGCGTGGTTTGACAATGCGGTTGACCAGATCGTTGATTTGAAGCGGCGACAAGGACTCGCTCGAAAATGCCAGTTGAATCACTGGAAAGGCATCAGCCTCCACCTTGGAGATCACCGGCTCGTCAATGGCCTGGGGCAAACGGTTGCGCACGCGTGAAGTGCGGTCGCGTACTTCTGCCGCGGCTGAATCGGCGTCTTTTTCCAGGCGGAAACGCACGCTGATCTGGCCCTGGTCAGCCCGGCTGATGGAGGTGATGACATCCACACCGTCAATGCCCGCAATCGAGTCTTCAAGCGGTTTGGTGACCTGCGACTCGATCACCTCCGCAGAAGCACCGGCGTATCGCACGGCAACGGTAACAACCGGCTCGTCAATTTTCGGATATTCCCGAACCGTCAGGCGGTTGAAACTGACCGCACCGATCAACACAATCAGCAGCGACAGCACGGTTGCAAATACCGGGCGGCGTATGGATACTTCGGCGAGTTGCATAAAAAATAGACCGGTATCGTTGGTGGTTAATCGGCTATGTGCGAAGCTTGGCGGGCATCAGCCCGGATTGCGTTGTGCCGCCGGGCTGCGTTCTGGTGATGCAGCGCTGCGAGCAGGTTTGCCTGCTGCAGAGGAGGCATCGGCGGTGATCACACCACAGGGATTGGGGCCGGAAACGGTGGGTGCTTTTTTCGCTGCAGGCAGCTCGGCGGGCTTGGCTGCTGCTGGTGCTGCTGGTGCTGCTGGTGCAGAAGATGGTGTGGCAGCCGATACAGCAGAAGCGGCCTGTGCGGGCGCTGCAGCAGTTGGTGCCTCCGCTGGCGCTGCTGGTCCTGCTGGCCGACTTGCGCGGGCGGCCAGATCAACCACGGTCACAAGCGTGCCATCTTTCTGCACCCGCTGCTGGCCGGTAGTTACCACGGTGTCACCCGCTTCCAGACCCTGAACAATTTCAACCTTGCCAGGGCTGCGCAGACCGACCTTGACTTCCACCCTTTTGGTGGTCTTGCCCTGACCGTCCGGGCCGTCCACCAGCTTGATGACAAACTGACGGCCGGCCTGCGGAACAATCGCCTCTTCGGGAATCACCCTGGCATTTTCACGCACCCCAAAAACGGCATTGACACGCGCAAACATGCCAGGGCGCAACTGCAACTGGCGGTTGTCAATACAAGCCCTGATGCCCACGGAACGGCCGTTGGCGTCAATCAGCGGGTCAATGGCCTGAATCTGAGCGCTGTATTTTCGGCCTGGCAAGGCATCAATATCGAGCAGCGCGGTCTGGCCACGTTTGACTTTGCTCTGAAAACGCTCGGGAAGGCGAAAATCCACAAAAATGGCTTCGATGTCTTCAATATTGACAATATCGGCGCCATCCTTGAGGTAGTCACCCACATTGACCAGGCGAATGCCTGCAATGCCATCAAAAGGGGCGACGATCTTCAGCCGGGCAGCCGTGGCTTGCGACAGCGCCAGTTTGGCCTGCGCAACCTGCAGATTGGCCGCGCTTTCATCGAGTGAACGCTGGCTGATGAAGTTTTGCGCCACCAGTTCCTGATTGCGCTTCTGGTTTGCCAGCGCAATTGACAGTTCTGCCTGGCTTTGCTGAACCTGCGCCAGCGGAAGCTGGTCATCAAACTGGACCAGCACCTGGCCCTTGCGCACACGCTGGCCATCGGTAAAGTTGAGCTGGGTGATGCGGCCACTGACTTCGGGCCGCAGCACCACACCGCGTCTTGAACGCAAACTGCCCACAGTTTGAGTGTCATCAGTCAGTTTGGCCAACTCAACCCTGGCAACTTCCACCGACGGCGGTTTGCCGCTTGCCACCGCCGCGCCGCCAGTACCAGGCGTCGCCCCGGCCATGGCTGGGGAAGAAGATGCATCAGGCTTGGCAGCACGCGGCTGCTGGTACCACCAGGCGGCTCCAGAGGCGGCTGCAATGCCAGCAACGGCGACTACGGTATAGATTACTTTTGAAGCCATGAGCGGGGAGGTTTTTACAGATGTAACGAATTTGTTAGAACACTAAACAAAGGTCCAATGTAGCAGCAGAGCAAGGCGTTGGCATGATTGCGGGGTCTTTCCCATTGCCTTCAGAGGCCACCTTTACAACGGCTTTACAGCTCCCCTCGTCCCGGCTCCGGGTTGTTGTATCAACGCGACTCCAGACAGCTCAAATGCGTCCCAGAGCCCGTTCAACGCCTTTGTTGGCCAGGCCGTCCGCCCTTTCATTGCCGGGGTCACCCGCATGACCTTTGACCCAGCGCCATTCAATCTTGTGGCCACTGGCTGTCACCAGCGCATCAAGGCGCTGCCACAGATCGACATTTTTGACTGGTGCCTTGGCAGCCGTGCGCCAACCCCGCGCCTTCCAGCCGTGAATCCATTCGGTGATGCCCTTGCGCACATATTCACTGTCAAGGAAAAGTGTGACCTTGCAGGGGCGCCTCAGGGCAGCCAGCGCCTGTATCACAGCCATCATTTCCATGCGGTTATTGGTTGTGTCCATCTCGCCGCCAAACAACTCCTTCTCGAGCCCGCCGGAATTGAGCACGACACCCCAGCCGCCAGGGCCGGGATTGCCCTTGCAGGCACCGTCGGTGTAAATCACAACGTGCTGCAGCGTGGTAACAGGGGGTTTTTCGACAACTGAATCGGTCATTATTGGTTTTGAATCTTGAAAAAATAGATGAATTGGGCTGGGCGGCCCCTCTCAGGTATCGCCGCCCGTGCGGTTTGCCGGTTTTTTATTGGCGACAGCTGCAGGTGCGGAGGCTGTTGTTTTGTTGAGTTTCCAGGCCGGCTCCAGAAGGCGCATGCCGCGAACCCGTTTGACCGCCACCAGAAAATAAACGGCACCAAAAATAGGCCACCAGCGTTTGCCGGCCTGATCCATCCAGTCAAAGCGGGCCAGCCACTTCTGGCTGGTCAGCGCCGGACGGTAGCAGCCAAAACGTGCCGACTCTACCTCAAAGCTGAGCAGCCTGAGCCAGTCGCGCATACGCCAATAGCCGATAAATTCGCCAGCCTCGGGCAAAAACAGGTCGTCGTAACCCAGACGCTGGTAAAAATGCGCGCGCCGCTGCCGCATGCCCCACAAACTGGCCGGATTAAAACCACAGATCACCACTCGCCCCTCGGGCACCAGCACCCGCTCCACCTCACGCAGCGTGGTGTGCGGATCAACACTCAACTCCAGCGTATGTGGCAAAACCACCAGGTCAAGACTGCCTTGCGGAAATGGCAAGGCAGCTGAATCCGTCACCAGCGCTGCCCTGGGCCGGGAACTTGCGGATGGTGCGGGAGTCGCATCAAGGCCTTGTTGGCTTGCTTCAGGTGGCGGGTGTTGCAAAGCCAGCCACTGGTGTGGCATGCGGTTGGTCCGCAGCGCATCAAGCTCGGCGAAACCGAGCTGCAAGGCGTGAAAGCCAAAGATATCGCTGACAGCCTGATCGAATTGTTCATGCTCCCACTCCAGCAGGTAAGCACCGGGCGGGGTTTTGAGCCAGTCGGTCAAACCTGTATTTTTTGAATTCATCAGGACTTGTGCATGTTGAAGTTGACGACCACCCCGTTTTTTGCCGACCCTTGCGGCAAAATCCTGCACGAGGGCGAACATATACAAATGGCAAAGCGTGGCAGCAAGAGTAGTTTATTCGCCAGCAGCTTGAGGCCCTGCGTAAAATCACCACACTCGGGTCAAGCCACGCTACCCACTTCACTGGTCCAGACGCTTTTGAGAAAGCGCCATATCAGTCAAGCCCCAGTTCATGCCGCAAGACTGCATCAAGATGCAGCGGCCCACGATGACACCGCCGTATTTGCCGCCCTCAGGCCATGAAAAAACCAATTCAAATGACGTCTCATCACAGAACCGCTCCGTTTTTTAACTTTTCTCAATCACACGCCCCTGCATCCGATCTGGTTCCGCCCGCTGTTTCACGTTTCTCGCTGGTCACTCTGGCCCTCGGCCTGGCATTGCTGGCCGGTTGCGCCACACAAACCGGCAAACCAGGCATGCCGGGTGACCCGGTTCTGACCAGCGAAAGCGCTGCGACCAAAACCATTCCATCCCTCATACCGCCCGGTGGCACGCAGGCGCGTATCCAGCCGCTGTACCCAAGCGGTGCCCTGCAAAGCATCACTCCCGGCCAGATCAGTCCTTACCAGATTTATTCAACGGAACCGCCCAAGGAATTGTGGGATCGCATCCGCCGCGGCTTTGGCATGCCGAATCTGCAGAGCGAACTGGTGCTGGACCGCGAGCAGTGGTACGTCAGCCGCCCGGACTACATACTGCGCATGACGGAACGCTCCAGCAAATACCTGTTTCACATTGTTGAAGAGCTGGAACGCCGCCAGATGCCGACCGAGCTGGCCCTGCTGCCTTTTATCGAAAGCGCCTTTAATCCGCAGGCTGTGTCCAGCGCCAAGGCGGCTGGCATGTGGCAGTTCATGCCCGCTACCGGGCGCTACTTTGACCTGAAACAGAATGCTTTTCGTGACGACAGGCGTGACGTGCTGGCTTCAACCCGCGCAGCCCTTGACTACCTGCAAAAGCTCTACGGCATGTTTGGCGACTGGCATCTGGCACTGGCGGCTTACAACTGGGGTGAAGGCAGTGTCAGCCGTGCCATTTCACGCAACCAGAAACTGGGCATGGGTACCGGTTACCTGGACCTGAACATGCCAGCCGAAACCCGGCTTTATGTACCCAAGCTGCAGGCCGTCAAAAACATTGTGGCCGATCCACAGGGTTTCCGCACCGAGTTGCCGCTGATTGAAAACCACCCCTATTTCCAGCAGGTACAGATCACCAGAGACATCGATGTGGCCCTGGCCGCCAGGCTGGCCGACGTGAAGATTGAAGATTTCAAGGCGTTGAACCCATCGGCGCATCGGCCCGTCATCATCGCGTCGGGCACACCGCAAATTTTGCTGCCCTGGGACAATGCCACGGTTTTCCAGCGCAACTTTGAGGCGTATAACCAAGGCCAGTATGCGAGCTGGACCGCATGGACTGCTCCATCCACCCTGAGCGCAAGTGAAGCCGCCCGGCGTGTTGGCATGAGCGAAAACGATCTGCGCGCCGTCAATAACATTCCTCCACGCATGTTGATCAAGATGGGTTCAACACTGCTGGTGCCACGGACAGCGCAAATGAATAGCGAGGTCAGCAGCCAGGTGGCCGACAACGCCCAGGTGACTTTGGCACCCGAAATCGTCACACGCCGCAGCACCGTCAAGGCACGCAAAGGCGAAACCGTTGAAAGCATTGCCAGACGTTATGGCCTGAGCGCCTCCAACGTGGCCGAGTGGAACAGTGTGGGAGCGGCAGCGGCCTTCAAGCTCGGGCAGCAAGTAGTGGTGTTTTTGCCGGTCAGAAGTCGGGCTTCTCCGGCTGCCGTGTCCCCATCGGCCCGTACAAGCAGCAAGGGTGTCAAACGCAACGCCGGAAAAATTGTCGCCAAGCCCCGTAAACGCTGACAATTCAACAGTTAACCGGACCCAGTGTCATTGCGAAACGGGCCGACTAAACCATCCATCGGTGACTTATCGTATACCAAACAGGCCAACAAGGCCCATGACGATCAGGTAAATCGCCACGATGAAATTCAGAAGTCGTGGAAACACCAGAATCAGGATACCGGCAATCAGCGAAGCTACCGGGCCAATGGCGAGCGAAATATTCATTTGAAGTCCTCCAGGCGCTGTTCAATACGCAACCAGCACCATGCAGACTGTCGTTTGAAAGCGTTGTAACAACTTTATGCTGTGGCCAGCCTGAAATCTGTAGGACGGCAGGAATACATCCTGCAGCCTGAATTTCAAAGCTTCTCAGTCTCGCCCGAACGTGGCTGCCACTTCATCAAGCGCCGTTCGAGCCTGCCGACAATGCCATCGAGCAGCAAGGCAAAAGCAGTCAGCACCACAATGCCGGCAAACACGGTGTTGACATCAAACGTGCCTTCGGCCTGCAGAATCAGATACCCCACTCCACGTGCGGAACCCAGGTATTCGCCCACAACCGCCCCGACAAAAGCCAGCCCGACCGAGGTATGCAGGCTTGAAAACACCCAGCTGGTGGCGCTTGGCAGGTACACGGTGCGCAGCAGTTGCCGCTGGTTGGCACCCAGCATGCGGGCGTTGTTGAGCACCACAGGGCTGACTTCCTTGACGCCCTGGTAAACATTAAAAAACACGATAAAAAATACCAGCGTGACGGCCAGCGCCACCTTGCTCCAGATGCCTAACCCGAGCCAGAGCGAAAAAATGGGTGCCAGAATCACCCTGTTCCAATGCCAAAAGCCAGCACTGTTTCAAGCAGTGTGGTGCCCAGATGCAGATAAATATCTGCCCGGCCGGGCAAACCATCGGCAAACAACGCATTTGGCCCAAAACCAAAAGGCATGAACCAGCTCCAGATCCGGCCCGCCACCAGCACCGGTTCACCGATAAAAAACGCAATCTGCTGGTCACGTGATGCCAGTTGCCAGACCGTCAGAATAATGAGCAGCAAGCCAAATTGCCAGAAACGCAGGTTTTGCTCGGAGGGTTTGATGTGGTGCCACATGAGCGCTTCTTTTTTCTGGCTTTTTTCAGGTTTTTTTCAGCTGCTGGGCGTACCCCTTGAGCACTTCATCACGCAAAACATGCCATATTTGTGTATGCAGCTCGATGAAGCGTGGATGGCTGCGCACTTCGGCCACATCACGCGGCCTGGGCAGGTCAATCACAAACTCGCCAATAGGGTGTGTGGCCGGACCAGCTGACAAGACCACTACCCGGTCACTCATGGCGATGGCTTCGTCCAGGTCATGCGTGATGAACAGCACGGCTTTCTTTTTGGCGGC
>JAZKIK010000218.1:0-3354 GCA_040384925.1 Pseudomonadota bacterium | reverse complement strand
TTTTCCATCAACTGACGGGTCTGGATATCGAGTGCGCTAAATGGCTCATCCATCAGGATGATGTCAGGGTCCAGGGCCAGCACCTGGGCCAGCGCCGTGCGTTTGCGCATACCGCCCGACAATTCGTGCGGATAACTGGCACCAAAACCCCCGAGCCCGACACGCTCCAGCCAGGCTTGCGCCTGTTTTCGTGCCTCTGGCTCAGGTACGCCCCGGTATTGCAGGCCGACCATGACGTTTTCAATCGCATTGCGCCAGGGCATCAGCGCTTCGGACTGGAACATGTAACCAGCGCGGGTGTTGATGCCTTCAAGCGTTTGCCCAAACACCTTGACCTGGCCAGCGGAAGGTGCCAGCAAACCCGCACCAATATTAAGCAGGGTCGATTTGCCGCAACCCGTCGGACCAACCACAGATACAAATTCACCAGCCTCAATGCGCAATGTGGTGTTGCCAACAGCGGTGTAACCCGGTGCGGCCTGACCAGGTTTGCCTCTGCCATCGGTTTTGGAGCGAAAGGTGCAGCTGATGTCCTCCAGCTCCAGAGCGAATGTGCTCATTCTGGCAAGCTGAAAAAGCCCTGGCCCCAAACCCGTTCAGGCCTTGAAACGCTCTTTGGCACGCCGGGCAAATTCGTTGGTAAAGGTCTTTGAAAGATCAATTTTTTCAGCCTTGATAGCCGGGTCAAAACTGGCCAGGGCCTTGAGCGCGGTACGGGTGCCTTCTTCAGGAATGATGCCGTCAAGTGAAATTGACTCGCGCACCTTGTTGAAAGACGCGAGATAAAGCGCCCGGTCACCCAGCAGATAACTCTCGGGAACCGTTTTGATGATGTCGCCAGGGCCGGCAGTCTGCAGCCACTTCAGGCCATGGACGATGGCATTGGCCAGCGCCTGGCAGGTGTTGGGGTTTTTCTGTATGAATTCATGCGAGGCATACAGGCAGGCAGCAGGCATTGCGCCGCCAAAAACGTCAATCGTACCTTTGAGGGTTCGGGTGTCACTGATGATTTTGACCTCGCCTTTTTGCTCCAGCATGGTCATGACGGGGTCGGTATTGCTCATGGCGTCAATCTGGCCGGAACGCAAGGCCGTCAAGGCCCCGGCTGAAGTCCCAACACCGATAAAACTCACATCACTGGCTTGCAGGCCACCGCGCGACAGCACCAGATTGGCCATCATGTTGGTGGACGATCCGGGCGCTGAAACACCGATTTTTTTCCCCTTCAGGTCAGCAATGCTTTTGTAACTGGGCATGGTCCTTGTTGAAACGCCAAAAGCAATCTGCGGTGCCCGGCCTTGCAGCACAAAAGCCCGGTACATCTGGTTTTTGGCCTGCAGGTTGATGGTGTGTTCAAAAGCGCCTGAACAGATGTCGGCAGAACCACCAACCACAGCCTGCAGCGCACGCGCGCCACCTGAAAAGTCGCTGATTTCGATGTCAAGACCCTCGGCCTTGAAGTACCCGAGCTGTTCGGAAATCGTCAATGGCAGGTAATAAAACGCGGCCTTGCCACCAACAGCCAGGGCAATTTTTGTTTTTTCAAGCTTGTTTTGTGCACGCAAGGCAGGGAAAGCCAGCGTCGCTGCAGCCAGGGCAGCGCCACCGGCAAAAGTTCGTCGGGAAATGATGTTCTGGCTGGTCATGGGGCTAAGTCCTCACTGTATTTCTAAGTTGAGATTGAGCTTAGCAAGGCGTAAAAAAACCCGCATCGGGGTCATCCCGTGCGGGTTTGTACGCAAGCTGAAACCAGGTGTAAGCCGCTCTATGGGAGCAGGATGACAACTTTACAAAAGCTCAACACAGAAGCAAAGTTTCAGCGAAAACCCAAAAACAGAATCGCAATATTGATAAAAAGCGCTGTCACCCAGATGCTGCTGCGGGTTTTGGCCATGTCGGCCACGTACATCATCACGTAGGCCATGCGCAGAACCACAAAAATAAAGGCCAGCAGGTCGAGCAGGGTCTGACGGGCCTGCAACTGGTGCGCAATGATGACGGCAGCGAAGAAGAATGGAAGCGCCTCAAAGGTATTGGCCTGGGCCGCATTGGCACGGGCACGCCAGTCGGTTTGTTTGGCCAGCCAGGCGCGCGGGTTGTTGTTGTCAAACCCGCCCTCACGCCTGGATTTGTTCATGGTGCCGTATTTTGCGATGCCTGCACAAATGATGGGCAGGATGGCCGCCACCAAAACGCACCAATAGGCGATGGTGAAGTGCGGATATGACATGTATGGGTACCTTTCGGCATGTAGCCATTGTGATTGTTGAGTAAGCGGCTATCAAAAAAACAGTGATGCAGTCATGATCAGGCGATTGCCTGGTCATGAGCAGAAACGCCTTGGCAGATGAAACAAGCAGTTTTCAAGCCCGTTCAGGGCCAAACATGTCAACGCCGGTCAACCAGCGCATGTGCAATCGTGCCCAGGTCAACGTATTCAAGCTCGCTGCCTACCGGCACGCCTCTGGCCAGGCGTGTGACCTGCACATGCCGGCTTTTGAGCGCCTGGGCAATCACATGGGCAGTGGCTTCACCTTCGGCGGTGAAATTGGTGGCAAGAATCACTTCCTGCACCTCACGCGCATCAACCGGCAGCATCTGCCCGCCAGCGTTTTTGGGCACCACACGGTCAAACAGCTTTTGCAGGCCAATATCATGCGGGCCAATTCCGTCAAGCGGGCTGAGTTTGCCCATCAACACAAAATAAAGCCCTTTGTAGGCCAAAGTGCGCTCCAGCGCCGCCTGATCGGCCGGGGTTTCGACCACACACAGTTTGCTGCGGTCACGTTGCGGGTTGGCGCAGGTGCTGCAAACCTCCTGCTCGGTCAGGGTGTTGCACAGGGAGCAGTGTTTGATGCTGCCAACTGCATGCTCCAGCGCACGGGCAATTTGCAAGGCGGCTGATTTGTCGTGCTGCAACAAATGAAAAGCCATGCGTGCCGCCGACTTGGCACCCACGCCAGGCAGCTTGCGCAGGGCCTGGGTCAAGGCGTCTAGGGCGTTGGAGGTGGGCATTTGGCGGGTGTGGAGTAAGTCGGGATCGGGAGCGGGGACTTGAACGGTTGGGGACCGAGCAAAGGGGGCACTTCGTGTACCCCCATTGGTCCGTCCCGCAAGGTTTTAAAAAGGCATCTTCATCCCGCCGGGCAGGCCGGGCATTCCGGCGGTCAATTTGCCGAGCTTTTCCTGGCTCAGGTCTTCGGCTTTGCGTACTGCTGCATTAAAGGCTGCAGCGACCAGATCTTCGAGCATGTCCTTGTCGTCGGCCAGCAGGCTGGGGTCGATTTCAATACGTTTGACATCGTGTTTGCAGGTCATGGTGACTTTGACCAGACCGTTGCCGGACTCGGCGGT
>JAZKIK010000217.1:0-3233 GCA_040384925.1 Pseudomonadota bacterium | reverse complement strand
GCTCGGTTTCGTCGGGGCGCAATTCAAGCCGCGCCAGATTGGCGACTCGTGCAATGTCTTGTGAATTCAATGCCATGGGATGAGAAACTGAAAAGAGACTGAAAAATTGACCAGAACGCGATGAAACGGCGTGTAAAAATAAAACCGCAAGCCCGCATCAAGACCGCTTTTAGACCCCGGTTACAGGGGCGATGCGTTATTATCCCGCCTTTGGTGTGAAATCAGGGCCGGATGCACTCTTTGCGCGTTTTTAGACGCGGAAAACAAGGTCTCAGAAAATATTGAGCAGGGTAGCTGGCAAATCTGGACAATTTGGGGTCCTCTTTTTTCATCAAAAACCATCCCAAAACCACCCCGAAAACAAGCGTAAAAGGCGATCGAGCAACGAAGTTTGTTCATGCCACAACTGGATTTCTGACTATGTTTGAAGCATTCCGTCGGTACTTTTCTACCGACCTGGCGATTGACCTTGGCACCGCCAACACCCTGATTTATGTCCGCGACCGCGGCATTGTGCTTGACGAACCCTCGGTCGTCGCGATTCGCCATGAAGGCGGCCCGCAAGGCAAAAAAACCATTCAGGCCGTCGGCAAGGAAGCCAAGGCCATGCTGGGCAAGGTGCCTGGCAACATCGAGGCGATTCGCCCCATGAAGGACGGCGTGATTGCCGACTTCACGGTGACCGAGCAGATGCTCAAGCAGTTCATCAAGATGGTGCATCCGCGCAGTTTTTTCAAACCCAGCCCGCGCATCATCATTTGTGTGCCCTGCGGTTCGACCCAGGTTGAACGCCGGGCGATTCGTGAAAGCGCACTGGGCGCAGGTGCCAGCGACGTTTACCTGATTGAAGAACCCATGGCCGCCGCCATTGGCGCTGGCCTGCCCGTCAGCGAAGCCAGCGGCTCCATGGTGGTTGACATTGGCGGTGGCACCACCGAAGTGGGCGTGATCTCGCTGGGCGGCATGGTTTACAAGGGCAGTGTGCGTGTTGGTGGCGACCGTTTTGACGAAGCCATCATCAACTACATCCGCCGCAACTACGGCATGCTGATTGGCGAGCCAACGGCTGAAGCCATCAAAAAGAACATCGGTTCGGCCTTTCCCGGCTCTGAAGTCAAGGAAATGGAAGTCAAGGGCCGCAACCTCAGCGAAGGTGTGCCGCGCAGCTTCACGATTTCAAGCAACGAAATCCTTGAAGCCCTGACGGATCCGCTGAACAATATTGTCAGTGCCGTCAAGAACGCGCTCGAACAGACCCCGCCAGAACTTGGCGCAGACATTGCCGACCGCGGCATGATGCTGACCGGCGGCGGTGCCCTGTTGCGTGACCTGGATCGCCTGCTGGCTGAAGAAACCGGCCTGCCGGTGCTGGTGGCCGAAGAGCCGCTGACCTGTGTGGTGCGTGGTTGCGGCATGGCGCTGGAGCGCATGGACCGCATGGGTTCAATCTTCACGTCGGAATAATCCGGCCTCTGGCTGCCATTTTCATCCCCCCGTTCAACCGCTTTTTGCCGGGCCTGCCTGCCGTCATTGACACAGGCCCCAGCGATTCATGCCTTTAGGAACCCTAGACAGATCCCCGCCGCCCTTCTTTAAACAAGGGCCGTCGGCGCTGTCCAAACTGGTGTTTTTCAGCACGCTGTCGCTGTTTTTGATGGTGGCGGACACCCGTTTTCGCATTGTCCAGCCGGTTCGTGCTGCGCTGGCGACGGCGCTTTACCCGGTGCAGTGGCTGGCCCTGCAGCCGGTGCGGGCGGTGCAAAACAGCAGCCAGTACATGACCAGTCTGTCGCAAGCCAACGCCAGCAGTGACGACGCCAGCAAAAAACTGGCTCTGCAGTCCCTGCGCGCCGGGCAGGTTGAACAGTTGCTGCAGGAAAACAGCCGTCTGCGCAAACTGCTGGGCCTGCGCGACCAACTGGCCACCTCGGTCATGGCTGCCGAAGTGCTTTATGACGCAGCCGACCCCTACACCCGCAAAGTCATTATTGACAAAGGCATGTTGCAAGAGGTCGAGCTGGGCTCGCCGGTGCTGGACGAGTCCGGTGTGCTGGGCCAGATCACACGGGTACACCCACTGGTCAGCGAGGTCACGCTGGTAATTGACCGCGAACTGGCGATTCCGGTACTGAATGTGCGCACCGGTGCGCGCAGTGTGGCGTATGGTGACCCGACGGCTGCTGGCAGTGGGCTGGAGCTGCGCTTCATGGGCAGCAATTCAGACGTGCAGCAGGGTGATCTGTTGACCACCAGCGGTGTTGACGGGGTCTATCCACCCGGCTTGCCGGTCGCCAGAATCAGTCGTATCGAGCGGCGTGCCGAATCGGCTTTTGCCAAAATTTATTGCACCCCGCAGGCGCTGGTGACAGGCGCACGGCATGTCATGGTGGTCAAACCCGTGTCAACCCAGATACCGCCGCGCCCGGATGCGCCTGAAGTGGCCGTCAAAAAAGGGGCGCTCAAATGATCATGCGATCGGGCCAGCAACTGCTGTTGCCTGCCAACCCCCTGTTTATCTGGTGCAGCCTGATTGTGGCGCTGTTGCTGGACATGCTGCCACTGGGCCGGGTGTCCTGGATGCCTGATTTTCTGGCGCTGGTACTGGTTTTCTGGAATGTCCACCAGCCGCTGCGTGTAGGCATTGGTGTGGCTTTCATGTTTGGACTGGGCATGGATGTGCATCAGTCGGCATTGCTGGGCCAGCACGCGCTGTCGTACACCGCATTGAGCTTTTTTGCCACCATGATCCACCGCCGCCTGCTGTGGTTTTCAGTGCCTTCACAGGCTTTTCAGGTTTTGCCGCTGTTTGCCGTGGCCTATGGTGTGGAGCTGGTGATACGCATGATTGGCGGCGGTACTTTTCCCGGCTGGACCATGCTGCTGGCACCGTTGCTGGAAGCCCTGTTGTGGCCGGTGGTCAGCATTTTGCTGCTGATGCCGCAGCGCCGGGCACCCAATCCGGATCAGAATAGACCATTATGAGGCCCCCACGGTTGCTCACTGCGTGTAGCGCCCTGCCCCCCGAGGGGGCCGCTGCGCCTGCGGTCTGGCGAAGCCAGTCCCGCGGCCCCTGCTTGAATGTGGCCCCCACGGTCGCGCACTTTGTGTCGCTCCCTGCCCCCGAGGGGGCCGCTGCGCCTGCGGCCCGGCGAAGCCGGTTCCGCGGCCAAAGGATATCGCCCCCACGGTCGTTCACTTCGTGTAACTCCCTGCCCCCCGAGGGGGCCGCTGCG
>JAZKIK010000216.1:376-2163 GCA_040384925.1 Pseudomonadota bacterium | reverse complement strand
TCTGGCTGAAAAACTGCGTGACATGGTGCTCAACGATGCCATGGACTCCCTGACCGAATCGCTGCTGGTGTTTGCAGCACGGCGTGACCATCTGCTGAACGTGATCACACCAGCGCTAGGCCGGGGTGAGGTGGTGCTGTGTGACCGTTTTACCGATGCCACTTTTGCCTATCAAGGTGGTGGCCGTGGTTTTGACCTGACGGTGCTGCAAACGCTTGAAAGCTGGGTGCAGGGCGATTTATCCATGCAACCCGGCACCCTTTTGCAGCCCGATCTGACGGTCTGGTTTGATCTGCCGCCGGAAGACGCAGCCCAGCGACTTGCTGGTGCACGCGTGCCAGACCGCTTTGAAGCCCAGCCCGTGGCATTTTTCCGTCGTGTGGCTGATGCCTATGCCAGCCGTTTTCAGGCAGACCCACAGCGTTTTGCCCAGATTGATGCCTCAGCCAGCCGTGATGAGGTCTGGGATCAGGTTAAACGGGTGTTTACCGATAAAGGCTGGCTGCCATGAGTGCTGAATCCTCATTACCTTCGGCGCTGGCACCCTGGCTGCAAACCCAGCTCAAAAGCCTGCTGGCCCAGCGTGGCCACGCCTGGCTGCTGAGCGGCCCATCGGGCCTGGGCCAGTTTGAACTGGCTTTGGCACTGGCCAGAGCCTGGCTGTGTGAAAACCCGAGCCCGGCCGGTGCCTGTGGCGTCTGCGGCAGTTGTCACGCGGTGGAGGTACATACCCATGCCGACTTCTGCATGTTGATGCCCGAAACCCTGACGCTGCAATTAGGCTGGCCGCTGGACGAAAAAACACAGGACGAACTCGACAGCAAAAAACGCAAACCCAGCAAGGAAATCAAGGTGGATGCCGCTCGCGAGGCGGTTTCTTTCACGCAGTTCACGCGCTCACGCGGCGACACCAAGGTGGTGCTGGTTTTTCCGGCTGAACGCATGAATGGCATCACCGCCAACACCTTGCTCAAAACGCTTGAAGAACCACCTGGCGCGGTCAAATTCATTCTGGCGACCGAAGCCGCACATCAATTGCTGCCCACAATCCGCAGCCGCTGCCTGGGCCACACCATGCTGTGGCCGGCATTTGATGACGGCCTGGCCTGGCTGCAGGGCATGAGCCTGGCAGGTGAGGGCGCTGACAAAAAAGCGCCCAAACAACCCAGTGCATCCGATTTGCAGATTCTGCTGACCGCTGCAGGTGGCCGCCCCGCTGACGCGCTGGCCTGGATACAAAACGGCCAGGCTGCGCTGATTGCACAGGGCTGGCAGGCGCTGCCCAAAGCCATGGCGCGTGGTGATGCCACGGCACTGGCCGACTGGGCACCGGCTCAGGCGGTGGATGCGCTGCAAAAACTTTGTCACGATGTCTGGGCCGTCAGGGCTGGTGCGCAGCCAAGGTTTTTCAGCATTCGGGACTTGCAGGCAGCCGCGCCACCAAATGGGCCTTCAAAACCGGCAGGCAAAAGCGCTGATGACCGCGCTGCCATGTACGCGCTGTCGGCTTGGTCCAAGGAACTGGCGACCACTGCGCGCACGGTTGAACATCCCTACAACCCGGGGCTGATGCTGGAGTCATTGGCCAGCCGGGCAAAAATTGCGTTAACTACGAAGTAAATCTTCACAATTTAACTACAAATTAGCTACATATTGGCTCCCCGCCTACGCCAGTCGCGCTGGGCAAACCGATAAACTAGACCGATGAGTACAACGCCCCTTGCCGTTCCGCCCAGCGCTGCCAGCACCGCCGCGCGCCCCAGTGTTGTGCAACTGGCCATCAAAGA
>JAZKIK010000216.1:0-366 GCA_040384925.1 Pseudomonadota bacterium | reverse complement strand
GGAAGGCGGTGTTTTTATTCCAACCGCGCGTGAATATCAGCTTGGTGCCGATGTGTATGTACTGCTGACCCTGCCGGAAGACACCCAGCGTTACCCCGTGGCCGGTAAAGTGGCCTGGGTCACACCTCCACGCGCAGCCGGCAACCGCACGCAGGGTGTAGGAGTGCGCTTTCCAAGTGATGAAAAATCGCGCCTTCTCAAACTCAAAATCGAAGAAATTCTGGGCGCACATCTGGCCTCCGACCGCCCAACCCAGACCATCTGATAAACCTGGACAGTGCTTTGCCACTGCCTAGATCCCCAAAAAGCAGATCGGGCCTTTGCCGGCAAGCTGCACACTGCTGTCCATTTGACAGCCATCCATGC
>JAZKIK010000215.1:499-4156 GCA_040384925.1 Pseudomonadota bacterium | reverse complement strand
ATCCGGATCAAAGCGAGCAAGTCCCAGCCATGCTGGAGCGTTACAAGGGCATGATCACCGCTGGTGGTGGTACCGTGCATCGTGTTGAAGACTGGGGCCGCCGTCAACTGGTGTACCTGATCCAGAAACTGGCCAAAGCCCATTACATCTGCATCAACATCGAAGCCAGCCAGGCCGTGATGGAAGAAATTGAACATGCGTTCAAGTTCAACGATGCCGTGCTGCGTCACCTGACCGTTGTCAAGAAGAAAGCCGAAACCGGCCCATCCCTGATGATGCGCAATGTCGAGCGTGAAGAAGCGCGCAAGACCCAGCAAGCTGAATACGCAGGCAACTAATCCCTCATTGAGCCAGGTAAACCACGCCAGACTGACTGCGTGTATCGCCGAGATTTCTTCTCTTCGTTACACACCCGCTGGAATCCCCGCCCTCAACCTCGTCCTCGAACACGAGTCAGAAGTTGTTGAAGGTGGTGTGAACAGGCAGGTCAAACTGATCGTGAGAGCAGTAGCTTTTGGAACGCTGGCTGAAACAACAAGCCAGCTTGAATTAGGCAAGCTCCAAGTTTTTACCGGTTTTTTGACGAATGCGCGTACCAGCAAAAGCATCGTTTTTCATATTCAAGCCATCGCTTTGCTGCCTGAATCAGGCGCAGAGCAAGTACTGAACCCCATTTAAGGAGTCCATCATGCCCGGACCAAAACGTTTCAATAAAGACAAGCGCCCAAAACGCAACACACAGTCACTGCTGTTCAAGCGCAAGCGCTTTTGCCGCTTTACCGCTGCTGGCGTTGAAGAAATCGACTACAAGGACATCGACACCCTGCGTGACTTTGTTTCTGAAAACGGCAAGATCATCCCCGCACGCCTTACCGGCACCCGCGCGATTTTCCAGCGCCAGATCAACACCGCCGTCAAGCGCGCTCGCTTCCTCGCGATGCTGCCTTACAGCGACCAGCACCGTACCCTGTAAGGAGACACGACCATGCAAATCATTCTGCTCGACAAAGTCGTTAACCTCGGCAACCTGGGTGAAGTCGTCAAAGTCAAAGACGGCTACGCACGCAATTTCCTGATCCCTTCTGGCCGCGCACGCCGCGCTACTGCTGCCAACAAGGCCGAATTCGAAGCCAAACGCGTCGAACTCGAAAAAGCAGCAGCCGCCAAACTGGCAGCCATGCAAGCCCAGGGCGAAAAGCTCGGCGGCACCAGCATCAAGCTGACGCAAAAAGCCGGTGTGGATGGCCGTTTGTTTGGTTCCGTGACCAATCACGACATTTCTGCCGAACTGACCAAACAAGGTTTCCCGGTTGCAAAATCGCAAGTCCGCATGCCAACCGGCCCGCTGAAGACTGTGGGCGACCACAATGTCAACGTTGCCCTGCACACCGACGTGGTGGTTGAAATCACCGTGACGGTTTACGGCGAAACTGCCTGATCAGCAACTAACGCCTCCCTGAAAAGGCCGCTTCCGAGCGGCTTTTTTCATTGGCGAACTTTGTTTAAGAACATTTCCCGCTTGTACACAGGTACAGGCGGCATCTGCACGTCATTTCCCCTGCTTGTTCACAGCTTTATCCACAGCATGGAAAGGTGGCAGGCGTAGGATTCAGCACATCTTGAGGAACCCGAATGTCCGCAGCACCGTCCAACAAATTTGACTCATCCGGCTACAGCGCCGACCGCCAGATTGCCCAGCTGCGCATACCGCCGCATTCGGTGGAAGGGGAGTCGAGTGTGCTGGGTGGCCTGTTGCTTGACAACACCGCCTGGGAGCGGGTGGACGACCTGCTCCAGCACGAAGATTTTTATCGTGGCGAACACAAGCTGATTTACGCATCGGTGGGCGCCCTGATCAACGCCAGCAAACCAGCTGACGTCATCACTGTGTATGAGTATCTGCAAAACCAGGGCAAGGCCGACGAAGTAGGCGGCCTGAGTTACCTCAACTCGCTGGCCCAGTATGTGCCCAGCGCGGCCAATATCCGCCGTTACGCAGAAATCGTGCGCGAGCGCGCCATTCTGCGCAAACTGGTCGCCGCCAGCGACGAAATCGCCACCAACGCCTTCAACCCCCAGGGCAAGGACATCGCCACCATTCTTGACGACGCCGAAAAGGCAATCTTCAAGATTGGCGAGCAAGGTTCACGCATGAAAGAGGGTTTCCAGAGCATGGACACCCTGGTGGTTGATCTGCTCGACCGCGTGACCGAAATGGCCGAAAACCCGCAGGACGTCACGGGTGTGCCCACAGGCTTTTACGATCTTGACCGCATGACTTCGGGTTTCCAGGCGGGTGATTTGATCATTCTGGCGGCAAGACCCTCAATGGGCAAAACGGCCCTGGCAATCAACATGGCAGAACATGTAGCTCTTAACGAAGGCCTGCCGGTGGCCGTGTTCTCCATGGAGATGGGAGCGGCCCAACTGGCTGTGCGTATTGTCGGCTCGATTGGCCGGATTGACCAGACCCATCTGCGTACAGGCTCGCTGACTGACGAAGAGTGGCCACGCCTGACCGAGGCGATTGAAAAACTGCGTACCGTGTCACTGCATATTGATGAAACACCGGGCCTTACGGTCAGCGAGTTGCGCGCCAATGCACGCCGCCTGGCCAAGCAGTGCGGCAAGCTAGGCCTGATCGTGATCGACTATTTGCAGCTGATGAGTGTGTCCAGCGGCATGGCCGATGAAAACCGCGCCACAGCAGTCGGCGAAATTTCACGCGGCCTCAAAATGCTGGCCAAGGAACTGCAATGCCCGGTGATTGCCCTGTCGCAGCTAAGTCGCGGTGTGGAGTCCCGCACAGACAAACGTCCGATGATGAGCGACTTGCGCGAGTCCGGCGCGATCGAGCAGGATGCCGACATCATCATGTTCATCTACCGCGACGAGTACTACACCAAAGACGCCTGCAAGGAACCCGGTGTAGCCGAGGTCATCATCAGCAAACAGCGTAACGGCCCAACCGGCACCGTCAAACTGGCGTTTATCAATCGCATTACCAAGTTTGAAAGCCTGGCGCATGGGGGCGGTGGGGATTTTTAGTCGTTTGATGGCTTCGACGCGCTGAAAAACCGGGTCTTCCAATCTGGGCTGCAATATGATGAAGGTGACAAGCTGGCCATCCGTGCCGGGCATATTGAGGGGGACCGTACATGCAAGAGCAAAATGCCGCGCAAGGCAAGCACACCGTTTTTGTCAGCTACGCGCATGAAAGTGTTGCCTTTGGGGCGCAGGTAGAACAGTTGTGCGTCTGGCTGCGCAGTCAAGGTATTTCTCTGGAATGTGACTTTGACCATGCCGATAGGCCGCCGCCAAAAGGTTGGACCACCTGGATGCAGCATGGCATTGAAGACGCCAGCGTGGTGCTGGTGGTAGCCTCGCCCAAATACAAAGCCCGGTTTGAAAAGCGTGCGGCACCTGACAGTGGCAGAGGTGTGGCTTGGGAGGGCGCCATCATCACGCAAGATTTGTATGACGCGGCCTTGTGCAATCACAAGTTTTATCCCATCAGACCTGATGGTGGTAGCCCTGATGATGTGCCCAAAGCCCTGAGGCCTTGGGACAACAAGCATTTGTTTCCGAGTGGGCAGGAAGGGATTTTGAAGCTGATTCGTTTGTGTTTCTCCGGTCGGCCACCAACCACAGCAAGCA
>JAZKIK010000215.1:0-489 GCA_040384925.1 Pseudomonadota bacterium | reverse complement strand
GACCCAGCGGGTGAAAACGGGCCAGCTCAGTCAAAGATCAAGCCACTGCCCAGCGATGCTGAACGCTTGGCTCAGGCGCGCCTGGATTTGCAAACCTGCCTGGATTGCGTTCAACTCAAGGAAATCCCAGGCTCGGGTTTTGTCGACAAATTGCCCATGTTGGTCAGCAATGCGATAACACCAGCCGCAAACCACCTGCCCCGAAAAGAAATTGCCGAAAACTGCATGCGCGCGATTGTCAAGCTTGCAAAAACGTTCGCAGACCACATCGACAACCTGGCAGACAGTTTGTTGTCAGATTCAGCCAAAAGGAAAAACCGGGACGTTCGCACGCGCTTGATCAACGCCATGCAAATTGCCATTTTGTTAAGCGCCAGGCAAGAAAAAATGCTGGATAAGGGTGCTGCTTTCGATGCAGCAAGCCCTTGCGAACTTGAAGTCGGTACCGTGCTGGCCGCCATTGTTCAACAGCGTCTGGGCAAGCTGGCT
>JAZKIK010000214.1:0-1553 GCA_040384925.1 Pseudomonadota bacterium | reverse complement strand
GCAGCGGCCCCCTCGGGGGGCAGCGAACCACACGCAGTGGGGAGCGTGGGGGCCATATTCAGCGTGGGGGCCATATTCATCCACATCCAGCCCGCGATGGTGTCGATTGCGTTGTGGCGGCCTACGTCTTCCACAAACAGCAGCATTTCAGGTTCGTCAGAGCTGGTATCAAACAGTGCACAGGCATGGACAGAACCGGCTGATTTATAAGTCGTTTCTTTCAGTCGAATGGTATTGACCAGTGAATACAGCTGGTTCTGGCTGATGCCAGCATCGGCTGGCAGCCTGATCTGATCGACCTCGTCCATCAGCCCGCCAAACACGCTGCCCTGCCCGCAGCCGGTGGTCACCACACGTCTGGCGGTTTTTTCTTCAATGTTTTTGATGCCGTGCCGGGTTTTGACGGCGGCTGCGCCGACTTCCCAATCGACGGTAACCGATTCAATGTCCTGCACCGAACCGACCAGGCGCTGGTTGCGCAGGTAACCAAGCACCAGCAGTTCAGGGTGGGCGCCCAGGGTCATGAGGGTGACCAGCTCACGTTTGTCAACGTAAACCGTCAGCGCGCGCTCGGCGGGAATTGATACCAGCTGGTGTTCGCCCAACTCATTGACCGTGTCGATTTCACAGGTCAGCGGGGCTTGGGTGTTGGTTAAAAAAGGCAGGGACATAAAGTGAGGCTACAGCAATAGGGCCAACACCTTGCGGTGCCGGCCCTTTGGGGGATGTGAGAAGTCGGAGCGAAGCGCAGTCAGACCCCGCTTTGGCCTCAGGATTTTTTGGCCGGTGCGAGCGGCACCGCCGGGTTGGCCGTGGCGTCGGGTTGTTTGGTGCTTGGCGGGCTGGCGGCTGTTCCGGCGGGTGAATGGGCACCTGCGGCCTCAATCGGTTTGACGGCTTCTGGCGCGGTGTAAACAAAGGCACCAGGGTCTGCGCAGGGCGGCGTTGGGGTGGCTGGTTTGACTTCCTTGCCCGCTGCCTTGGCTGACTGAAGATAGGCGGCTGCCACCTTGTCCTGCGACTTGCAGAGCAAATAGCCGTCAACCTTGCCAGCCCAGGCAGCCTTGGCCGCAGCCTCTGCCGCCTTGGCCTTGGCTTCGTCAGTCAGCACGGGTACAGGAAGTTTGGCCAGCGCCAGAGTGCCGGTGCCAGCCAGCAGCGCTGTCAGTAGCAGGGAAGCAAAGGATGGAAATCTGTTTTTCATGGCGTTCCCGGAAATTTATGCATTCATGCTTTGCGAACTCAGGCCTGGGCAATCTGCCCAGGCACTTCCATCTTCACGGGCTCGCTGCGCTGGACCGGAATCTTGCCGGCCTTGACATCGTCGTACCAGTACTCGTGATGTTCTTTTGCCCAGGTTTCGTCAACGTAGCCAGTTTTCATGCCCTCATACGCGCCCTGCATGCCTATCGTGCCGATATAGATATGGCCAATAAACATGGCCATCATCAGCACGGTAGCCACGGCATGAACCATGTGGGAAATCTGCATGGTGCTGCGTTCATAAATCAGCCCGGGAATCAACTTGTCCAGAACCAGACCCGACGCCACCA
>JAZKIK010000213.1:0-4733 GCA_040384925.1 Pseudomonadota bacterium | reverse complement strand
CCACCTGCTCTGCCGCCAGCTCATGGGCTGCTGCCGACGAGCCGCCGAAATAAACTGGTGGATACGGTTTTTGCACGGGTGGGTAAAGCAGCTTGGCGCCCTTGACGCTCAGGTGTTTGCCTTCGTAGTCAAAGCTCTGCCCCTCATGGCTGCGAGTCAGCACTTCGCGCCAGATGCGGATGAATTCTTCAGACTGCTCATAACGCTGGGCGTGGTCAAGGTAAACACCGTCGCCTTCCAGTTCAGTCTGGTCGCCGCCAGTGACAAGGTTGATCAGCAAACGCCCGCCAGAAAGCCGGTCAAACGTGGCTGCCATACGCGCTGCCAGGCTGGGCTGGTGCAGGCCAGGGCGCACCGCGACCAGAAACTTGAGCTTTTTGGTCACAGCCAGCAGGCTGGACGCCACCACCCAGGGGTCTTCACATGAACGGCCGGTGGGAATCAGCACGCCTTCGTAACCCAGCGTGTCGGCGGCAACGGCAACCTGTTTGAGGTAGTCATGGCTGACCTCACGGGCACCCTCGGCCGTGCCCAGATAACGGCTGTCGCCGTGGGTGGGAATAAACCAGAAAACCTGCATGATTGCTCCAAAAGTAATAGCAAACTGCACTCTCTGCGTATTCGCAAAGGGCATAAAACGTTTAAAAATCGAGATCTATCGGATGTCATCCCGGACTTGATCCGGGATCCATCGTTGATAGGTCACCATTGCCTGATAAAAATCGCCGCATTGGCATCAATTCCTTATGGATTGCGGGTCAAGCCCGCAATGACAGACACACAAAGTCTTCAACGCAGCGCCACCGAATTGCCACGGGCCCGCCAGACAATGTCCGACACCTTGACCGCCTTTGGAATCAAACCAAGTTTGAAAAAGGCATCAGCCACACGCTGCTGGTCGGCAATCGTGGCGGCGCTCAGCGGGCCTACCGGGGAAGCCGGGCGGCGCTGCAAGAACAGGCTAACCACACCCGCGTCCAGGCCGCTGAAGTCAGACACCAGCTTGATGGCCTCCTTGCGGTTTTCCTGTGCAATGCGGTCGGCGCGGCTCAGTTCCTGCAGCAACGTCAGCAAGGTGCTTTCATGCTGTGTCACAAATGGCCGTGAGGCCAGGTAAAACGAGTTGTTGCTCGACAAATCACGGCCTGTGACCAGCGCACGCGGTTTGATCGCCAGCTCGGTCGCGGCGTAAAACGGGTCCCAGATGGCCCAGGCGTCTATGCTTTTGCGCTCAAACGCTGCGCGCGCATCGGCTGGTGCCAGATAGGTCGGCTGAATATCCGACCACTGCAGCCCGGCTTTTTCAACCGCGCGAACCAGCAGGTAATGTGCGCTGGAGCCCTTCTGCACACCGATTTTTTTGCCGCGCAGGTCGGGCAAGGTACGCAGGTTTGAATCCTGCAGCACCAGAATCGCCGAACTGTCGGGTTTTGGTGGCTCGGCACCTACATACAGCAGGTCTTTGCCCGCAGCCTGCGCAAAAACCGGCGGAGAATCGCCCGTCAGACCAAACTCAAGGCTGCCAACCGACAAGGCTTCCAGCAACTGCGGCCCGGCCGGAAACTCTGACCAGCTGACCCTGGTGTTGGGAAAAAGCTTTTCAAGCGCGCCCTGCTGTTTCAGGATGACCAGATTGACTGCAGCCTTCTGGTAACCAATACGCAGCAATTCGGGGGCCTTGTCGGACCTGGCCGGGGTGGACTGCGCCCTGGCGCTGCTGATGCCCAGGCCCCACAGCGCGGCGGTGGTTGTAACCACCTTCAGAAAACGGCGGCGCAGGTGCAGAGTTTGAAATTCATTCATGATGCTTGACCTTTTTGATGATTACCGGATCAGGGAGCAGGCCTGTAAGCCGCGTCTTTCACCGCAATGGCTTTGGGAATCAGCTTCAGATCGAAAAAGGTATCGGCCAGTTTTTGCTGGTCGGCTATCACGCTGTCGGGGACTGGTTTGACGTTAAATTCGTAGCGGTTCAGGCTCAGTTCAACTACATCAACTGGCAGGCCTTGCAAGGGTGCGATCACTTCGGCTGCTTTTTTCACATTGGCCTTGAGCCATTTGCCCTGCTCTACCGAGTCGTCAAACAGCGCCTGGATCACTTTGGGGTTCTTGCCGACAAAATTGCGCGCTGCCAGGTAGTACTGATAGTTGTTGACCACACCCTTGCCGTCAGCCAGTACACGTGCACCAATGGCTTTTTCGGCAGCCGCTGCAAACGGGTCCCAGATCACCCAGGCATCAACGTTTTTGCTTTCAAAAGCCGCACGCGCATCGGCAGGCGGCAGGTAAATCGGCTGGATGTCGGTCAGTTTGAGGCCGTTTTTCTCCAGCAGCCTGACCAGCAGATAGTGCACATTGCTGCCCTTGTTAAGTGCAACTTTTTTACCCTTGAGTTCAGCCACTGACTTGATGAGCGAATCCTTTGGCACCAGAATCGCTTCAGCCTCGGGCGCGGCCGGGTCATAACCGATATAGGCAAACTGCGCACCGGCAGCCTGGGCAAAAATCGGTGGTGCTTCACCAACATAACCGACATCCACAGCACCCAGGTTCAGGCCTTCCAGCAACTGCGGACCGGCCGGAAACTCGACCCATTTCACGCTTGAATTAAGCGGCAGCAAGCGTTTTTCAAGCGTGCCCTGGGCTTTTTGCAGCACAAACAGGCTGGCTGACTTCTGGTAACCAATACGCAGTTCGATTTTTTCCTGTGCATGCGCCACCGGCAGCAGCAAAAGGCTGACGGTCAGCGCCACGGCGGCCACCACAAGTGTGGCCAGGCCGAGCTCACGCAGCGCGGTTTTAAAGCTGGTCTTGCGGCTGGCAGTTTCTGGCTGCCCGGCGGCTTGCTGGTCCATGAATGTCATATATAAAGTCCTGATTTCTGTTTCTATTGATCTGCCTGAAGCAGTGTTCTTGCGCCGTCTGGCAAAGCGGAGGCAAGGCTTCGCCCTGCCGCCAAGCAACACTGCTTTCCAAAAAATTTTCAAAGGCCGGTACAGCCCACCTGAAATGGCTGTACCTGCATGTTTTCAGGTGCGTGTCAAACGCTACATCGCACGGTGGAAAATGCCACGGGCTCAAAACCCGAAGTGGCGTGTATCCGAAAACCTTCCAGCAGCAGATTGGCTACGGCTTCGTCCAGCCGCTGCCCAATGTCAGGGCCAATCTGGTAGCTTTTGTCTTCATGCTGCAAAACCTGCTTGTCGGTGGCATACACGCCGGGCAGGATGTGCCGCGCCGACAAAGCCTGCAGCACCGGCCGCAAGGCATAGTCCAGCGCCAGCATATGGTGCGGGCTACCGCCTGTGGCCAAAGGCAGCACGGTTTTGTCTTTCAGTGCGGTTTGCGGCAGCAGGTCAAGAAAAACCTTGAGCACGCCGCTGTACGCGGCTTTGTAGACCGGGGTGGCCACAACCACGGCGCGAGCCTTGGCTACCTGTTCAATCGCCTTGATGATCGAAGGATGTTTCCAGTCGGCCTGCAGCAAGGCGGGTGCGTGCAGCTCGCGGATATTCAGGCGCTCAACCGTGAAACCCTTGCGGGCCAGCAGTTTTTGCGCAACTGAATCAAGCAGCGCCGCCGAACGCGAAAGTTCAGACGGACTGCCTGCCAGCAGCAGCACGGAATTTGGTACTGACATATTGATTGTTTCTGGCCGATTAGCCGTGATAGATCCACTCGATTCGTTTCCCTGCCTCTTCGCAAGTGCCAGCACGGAACCGGCTCTGCCGGGCCGTAGCTGGCGCCCCTTCGGGGGGAGCCTATTTCTTTGTGTAGATCTGATCGAATGAAGCGCCGTCAGCAAAATGCTCCTTGTCGGCCTTGCTCCAGCCACCAAAAGCCTGGTCAATCGTGAACAGGTTCAGTTTTGGAAACTGCGGTGCATATTTGGCAATCGCTTTTTGCGACACAGCCGGGCGGTAGAAGTTTTTGCCGGCAATGTCCTGGCCTTCTTCCGAATACAGGTATTTCAGGTATTCCTCGGCAATAGCGCGTGTACCTTTTTTGTCCACATTTTTATCAATCACGGCCACTGCCGGTTCAGCCAGTATGCTGATGGACGGAGCCACCACGTCAAACTTGGCGCCAAACTCCTTTTCAAGCAGATAGGCTTCGTTTTCCCAGGCAATCAGCACATCACCCTGGTTGCGCTGGGCAAAAGTGATGGTGGAACCGCGCGCGCCGGTGTCCAGCACGGGCACATTGCCATACAGTTTGGCAACAAATTCCTTGGCCTTGGCATCGTTGCCCAGTTTGCGTTTGGCAAATTCCCAGGCAGCCAGGTAGTTCCAGCGTGCGCCGCCAGAGGTTTTGGGGTTGGGTGTGATCACGCTGATGCCGGGTTTCACCAGGTCATCCCAGTCCTTGATGCCCTTGGGGTTGCCCTGGCGCACGGCAAACACAATGGTCGAGGTGTAGGGTGACGCGTTATGCGGCAGCTTTTTTTGCCAGTCAGCAGACAGCCAGGCACCGTTTTTGACCAGTGCATCGGTGTCACCCGCCAAGGCCAGGGTGGCCACATCGGCATCAAGCCCGTCAATGATAGAACGCGCCTGTTTGCCCGAACCACCATGTGACTGCTTGATCGTCACGTCCTGCCCGCTTTTGGCCTTCCAGTATTTGGAGAATGCCGCGTTGTATTCGACATAAAGCTCGCGGGTCGGGTCATAGGACACGTTCAGCAAGGTCACAGGCGCAGGCTGGGCATGGCTTGCCAGCGCTGACCCTGCCAG
>JAZKIK010000212.1:0-7999 GCA_040384925.1 Pseudomonadota bacterium | reverse complement strand
CGATCATGCCGAAAATGATCGTTTCGATCGATGAGGTCGTGATCAAGGAAGTACAACTCACCAAGGACAAAACCACCTTGGGGCGCAGACCGTACAACGACATCGTGATTGACAACTTGGCTGTCAGTGGTGAGCATGCCGTGCTGCAGATGAGTGGCGGCGATGTGGTGCTGGAAGACCTGAACAGTACTAACGGCACTTACCTGAATGGCAAGGCCGTCAAAAAGCAGCAATTGCAGAACGGCGACAGCATTGAAATAGGTAAGTACAAAATCAAATTTGTTGGAGACGGTGAGGCTGACAACTTCGATAAGACCATGGTGGTGAAGGCCAGGCCGGCGACAAGTGCGCCACTGGCGGCGCCACGTTCGGCTTCGGCACCCTTGTCTGGTGGGGATTCCATCGGCATGGGCGCTTTCAACGCGTCGATCAAGGTGTTGTCCGGAGCCGCGTCAGGACGCGAAGTACCACTGACAAAGGTGGTTACAACTATTGGCAAGCCCGGAGTTGCTGTTGCAGCCATTACCCGCCGTCAACAAGGGTTTGTGGTCCACCACGTCGAGGGCGCTGGAAACCCGACACTGAACGGTTCGCCGATCAAGGCTGACCCGATAGCTTTGAAAAATGGTGACTTGATCGAGTTGGCGGGCACGCAAATGCAATTCGTACAGACCTGACGGTCTGTAGACTTTCGGCTGTGGCACTTGCGCGCCAGTTTTCAAGGTGATGCGCATGAAAACAATAGCTAAGCACTGGCAGCGGATTGCGGTTACGCTAATCCCGCTGGTCTTGGTTTTGTTGCATGCCACGGGCATCATGCCCTTGGGGACCATGCAGCGGTTGGACGATGTCATTTACGACGCCCGCTTACGGGCGACCATGCCAAAAACGCTGGATGACCGCATCGTCATCGTCGATATAGACGAAAAGAGTCTGGCGGAAGTCGGCCGCTTCCCCTGGGGGCGAAACAAGGTCGGTCGTCTGGTCGATATTCTCTTCAGCCAGCAACATGTCGCCCTGCTGGGCTTTGATATTGTGTTTGCAGAACCCGACGACAGTTCGGGTCTGAGCCGGCTGAATGATCTGGCACGCAACGAGTTCAAGGACCAGGCCGGCTTTGCGGAACGACTCAGGCAACTGCAACCGGAGCTGGACTATGACGCGTCATTTGCCAAGTTGCTAGAAACCCGGCCCGTCGTTCTGGGTTTCTACTTCAGCAGCGACGGAGATGGCCGTACGGTAGGCAGTCTGCCGGCGCCCGTGATGAGCAGGAATGACCTGAAGGGCAGGAGTGTTGAGGCCTACACCTGGACGGGTTACGGGTCCAACATCGACATACTGGCCAAGGCTGCCCCGGTGGCCGGGCATTTCAATACTACTCCGGACATTGATGGCGTCGTGCGTTCCCTGCCGTTGTTGGCGGAATACAAAGGCCAGTTCTACGAGTCGCTGGCCCTGGCGATGTTTCGTCGCTTGGCTGGCTCACCCAAAGTGGTGCCCGGCTTTTCGGACGAGCAGTGGTTGTCACGCAGCTATCAGGGGCTGGACCGCATTCTGCTCAAAGAGGACAAGTCCTCTCTTTCCATATCCGTGGACAAACACATTTCGACCCTGGTGCCGTATCGCGGCGCTGGCGGCGTGAAAGGCGGCTCGTTCCGTTATGTATCAGCCGCCGATGTGCTGGCGGGTCGTCTGCCGGCAGATAGCCTAAAAGACAAAATCATCTTGGTCGGTACGACGGCCCCCGGGCTGCTGGACCTGCGCGTAACCCCGGTGGGTCAAGTCTACCCGGGCGTGGAGGCGCATGCGAACCTCATATCCGCATGGCTGGATGACAAGGTCACGCTCAAACCCGACTACGCGATGGGGTACGACGTATTTGTTCTGATCATTGCAGGGCTATTGTTGGCCATCGGATTGCCCCTGTTGTCGGCACCGCGGGCGGTCCTTCTGAGCGTGGGGGTGCTGGTAACCGTTACGGGCATCAACACCTGGCTCTACATGGGATTTGGGCTGGTAATGCCCTTGGCGGCGGCCTTGGTCATGACCCTGACCGCCTTTGCGTTAAACATGAGCTACGGCTACTTTGTAGAGAGCCGCTCCAAGCGTGAGCTGGCACACTTGTTTGGAACCTACGTTCCGCCCGAGCTGGTCGATGAAATGGTCAAGGACCCGGACAGTTACAGCATGAAGGCGACCAGCCGGGAACTGACGGTGATGTTCTGTGACATGCGGGGCTTCACCAAAATGTCAGAGCAGATGGAGCCCACCCAGCTGCAGGAATTGTTGACAGGTGTTTTTAGTGAACTGACCACCCTGATCCGGGCCAACCGGGGCACGATCGACAAATACATGGGTGACTGCGTGATGGCCTTCTGGGGCGCGCCCGTCGAAACGCCCGAGCATGCCAACCTTGCAGTGAAATCCGCCATGGAAATGGCCAATGCGGTGCGTGGCATCAATGCCGATCACCGGGCACGTGGGTTGCCGGAGATTGGCATTGGCATCGGCCTCAACACGGGCAGCATGTGTGTGGGCGACATGGGCTCCAACATCCGCCGCGCCTATACCGTCATTGGTGACGCGGTCAATCTGGGCTCCAGGCTGGAGGGGCTTTCAAAGGTTTACGGTGTCGATATTGTGGTCAGTGAAACCACGCGTAAGCAAGCAAGCGATTTCGCCTGGCAAGAGCTTGACCGCGTTCGGGTCAAGGGCAAGGAACAAGCCGTGGCTATTTTCTGGCCCATGGCTCCGACCGCGCAGGTAAGCGACGCTACCAACACCGAACTCAAAACCTGGGTTTCATTCGTGAAGGCGTACAGGGCGCAGAATTGGGACCAGGCGGACGTTCTGATGCTCAACTTAACACGCATGAACGCCAAAAAGTTCCTTTACCAGATGTACTCAGAACGGGTAGCCTCGATGCGTCTACTTCCATTCGATCCTGAATGGGATGGGGCAACCAACTTCGAAACCAAGTGAGGCGCTCGCTGTGAAAGTACGTGTACTCGGATGCTCAGGCGCCATTGCCAAGGACTGCAGGACCACGTCATTTTTGATCGATGGCGAGATCCTGGTCGATGCCGGCACGGGGGTGGGCGACCTCACGCTGGACGAGATGCGCCGCATCGACCACGTGCTGTTGACGCACTCCCACTTGGACCACGTTGCGGCTTTGCCGTTGATGGTGGATGCCATCGCGGCGCAACGCAAGGCGCCGCTAAAGGTTCATGCGTTGGCCGGGACGATACAGGCCCTGCGAGCCCATATATTCAATAACGTCATCTGGCCCGACTTTTCCCGCATCCCCACCCCCGAAGCGCCCTTCATCAGTTTCCATGAAATCAAGGTTGGGCAGACGATCCAGCTTTCGGACAAGTACATTGAAGTGCTGCCTGCCGTGCATACGGTGCCGGCGGCAGGGTTTGCGATAACGGCTGGACAAGGTTGCTGGGTGTTCAGCGGAGACACGGAGCGTAACCAGGCCTTTTGGAACCGTGTCAACCAGTTGAATGTCGCCATGCTGGTGATAGAAACTGCTTTCAGCAACCGGGAAAAAGACCTCGCGCGGCGCAGCCTGCACCTGTCTCCCACGGTGTTGGCCAATGAACTGGACTGCATCGCCAAGGGTAAGAACTACCCTATCTACATCACCCATACCAAACCTGCAGAAACCGAACTCATCATGGCCGAAATTCAACGGTTTGACCAAACCCAACCCTTTGGGCCCAATGTGACGCACGACATCCGCAGAATGCACGCTGGCCAGGAGTTTGACCTATGAGTGCCGTGCTGACCCCGGGTGCCTCTGACAAGGCACAAGAACAGGCTTTCTTCGAGTCGCAGAAGCAGCCGTCGCAAAAGCGTGGCATGACCTTTGAGGCCCTGTTTTACCGCCAGTTGCACCACGTCACCGCACGGATTCACGACACGGAAAACCTTGAGCAAATCATGCTTGAGGCCAGCCAGGACATCTGCAAACTGCTCAATGCAGACCGACTGACCCTGTACGCGGTCAATGAGGACCAGACGGCAATCGTTTCCAAGATCAAGACCGGACTCAATAGCAGCAGCGACCTGAAGCTGCCCATCTCGCCGCAGAGCATTGCGGGTTATGTCGCGTTCAGCCGCACCTCGCTCAATCTGCCGGACGTGTACGATGATGAAGCCCTCAAGCAGATCCACCCTTCGCTGACCTTCCTTAAAGTGGTGGACAAACGCTCCGGCTACCGCACCAAGCAGATGCTGGTAGCACCCATTCTGGAGGGCAAGACCCTGCATGGTGTGCTGCAGGTCATCAACAACAAGAGTGATGAGCCCTTTGGTGACCTGGAGGTCGACGGTGTTTCTGAGCTGTGCAAGACGCTGGCAACAGCCATTCGGCAACGTGCCAACGGGGCGACGGTCGCCGCACCCAAAAAAGCCACCAAATACGACGCTCTGGTTGCCGATGGTCTCTTGACCGAAGACGAGCTGAACCAATGCATTTCGGATGCACGGTCGGAAGGCAAGTCGGTTGAGCATCTGCTGATGGCCCAATACAAAGTGCGGCCGTTGCAGATAGGCCCATCGCTGGCCAAATTTTTTGGGGTTCCTTACGAGGCATTCAACACCGGGCGCATCCGCTCCGAAATGTTGCACGGTTCGTTGAAGCGCGATTTCATCATGTGCATGGACCCCGAGGCCGTGCGCGGCTCCCGGGTGGTGCCGCAGGTGTTTCCCCGTATCGCCAAATTTGCATACCGGGTCACAACACAAACAGAATTTCAGGAGACCCTGGGCCAGCTTTTCGGCACGGTGGCGGACACCAGCACCATTGATCAACTGCTGGCCGACATGGATGGCGGGCCCATCGATGATGGTTCCAACGACGACTCGCTGGAGTCGGCAGCGGCGGACAATGAGCTGGTCAAGTTTGTCAACAAGGTCATCATTGACGCCTACAACCAGAAGGTGTCTGACATCCACATCGAGCCCATGCCCGGCAAGTTCAAGACCGGCATCCGCTTCCGCATCGACGGCAGTCTGGTCCCCTATGTGGAGGTGCCGGCCCATTTCCGTTCGGCCATGGTCACCCGCCTGAAGATCATGTGTGATCTGGACATCTCAGAACGCCGCAAGCCCCAGGACGGCAAGATCAAGTTCAAGAAGTACGGCCCGCTGGACATCGAATTGCGCGTGGCCACCATCCCGTCGGCTGGTGGCGTGGAAGACGTGGTGATGCGGATTCTGGCCGCTGGGGAACCGATTCCCATGGAAAAACTGGGGCTGACCCTCCATAACAAGGAACGCCTGGAGGCGACGGTCAGTAAACCCTATGGCCTGTTCTACGTCTGCGGTCCAACGGGGTCCGGCAAGACCACCACGCTGCACTCCATCCTCAAGTTCCTGAATACGCCAGACACCAAGATCTGGACCGCCGAAGACCCGGTCGAAATTACCCAAAAGGGCCTTCGGCAGGTCCAGATCAATAGAAAGGCTGGGATTGACTTCGCGCTCATCATGCGGGCTTTCCTGCGGGCCGACCCCGACATCATCATGGTGGGCGAGTCGCGCGACAAGGAAACCGTTGCAATGGGCGTCGAGGCGTCACTCACAGGCCACCTTGTGTTTTCCACCCTGCACACTAATTCGGCGCCCGAATCCATTACACGGTTGATGGACATGGGCATGGATCCCTTCAATTTCGCCGATGCACTCTTAGGCATTCTGGCGCAACGTTTGGCCAAGAAGCTATGTGATTGCAAGGTCTCGTATGTGCCAGATGCAGAGGAGTTCAGACTGTTCGTAACGGAGTACGCCGAGGAGTTGCGGCATTCCAAAGCTTGGAAAACCGACCCCGAGGGTGAACGTAAGAAATTAGTGGACAGTTGGGGTGCAATCTATGGCGAAGGCGGACAAGTCAAACTCTACAAGGCCGTGGGTTGCGACAAGTGCAACAAGACCGGCTACAAGGGCCGCATTGGCCTGCACGAACTATTGGTGGCGGACGACGGTGTCAAGAAGCTGATACAGGAGCGTGCGCGTGTGGCTGAGCTGTTCGCGTCTGCGGTGGAAGGGGGCATGCGCACCCTCAAGATGGATGGCATGGAGAAGGTCATGATGGGGTTGACGGATTTGAAGATGGTGCGACAGGTTTGTATCAAATGAAGTGCGCGATGAACTAACCGCATCGGCTAACACCTGTGCGGGTGAAGCTCCCGTGTACTCTTTAACGGCGTTGAGCACCATGGGTAGTTGTTGTACGTCTGAGCTCGTGTTGACCACCTCAGCGGCCACGATGTTTTGTGCCGTCTCGTCCACTGCAGTCTGCGCGTTGTAGCTGTAACCAAACCCGCCACCGGCACGCTTCATGATGCGTGACTTGGGGTCGGTAAAACTGTCCTGAGCCTTGGGCGCAGGAACACCGAAGTCACGCTGGTAGGGTTTACTACCTTTGGGTTTACCATCTTTGTCCTTGGGTTTGCTGTCGTCATCTGGGGTACGCCCGCGCTGGGTGTCACTTTGGCGTTGACGCTCTTCCAAGCGGGCCTTGGCCGCCTCAATAGCAGCCAGGCGCGTTTG
Organism: Pseudomonadota bacterium; assembly: GCA_040384925.1. Classification (GTDB taxonomy): domain Bacteria; phylum Pseudomonadota; class Gammaproteobacteria; order Burkholderiales; family Burkholderiaceae_C; genus Polaromonas. The sequence continues at coordinate 1,435 of JAZKIK010000212.1, read as the reverse complement.
TCTGCGTTCGATCTCGGCGGGAATGTCCAGATCTGGCTCGCTCTTCTCGGCCTCATCCGTGTTGGTTGCCCTCTTCACTAGCGCGGTGATTTGAGCATTAAGCTCAACTATAGCTGCTTGAATGAAACTCCCGCCTCGCGTCTCTGCCGCTAGCAAAGCAGCCTCCATTCACCTTCTGTGTGGCATGTACAGTACAAGGGCGGCATGAGCACCTGAGAAGGCTCGGCAGGTGTGCACCAAATAGTGTTTGAAGACGTGACAACAATGTCATAAATAAACCTGTTGCGCCAAAAAATGCCTCGGTTTCATTCCGTTTTTGTCGCAATTGCGGTCGCTAGCGGTGATTTGAAGGCCCGAGCCCCTGGCACGAATGCTGCTGAAGTGTTGTTGTTTAGTATATTTGTTTCCAACCAAGGAGTTTCATATGAAGCGTTCTCTGCAAAAGGGTTTTACCCTGATCGAATTGATGATCGTGGTCGCGATCATCGGTATTTTGGCCGCGGTGGCCTTGCCTGCCTATCAGGACTACACCATCCGTTCACGTGTTACTGAGGGTTTGAGCTTGGCGAGCTCAATTAAGTCAAACATTGCGACTGACGGTGGAACATCTGCGGCGGATTTGCTGACTGTTACTACAGTCTGGAATGCTCAGGCCAATAACTTGGGTGCTACCAGCAAATACGTAACAAGCGTGCTTGCTGACACGGTCACTGGCCTCATTACCGTCACTTACGCGGATCTCACGGGTGCCGGCACTGGTGGCCCCACACTGACTATTAGTCCTCAGATTCGCAATGTTGCTGCAACCGCCGGCCCCTCCTTGCTGTTGGCAGCTGCATTTGCAACTACACCGCCGACTACAGGTGCCATGGATTGGCTTTGCACGTCTGCTGCAGGCACCGGTGCAGGTACTGCAAGGGCGACTGGTAATTTTGCTGTCCCTGCCACAGTAGGCACTTTGCTGGCTAAGTTTGCCCCCGCTGCGTGCCGCTAAGTATTTAATTGCTAGTTGCAAAAAAGAGCGCTTAGGCGCTCTTTTTTTGTGGAAAACCCCTTCGCTCACCAGACCATGCCCGCATGAAACCCCATCGCGTATCTGCCGCCATCAAAGCTAGCCTGCATTCACCTTCTGTGTGGCATGTACAGTACAAGGGCGGCATGAGAGCACCTGAGAAGGCTCGGCAGGTGTGCATCAAATAGTGTTTGAAATCGTGACAACAATGTCATATCAACACCTATTACGCCAAAAAATGCCTCGGTTTCATTCCGTTTTTGTCGCAATTGCGGTCGCTACCTGCGGTTTGAAGGCCCGAAGCCCCTGGCACGAATGCTGCAGAAGTGTTGTTGTTAGTTTATTTGTTTCCAACCAAGGAGTTTCCCATGAAGCGTTCTCTGCAAAAGGGTTTTACCCTGATCGAATTGATGATCGTGGTCG
>JAZKIK010000211.1:0-5304 GCA_040384925.1 Pseudomonadota bacterium | reverse complement strand
CCACAAAACCGGTGGCAATCGTCAGCGCCATCAGGCTCAGGTTGTTCAGGCTGTAGCCCAGCAGATACATCGCGCCACAGGTGCCAATCAATGAAATCGGCACAGCCAGGCTGGCAATCACGGTGGCGCGCACATTGTGCAAAAACGCAAAGATCACCAGCACCACCAGCAGCACGGCCAGCAGCAGTTCGATTTCAACGTGCAGCACCGATGCCCGGATGCCGGTGGTGCGGTCGCTCAGCACATCCACTTTAAGAGCGGTGGGCAAACCAGCCTGCAGCTCGGGCAGGCGGGCCTTGATGGCGTCTACCGTGGCAATCACGTTGGCGCCGGGCTGGCGCTGCACGTTCAGGATGATGGCTGGTTTCAGCTGCCGACGGGCCGCCCCTAGGCAGTTGTCCCCCTCAGGGGGAGGCGGCGAAGCCGTAAGGGTGCACTCAATACCAGACCAGGCACCGAGCTTGATGTTTTCTGCACTGTCAACCACCTGCGCCACATCTGACACCCTGATCGCCGCGCCATTCTTATAGGCAATGATCAGGTTTTTATAGTCCTGTGCGGCCAGCAACTGATCGTTTGAATTGATGGTGTAAGCCCGTGTCGGCCCATCAATGCTGCCTTTGGCACCATTGGCATTGGCGGCGGTAATGGCTGTGCGCAATGAATCGAGCCCGAGCCCGTAAGAAGCCAGGGCGCGGGTATCTGCCTGAATCCGCACTGCCGGCCGCTGGCCACCGCTCAGTGACACCAGGCCCACACCGTTGACCTGGCTGATCTTGAGCGCCAGCCGGGTGTTGACGATGTTCTGCACCTCCGTCAGCGGCATGGTGTCGGATGTGATGGCCAGACTCAAAACCGGCGCATCGGCCGGATTGACCTTGGCATACACCGGCGGCGCGGGCAAATCGGCTGGCAGCAGCGAGCCACCCGCGTTGATGGCGGCCTGCACCTGCTGCTCGGCCACATCCAGCGCCAGGCCCAGGCCAAACTGCAGGGTGACGATGGACACTCCGGCGGCGCTGGTTGAACTCATGCGTGTCAAACCCGCCATCTGGCCAAACTGGCGCTCCAGTGGTGCAGAAACGGTTTGCGCCATCACCTCGGGGCTGGCACCGGGGTACAGGGTTTGAACCTGAATCGTCGGATAGTCCACCTGCGGCAGGGCCGACAGCGGCAAAAACTTGAAACCGACAAAACCAGCCAGCACAATCGCCACCATCAGCAGCGAGGTCGCCACCGGGCGCAGGATAAACGGACGTGAGGGGCTCATGATGCAGAACTCGCGCAGCAGACTGTCATTGCGCTGGCCGTTCGCCACTGCGGCCCGCGCCCATCCTTTCCTGCATGGTGCGCCAGCGCGCTACAGCCTCCGGGTCGCCCTGATCGAGCCGCTCCAGAAAACGCTGGCGTCGTGCCAGGGCCTCGGGGTCGTCCTTGACCTGCGCGAGCATGCGCTGGCGCTGTTCGGCGGTCGGGCCGGTTGAAGTCGAGCCAGGGCTTGTGGGTGCAGCGGCTGCCGGCGGCTTGGCTGGCGTGGCCCCGCTTGCAGGAGCGCCTGAATTTGCCGCTGGCTTGCCTGCAGGCGCTGCAGGGCTGGCACCCGGCACCGGAGCGCCAGACACAGGCGCAGCTACAGGTGCGGAAGCCGGCGAAGCAGCCGCATCCTGCGCAGCGCTGGCAGCCCGGCGTTTGCCGCCGACACCGCCTGCCCCACCCGCACCACGGGGTGCATCCCCTGGCAGCGTGACGGGTGAACCGTCTTTCAGCCGGTCAGCGCCTTCGGTAATCACACGTTCACCTGCCTGTAAGCCTGCTGCAATCACAATCCTGTCAACCGTGGTCTGGCCGCGTTTGACGGGCCGCAGTGATACCGTGCGCTCTGCCGCGTTCAATACATAAACATAGTCACCGTTGTTGCCCTGGCGCACTGCAGTCACCGGCACCACCACCGCGTTTTCAATGGTCTTGACCAGCAATTGCACATTCACAAACTGGCTGGGGAAAAGTGCCAGCTGGCTGTTGGCAAAACGCGCCTTGGCCTTTACGGTGCCAGTGGTGGTGTCCACCAGATTGTCAAGTGAGGCAAACACACCGGTCTCAAGCACGGCAGAGCGGGTTCTGTCCAGTGCGGTGACTTTCATGGCGGCAGCAGCCGAAGTACCGGCGGCCGACATCTGCTGAAGTTGCCCCACCTGGTCTTGCGGCACGGCGAACACCACGTCAATCGGCGACACCTGCGTGATCAGCGCAACGCCGTTGGTGTCACTGCTGCTGACCACATTGCCAACGTCCACCGTGCGCAGGCCGACCCGGCCGCTGATGGGTGCCACCACACGGGTGTAGCCCAGATTCAGCCTGGCCGTGCCTTCCGAAGCCTTGTCAATCACCACCGTGCCTTCAAGCTGCTTGACCAGCGCGGCCTGGCTGTCAACGTCCTGGCGTGCAATCGAGTCCTGGTCGAGCAAGGTTTTGTAGCGCTGCAGGGTGACACGTGCGCTGTCAAGCTGGGCTTCGTCACGCTGGCGCTGGCCTGAGGCCTGCATCAGCGCCATTTCAAACTGGCGCGGGTCAATCGTGGCCAGCAGGTCGCCCTTGCGAACCATCTGGCCTTCAGTAAACAAGACTTTTTCAAGCACACCCGACACCTGCGGCCTGACCCTGACACTGGCTTGCGGGGTCACCGTGCCCAGCGCATCAAGCAAAACCGGAATATTCGCCAGTTCAGCCGTAGCCACACCCACCGTGCTGGCCGCTGCCCTGCGACCACCGCCCGGGCCTCCAGGCCCGCCTGGCCCGCCAAAACCACCGGGAGCAGCCCCCGCCGACGGAGTTGCAGGCCGTGTCAGATACCATGCCAGACCACCCAGGGCCGCAAGCAGCAAGACAGCCACCAGCCCGCCAATGACGGAGGCGCGGCGGCTCAGCGCTTTGCGTGGAGATACAGGCGTGGTGTTGTCAGACCGGGACAACGGAGCAGCAGACGGCGCTTCTGATTTCGGGTTCATCAATGGGTCCTTGAAGGCTCGTTTTTTGGCGGTGAAACCGGAGTACGCGGGTCAGACGGCAGGGTGGTCAAACACTTGCCGGAGAAGGCGCTGCGCCATGCACTGGCTCTGAAATTTATTATCACTGCAAGCTTTTACCAGTCAGCATACGGCTTGAAAGCGTGAAGTAAAACTCCTGTAAAGAGCTGCCGACACGTCAAACCACTGGTTTAGCTTGTTTTTCAGCCAGCTTATTTCTGCAAAATATATAGCTACCCATGCCCGCTGTGATTGCGCAACAGACTGATTCGATATCCAGAAGCCTATTTCAGCGGAATCGTCAGTGCGCGATCCACCGGTACGCTTGAAACGCTGTTTTGCGGTGAACCTTCAATCACGCGGTCTGAGTAAGTCAGGTAGACCAGCGTGTTGCGCGCCTTGTCCACCATACGCACGATGCGGATTTTCTTGAACACCAGCGAGATCCGTTCGTTGAATACTTCTTCCTGTTGCGGCAAGGGTTTGGCAAACGAAATCGGTCCGACCTGACGGCAGGCAATCGAGGCTTCGGACTTGTCCTCTGCCAGCCCCACCGCCCCCTTGATGCCGCCGGTTTTGGCGCGGGAGACATAACAGGTCACACCAGCCACCTTGGGGTCGTCATGCGCATCAACAACGATCTTGTGGTCCGGGCCAATCCACTTGAACACGGTATCGACCTCGCCAATCTGCTCGGCACCGGCGCGCGACAACATAAAAAGCAGCGACAGCAAGGTAGCAACTGACAACACAGACAAACCAAGGATTTTTTTCATGAGACTCAAACTTTCTTTTATTGATTCAGACAGATGGCATAGCCTAACCGCTGCAGAGAACGCAAAAAGCCGACCACCGCAGAACGGGGGTCGGCTTGAATAAAAACGCAAAACCAGGCGTTTAAATCAGCAAAAAACAGCCCATTTCAGGGCTTTTCGGCTAGTTGCAGAATCTGGCGAGGCTTGAGGACACCGGCTCAGCGTGAGCTGCGCTGGCCCTGGCCGCCGCCCTGTCCCTGGCCTTGCCCGGCACCAGGGCCTGGGCCACGGCCAGCGATGTGGCGGAAGGTGATGCGGCCCTTGCTGAGGTCGTAAGGCGACAGTTCCAGCGACACCTGGTCACCGGCCAGAATGCGGATATGGTTTTTGCGCATCTTGCCGGAGGTGTAAGCCACCAGTTTGTGGCCGTTGTCCAGCGTCACACGAAAACGTGAATCAGGCAGAACCTCGTCCACCAGCCCGTGCATTTCAATAAGTTCTTCTTTGGCCATAGTTAACTCCTGGAGAATCTGAAAAAAATGTCTGTCTATCTAAATACCTGAATCTGCACCATCAGTCCGCAGCAAACCCTGGATCAGGCACAAACCGGTGATGCCGAACGTTCCTGGATCCAGCCCAGCGCATGCTCGGTCGCATAGCTCAGGGCAGCAGCAGCGCTGTCAAACAGGGTGCTGAAACGCAGCACGCGGTCATGGGTGCCGCTACCGCGACCGGAACGAATGGATACCGAAGCCATGAAACGTCCTTCGCCCTGTGGTTTGGCCAGTGGGGAAACAAGGTATTTTCCCACTTCAATGTTGTTGTTTTGAGTCGTCATAAAAATCATTGCCGGGTCATCCAGTCATTACTGGGCCCCGGCTTGGGTAACAAATATCGAAAAAATTAAAAAAGCTTGCGAACAAACCATAAGTTATTCGGTTTCTGCCAGCCCATTTCGTGAGAAAAATGTGCTGGTTGAGCCTTGAGTGGGCACTGTTGGGGGAAGTGCTCGCCTGACCAAGAAATTGGAGCAGTGAGAACAGTGCGACGGACTTTCAGGGCTGTGTGGGCGCTGAACAAGCTGTCGGGACACTGGAAATCGGGCTCCTGGAGCGCCGCATTTGAGAAGGAAACCGTGAGATGAAACGAGTTCAGAGTGGCTTCGATGAAAAAAGCTGATGCGTTACCGAATATCGGATTATAGCCTTTTGCGTGATGTTGTGCATCTGGTCTTCTGCCTGACATCCGCTTGTCAACAGGATTCGACGCATTTTTGCCAGTTTCGTTTTAGCTCGGTACACCAGTTACACGGAAAAACAGCAAAATTAATCCCTGAATACAAGGTTATGACACTAGAATTTCGTGTAAATGCTGGATACCTGTACCTTACAAATCTTCTCCGACGCATCCTGGCATGACGCAGGCAGTGCACTGGTGGGCCAGGACGCAGGCGGTGGTCAACGCCTAAGAAAGACACCTGCACCAAAGGTACGTAAGGAGTCTCTTTTGGAAGGTCTGAAAAAGCT
>JAZKIK010000210.1:0-4097 GCA_040384925.1 Pseudomonadota bacterium | reverse complement strand
CGTCGATATGCAAAAGGTTATTTTCACCAGCCATTTTTTTACTCCTGAAGTTTCCAAATTCCCACAAATTGCCGGTTTGCACAATTTCGCAAACCGGCCCCCAGGCTTAAACCTGCCCAGCCACCACGGCGCTGGTCACCTCGGTCTGATAGTGCTGCGTCACGATCACTGGCTCATCCCGTATCTTCAGCTTGCCATTCGGCCCATCAATCTCGACCACAAGCGTCTGCTGGTAGTAAGCCGGGTTCTGGCACAGCGTCACGTCTGTGAACTGCTTGTAAAGCCCCAGCATCACTTCCTGCCCAAGTTCCTTGGTCATGATCTTCTGGCCTGGCTGCGGGTCAGTCGCATACTGCAAGATCTTGTAGCCCCGGTACTTTGTCTGAAACTCCGTCACCACCATCCACCTGATGTAGCTCATGGTCTTGATCCAGCACAGCTCCGACATGCTGCGGTCGGGCACACCAGCCGCCGTTTTCTTGTAGTTCGTCACCATGCGCAGCAGCCCGCCAGTACCATCCGGGCGAATCTCCAGCGGCGATCCACCCGCCAGCAGCATGTTGTTCTTCTGGTCAACAATGAAGTCATCACCGACTCGCGGCCCAAGGTAGCCAACAAGCAGCGCCCCGGTATGCGGTAATGCCGGGTCAATAGCCGCCATGCTTTCAATCAACGCCCCCGCCATCGCAGCTGTATCCCACGGACTGGTGATGTCCTTGGTAGTGACAATCGTGTGCACGTGGGCGCTGTTCCGGGCATTCAAAAACGTGGTGTTTGCACCTTCAGTGCCGCGTATCGCATTCACGATCGCGCCATCCTGCATGTTGTTCTGCAACCATCGGGTGTACATCTCAGCCTCCAGCAGCCCAAGGTTGGTACTGTCAGTAAACGGGCAAACAATCTCTGTGTATCGGTTGCCAGCCATGGCAACAATCACAGGTGTCACGTCCGGTGACACCGTTCCTCCGGACATGGCCGGTATTGTCAGCGTCAGCCCCGCAGGCAGCTTGTCATCCTGGTAAAACTGGCTCACAACGCTAATGTCATTGCCAGACAGACCAACCCAACGGCAAGTAAGCGTCACAGTCGCAACAGCCGCCGCCGCAGTCACCGGCAGTTTGACGGCCGCATTCACCGCCGCCGCAATCTTGGCCGCCAGCGTAGTCGGCGTATCCGTTGACACGGCACCAACCGAAATGCGCTGGTTGCCAATCCACAAAGGCACCTCGCCATTGCTGCCAAGCGTGCCACCCGTCATGCTCACCACCACCGCACTGGTCGCCGCCACACCCGCACCAGGCGCAATGGCGATCACATCAATCGGCAAGCCCAGATCAGCATTCGCCTTCGCGCTGCGCCACATCGACGCAAGCATGCTGCCTTCGCCAAACAGCGCTACAGCATCCGTTTCAGTCGTCACCGTATTGATCAAATTCACAGTCGCAGACCCTGCCGCCAACTTGTGGCCAACAAGCAGCAATCGGCGTGGCATCCCACGCAGGCCGCGCACAGCACGCGAAAAGTCAATCTTCCCCGCAACAAACGGCACCAAAAAACTAAGGCTCAATAAATTAGGCAGGGCCATGTTTCACACTCCAAAAAAGGTTTTAAAAGTCATTCAAACGCGGTTCACAAGGCCCTGTATCAGCCCACCAGCGTTACATCACCGTCAGCGATCCGCCGCAACAGCGTCACAGTCGCAGTCACCGGCGTATCTGTCTCAGGCACAAAAACCGCGCCCGTTTCGTTGTTCATAAGCGTTATGCCAGCAGCCACCCGCACCATGCAGCTGCTGCCCAGCGCAGGCATCGGCAGGGCAGGTACAGCAGTTTTAGGAGCATCAGTTTTATTGGCCATCTTGTTTCCTTCAGTTGTTTAAAAATTCCATGGGAAAGTCCCAGGCCGCACACCAGCCATAAGAGTTCCCTCGTCCAGATAAAGCGATTGCAGGTGATAAAAACCCGGCGTCGAAGTCATCGACGCAACCGCCGCCAACATCGGCGCACCCACAATGTCCGGGCTATTACCACTGGCATGAATTTCGCCGTTCATGCCGTAAAAGGCCCAGTACCCCGTGCTCAGGTTCACCTCACAGCCCAGGCGCACAGACCCCGGCTCGCTAAACGTCATCGCGGGCAGGCCACCCACGTTCGTATAGTCTGAAAAAGTGCTGTTGACAGCAGCTGCACCTTCACCGTTCGTCGCAAAAACAGATCGGTAAGCAGGCAAGTTCGCAGACAAATCAGCGCACGAAACAATGCCCCCATACAGCCAGCTGCGCTCAACAGTCAGGTCCATCGCACCCTCATGCTCCCGGTCACCGTAAGCCCAGATCCGCTCAAGCTCAAATTCAAAGCACCAAAACCCACTGCTGTGCGACACACCTGAAGTCACCAGATTGCCCGGCGCAAGGTCAATCAACATCTCCCGATCAACCGGAAAAACCGGCTGCTCATCAAGTCCCGCAACAAAGGGCGGCACCCAGTAACGACCGTTAAAAATTGGCGCAGCACTGCATCCAACTGGCGGCACAGGTATGTCAGCAGCACCGTCACAGACAGCATTGACGCTCAGCAATGACCAGCCCTCATGACTCACTTTGAAGGCAAAAGTCGGTTTTACCTCAGTCAAGTTGAACGGCAATGCACCATCCAATATCAAGACGCCATTGACCCATATCTGCTGTGAATCAGCAGTGACCTTTACAACGAACTCGAAAATGTCATTGACTGCCACTGGTGGTCGATAATTGATGCCCTCAGCAACGAGGAGATCCGGCGTATAGCAACGTGAAAAAAATAAAACACCATCCTCTGACGAATCCGTCTGGAACTCCACAACAAACTGAAAGTTAGGCACTTCAAACAGCAGATAGCCGCCACCATGACTGTCCACGTGCAGAAAATTCGGCCCCGCCTGAATTGCTACGGTATAGGTCACCTCGAGAAAATCGCTAAATACTTCCGTGGGGTACCTAACAGTAACTCCACCCGTCCACGCACCAGCCAACGTAGCCTGACATCTGCCGCCAACAACTTCGGAGGAAGAAGGCGGGCTATTCGCAGGATCGCTGTGAAGCCAAACTACGCCGGGGTAGCCTATATCCGGCGTGCGCCCTTCCGCAGAGCCTGAACCATTAAAGTAGTCCAGCAACATCGTCTGTGGCGGTGCAGGCGGCGGCGGTGGTGGTGCAGGCGGCGCAGCCACAAACGCAAACTCAACCGACTCCTCAACCAAAATGTCCGCATCGTTATCAGGCGGGCTCAAGTCCGGTGCCTGCCCACCTCGCACCGTGTCATTGATCTCAACTTCCAAAAGGTCAGGCAAGTCGCTGTAAGGCACAGCAGGCCGTCCCGGCCCAAGCGGTACAGCAGGCTTCGCACACTGATACCAGCTGACTAAAAACATGGCTTGCTTCACCGCATCGAAAGCCCGGCTGTACATGTTCTCAACCTTCGGCTCATAGTCCAAGCCCTGAATCGTCGCTTCCAGATTCGCGTTTTGCAGCTCAGTCATCGGCGCCCACTGACGCAGCACAATGCTCAGTTGCTCGGCAAGCGCCATTGCGCCCTTCAGGCGCTTTTTTCGGTCGGCATGCTCATAAGACACAAACGCCGCAAGCCTGTACTGCTTCACATGCCGTGCTGCGCCCATTCGGGCACCTTTGGGCGGCGGTTGCCAGCCCAGCACGGTGATAAAAATAGCCGGGCAGTTGTAGCTTTTGACCGGAATTTCGGCAGCAGAAAACTCACCTCCATACTCTTCGCAAGTCTTGAGGTCTTTGGTTGTAAAGCTGCGCCGCACAAACGCCACGGCCTGCTCAAGCAATATTTCAGCACTCATTGCAGCCTCTCCAGCGCACGAATCACAATGTCACCCAGCATCATTTCCTGCCGCGTTGTCACACCCAAAACAGGCCGTGCCTCCATCGTGAACCGGTGGCCCATCGCCCCCGTCTCCCCGCCAAAGTGGTGAATCGCGGCATAAATCAGCGCAGACCCAATCTCGACGCCCGTGTTGTCCAGCTGATAAACATAGCTGTCATACAGGTTGTGCGTATCAATCAGCGTCTTGCCCGAGTCACGCAACTCGCCCTT
>JAZKIK010000209.1:0-2373 GCA_040384925.1 Pseudomonadota bacterium | reverse complement strand
GCGCCAATAAAGCCAGCCCAGCCGTGCCAGCATGGCCAGCACCAGAAAGCTGCCAAGCACTGTGACCGTAGCATTCAAGGCACCGCCCAGACTGGTATGCGCCACCCAGAACAGCGAGCTGACCAGCAGCACATTGACCAGCAGATTGCCGGCATACATGCCGACAAAATCACGCTCGTGTTGCAGCCGGGTTACCCACAGCGCAGCAATCATGGCCAGCGGCAGCACCACCGCGCTCCAGCCCAGGGATGATGCACCCAGTGCCTTCATTTCACCGAGCAAACCGGGTGCCAGCGCCTCGCCAAGGGCATGACGACCCAGCCAGACCACCGCGCCCAGAAATACCCCGGCCGCCAGCAGCACACGCGCCACCTTGCGCTGGCTGATTTGCAACTGGGCCGGGTTTTGCTGCGCCCACAAGGGCAGCAGTACATATGACAGCGCCCCGCTGAACAGAATGCCCACCAGCAGGTCAGGCAGGGTAAACATCACAATCACCGCATCACCCAGGCCAGTCGAGCCAAAAGCCGCAGCCTGAACCGACTCGCGCAGCAGGCCAAGAACCCGGCTGGCCATCAGCAAACCCAAAGACAAAACACCAGCGCGCAAGTACATAAGCGGCGATTATCAAGGCTTGATTCGACACTTGCCGACACAAACCCGGCCCGATACGGCAAAGCGCCTGCTTAAAAAACTAAAATCACGGGTTTGGTGCTTTTTGCCGATTTTCTTTTGGCCAGCACATTTGCCATCCAGCACGGATTCATCTTTCCCCATCATGACGCCCAACACCACGCCAACAGCCACCGCCACACCGCCCGCGCAGGACGACAACCAGCTCATCATCGAGCGCCGTGAAAAGCTCAAGGCCCTGCGCAGCGCCGGTATTGCTTTCCCCAACGACGTCAAACCCGAACACCGCGCCGAAGCGCTGTTTGCCCAGTACGGCGACAAAAGCAATGAAGAACTGGAGCCGCTGGCCGTCCAGGTCAGTGTGGCCGGCCGCATGATGCTCAAACGGGTGATGGGCAAGGCCAGTTTTGCAACCCTGCAGGACTCGTCATTTGGCCCCTCGGGTGGCCGCATCCAGCTTTACATCAACAATGCCGGCGTCGGTGAAGCCGTTCACAGTGCCTTCAAGCACTGGGACCTGGGCGATATCGTGGCCGCCACCGGTACGCTGTTTCGCACCAAAACAGGCGAGCTGTCGATTCACGCCACCAGCCTGCGCCTGGTTACCAAAAGCCTGCGCCCACTGCCCGACAAATTCCACGGCATGGCCGACCAGGAGGTCAAATACCGCCAGCGTTATGTTGACCTGATCATGGACGAGGCCGCCCGCAAAAGATTCATGTCACGCAGCAAGGCTGTCAGCGGCATTCGCGAATTCATGGTGGCCAACAACTTTCTGGAAGTTGAAACGCCCATGCTGCACCCGATTCCGGGCGGCGCGAATGCCAAACCCTTCAAGACACACCACAACGCGCTGGATCAGGAAATGTTTTTGCGCATCGCGCCAGAGCTTTACCTGAAACGCCTGATCGTCGGCGGTTTTGAACGCGTGTTTGAAATCAACCGCAGCTACCGTAACGAAGGCATCAGCGTACGCCACAACCCCGAGTTCACCATGATGGAGTTTTACGCCGCATGGTGGAACTATTCCGACCTGATGACGTTTACAGAAGCCCTGATTCGTGATGTGGCGCAAAAAGTCTGTGGCTCGCTTGAACTGACCTACGCCGACAAGGCTGTCGATTTGAGCCTGCCGTTTGAACGCCTGACGATTCGTGAAGCCATCATCAAACATACCGAAGCCGCAGACAACGTGGACAGCATTGAATGGCTGACCAAAGCCCTGAAAAAGCTTGGTATGAATGAGGAAAAAGACCGCCTGTCCAGCCGGTCCCTCGCCAGCTTGCAGGTGCTGTATTTTGAGGAAGTGGTTGAAGAAAAACTCTGGCAGCCGACCTTCATCATGGAACACCCGACCGAAATCTCGCCGCTGGCACGTGCCAATGACGAGCGCCCCGAAGTGACCGAGCGTTTTGAGCTCTACATCACAGGCCGCGAATTCGGCAACGGCTTCAGCGAGCTGAACGACGCCGAAGAACAGGCCGCCCGCTTCAATGCCCAGGTTGAAGCCAAGGACAGCGGCGACGACGAAGCCATGTTTTACGACCACGACTTTGTACGCGCCCTCGAATACGGCATGCCCCCCACAGGCGGCTGCGGCGTTGGCATAGACCGGCTGATGATGCTGCTGACCAACAGCCCGAGCATTCGGGATGTGATTCTGTTCCCGGCATTAAGGCGCGAGGTATAGCCCCCACGGTCGCTCACTTCGTGTAGCTCCCTGCCCCCCGAGGGGGCCGC
>JAZKIK010000208.1:0-7862 GCA_040384925.1 Pseudomonadota bacterium | reverse complement strand
GTAAATCCCGATCTGCAAGCCGACCACAAGTGGGCAATCCGGTCCGGCCAATCCGTGCAGAAATTGACACCAGTTTCTCCGTCCTTTTCACCCTCATTTTTAAAAACCTGAAGAGACCATGTCCCTAGACAAAGTTACCCCCGGTAAAAAAGCTCCCGCTGAATTCAACGTGATCATTGAAATCCCGATGAACGCTGACCCGATCAAGTACGAGGTGGACAAGGAATCTGGCGCGATTTTTGTGGATCGTTTCATGAGCACGTCCATGCTGTACCCGACCAACTACGGTTATGTGCCACAAACCCTGAGCGGTGACGGCGACCCGGTTGACGTGCTGGTCATCACGCCTGTACCCCTGTTCCCTGGCGTGGTCGTGACCTGCCGTGCCATTGGCATTCTTAAAATGACCGACGAAGCCGGTGAAGATGGCAAGGTGCTGGCCGTGCCCATCGACAAAAAATGCTCGCTCTACACCCAGTGGCAAAAGCCTGAAGACCTGAATCCGCTGCGCCTGAAAACCATTGCCCACTTTTTTGAGCATTACAAAGACCTCGAACCCGGCAAATGGGTCAAGGTTGAAGGCTGGGAAGGCCCTGAAGCTGCCGTCAAGGAAGTGGCAGACGGCATTGCCAACTACGCAAAATCACTGGCCGAAGACAAGGCCTGAGATTAATTACCTGAGTTTTTCCTGAATCCCAGAGTCCGCTTTGGCGCGGACTCTGGCCAGATTCAGCGATCCGGACAAAAACGGCGCCAAACAGACCTCGGGGTTTGTCTGGCGCTATTTTTTGCACTGTCTAAGGAAAATCAGGCTTCTGCGCATGTACAGGTGGCATAGTTTGCTATAAAAAGAATAGTGAAGTATTTTTGATTACATAAAGCAGACGACAATAAAGGGTAAACCCGCACGCATAAAACCGCCATCTTGCCGCATTCAATTTATTTCACATAAATCTGAACCGAAACATGGCTTTTTCGGTAGATAGGTCTATGAGCACCTTGTCTTTCAACTCCCTGCGGTCCTTCATCAGAACCGGTCGTTACACGGCCAGTACGCCAGTGAGTAGCGCACGGCAGCCGCAGAGGTCGATTGACATTCCGATTGGTGATGCAGTTGCCGTCCAGCGCCACCTGATTGTGGGCACCGGCCCGGTCGGCCGCGCGGTTGCCCGTGCCTTGTTGCGTCGGGGTATCAGTGCGCAATTCATCAGCCGCAGCCTGCCATCACGGCCCACACCCGGAACCAGCACCCACGCCATCGCTGACGCCACTGACGTCAAGGCTCTGCGGCCCTGGCTGGACGGTGCAACGGCGGTATACCATTGCGCCCAGCCGCAGAATGCAAAATGGGAGCATGACTACGCCGAGCTGACTGTTGCGCTGGCAAAAGCGGCGGCTGAACTCAAGGTACCCTTGCTGATGCCACAAAGCACGGAGGCCGTTGGCCAACCCTGGGCAGCCGTCATTACCAATCGCCATCCGGTTGCACCCACCACCCGGCGCGGGCGTGTCATGGCCAAAGTGGCAGCCGGACTTTTTGCCATGCGCAGCACCCATGGCCTGCAGTTTTCACTGGTGCGGGCCGGTGATTCATTTGGCCCAGGCGTGACATCCGGTGTGCTCGGTGAAGCGGTTTTCCGCTCGGTCTTGCGCGGCAAACGCGCCTGGCTGGTGGGTAACGCTGAAGCTTCACGCAGTTTTAACTACATCGATGACTTTGGTGAAACCCTGGTTTTACTGGCTTACCAAGCCAACAAACCCGAGTTCTGGGGTCGTGACTGGATTGCACCGCAACTTGGCCCCCTCACACCGTCGCAATTTTCCGGCTTTTTGCGCCACGCCTTCGGGCAAAATATCAGGACCACCCAGCTCGGTCGGGCCGAACTTTTTCTTCATTGCGCATTTGACCGCACGGCGCGCGAAGCATTTTCACGGTATTACATGTATGGACAAAACTACATTCTCGACGGAAGTGACCTGCAAAACCGCCTGCAGCAAAAACCCACTTCCATGCTGGAAGCGCTGACCAACACGCTGGCCTGGTACAGGCGGCATGAAAAGGCTACATGAGTGAAGCCGGGCCTCGCCAGCAACGCATAGCCCGGCAGCTTGTCCTGCTTGAAAAAATTGCCGATGGCGACCGCGTCGCATTTTCAGCGTTTTATGAAGACACTTTGGCCGATGCCAGGCAGATTGCCTCAGCCCTGCTGCGCGACGCGCCACATATCGAGGATGTTGTTCAGGAAACCTATTTGCGCCTGTGGCGTGGCGCAAAAACCTACGATCCGTCCGCTGGGAGCCCGTTTGCCTGGTTTTTGACGATTGCACGCAACTGCGCTCTCAATGTGGTGCTGGATATCGAGAACAAAAATCTGTCCAGCGGCGGTGGCAATATCCGTGTGTCACAACTGGCCTTGCTGGAGTCGGTTGCTGCACCGCTTGAAACCGTGGTCACCGACTATGCAGGCCTGGCCACCGACGCACGCGCGATCGACAAGTTGATTGACCGCCTGCCGCAGCGGTTTTGTCACCTGATGCACATGATCTACCGCGAAGACATGACCTTCGCCGAAATCGGTGCCGAGTTAAAACTCCCAATGGGCACAGTCAAAACCCGGCACCGCAGGGCGCTGGAGATGATTCGGGTGATGTTGCTGCTTTGATGTTCGAGCAGCAAGTGCTCAATACGCCCGTCGCGCCTCAACCTGCTCCGGAAAGATCAGGCCCTTGATGCCCAGCACACCTCCTTTGCGCTCAAACGGCTGCCACTGACCTTCAGGCTGGGCCAGGCGGTCGGCAATGGCCCACCAGGCGCTGGGATTGACACCCAGTCCGATGTGACTGGCCAGCACCTCGATGTTTTCAGTCTGCAAATTGCTACGGTCTGGTGCCTGGATGCTGGCCTGCCACGCCACCACTCCGTCGCTGCGTGAATAAATGCTGGTTGTGGGCACTGGTGGCGCAGCGGGCAGGTTGTAGTTTTCAGCCTCACGTTCGATGTCGCGGCCGCTGGTCAACTGGTAAACCCGCCAGGCATTGGTCGAACGGTGCGAGCCGGCAAACGGTGTACCCAGGGTGATGACACTGCGCACCATGTGCGGCAACTCCTTGGCCAGCTCACGTGCATACACACCACCCAGGCTCCAGCCAATCAGGCTGAGCTTGCGACCAGTGGTTTCAAATGTGCGAACCAGCTTGTCCCTGGCTTCTTCCAGCACACCGGCGCGCGGGCCAAAGTTAAAACCCTGCTCCCAACCCCAGGGGCTGTAACCTTGGCGCTGCAGATAGTGGCGAAGCGGCACGGTCGATACATCGTTGCTAGACAAACCGGGGAACACCATCACCGCATGGCCATCACCCTCGGGTGCCTTGGCCAGCAGCGGCCATGAAGGCAGCAGCGCGCCAAATTCCCAAAACGCCCGTAACTCCAGAGCCAGCAACCAGGCATTGGGCGGCGGTACGTCATTGATCTGCGGGCTTTCTGGCAGCGGCTTTGCGCCGGGCTGGTTTTTGGGGCGCTGCGGTGAGGTCTGACTGGCCATGGTTTGATGTTCTGGATGTTTCGGTCTGTTGGAGTGGGGATGCAGAGCCAGTATCAGCCCGGCGGATTCGTCTGATCGAGGGAGGCTTCTCTAAGTTCGCCGATTTCGTCGCCTGCGGGACAAGGGTCTTGCGGGTTTTTACCGGGATTTTGGGCGTTTTGGCGGCATCACTGACCGCCGCAGCAATCGTTTTCCTGGCAGGCGCTTTGCCGGCCTCCGGCAACGGTTTTGCGGCTGCCTTGTTGTCCTGCAGACTCATCAAAGCCTGGGCTTCGCTGAAAGCCGCTTCAATCGCCTTGGCCAGATCGCTGGCGTGTGGCAAGGCTTTCTGGTCAGCAATGATGCCGAAATCAACATGTCCTGCATAAGTCTGTATCGTGATGTTCAGCGCCAGCCCGTGCAAAATGATGGACAGCGGGTGAAAACTCAAAAACTGCGCACCGGCCAGATACAGCGGCACAGGCGGGCCAGGCACATTCGATATCGCCAGGTTTGCCATCAGTGGCAGGCGGTCGGCAATGCCACTTTTGCCAAAGGCATTCAATGCCATTTTGGCCGCACCACCCACCAGCCAGGGTGCCAGCAACGAGGGGTAATCAGTCGGCAGCAGGTCTTTCAGGCCGCCCTGCATCGACTCCTTGACCTTGGTGGTGGACGCCATGATGGCATTCATTCGTTTGATCGGGTGCGCAAGGTGGGTACCCAGTTCCACCAGACTCATGCTGACCTGGTTGCCCAGCTCTTTTGCATCAGATGCACCGCTTTCACGCAGCGACACCGGCATGGCCGCCACCAGTGTCTTTTTAGGCAGGCTGTGGTGTTGCAGCAGGTAATTGCGCAGCGCGGTGGAGCAAATCCACAAAACGATGTCGTTGAACGAGCCACCCACAGCCTTGCCCATGGCCTTGCATTCAGCCAGTGGCACTGTGGCCGTCACAAACACCCGGCCCGAAGTAATACCGGCATTAAAAGGTGTTTGTGGTGCCAGCCGCATGGGCAGCCTGGCTTTTTTGATGCCGCTGGCCGACTTGTCCATGGACTGGCGTGCCAGCGTGCTGCCAAAGGTACTGGCCGCTGCAGGAAGCGCCTTGGCCGCCTTGACCAGTTGGCCCAGTGAGCTTGAAAACACCGAACCAATCATCTTGCCGATTTTGAGCTCAGACTCCAGTTTGCGTTTGCGCCCTGGGTCCGGTGGTGCCACCTCGCGCGGCAGGGGGCCCAGATCCAGCATGGCGTTGGCCAGCATCACGCCGCCCTTGCCGTCCAGCGCCGCATGGTGGATTTTCGAGAAAAAACCCGCCACCACCTTGCCGCCTTGCTCCTCAGGCAGCTTGATGCGGTCAAAAACATAAAACTCCCAGAGTGGAAAGTTGCGGTCAATCAACTCGCCATGCAACTGCGCGCAAAGCTGGTGGGCCTCCAGCAAAGTCATGGGTGCCGAGCCCTTTTTGGCCGAATCAGCCCGCCGAATATGAAAACCAATGTCCACTTCATCCGCCTCGACCCACAGCGGATGGCCCAGATCAAGCGGCATGAACACCAGCTTGCGGCTGAAAACCGGTGCCAGATGCATGCGTTTGGCAATATGCCGCGTCACCTCCTTATGAAAACTACCTTTGAAGCCAACAGGCAACTCACAAAGATTGAAGGAACCCACATGCATGGGCATTTCAGGTGTTTCAAGATATAAAAAAGTGGCATCCAGCCCAGTCAGCGATTTCATTGCTTGTTGTCTCCGTTTTATTTATGACGCAGACCTTAACCGAGCCGCCGGGTTTGTGGCATTGGGGTTTGCCGTGGTCATCAAAAGCGCCAAAAAATCCAAAATTTAACGCAAGCTCATGCCATTTCGCTTGTCTGGCAATCGTTTACAGCTATCAATAACATAGTATTGGAACGGCAGCGCAGATAGCCTGTCTTGCTGCCTTGTCATGTAGGTGACTCAAGACCGGGCCGCAATGACAGCAACCAGCTTCGCATCAGGCTTCTTCGCTGGACTTGACGCGGGTTCTGACTATTTCCGGCTCCCCGGTCTGTACTGGCTGCAGGACTCTATCGGAGCGTGTACCGGTGTCCAGGTCTGCCAGCAAACCTTGCTCCTCTTCACTGAGGCCAGGCAGCGGTGTAGCCTTGGCCAGCGCCATCCATACACCAAAGGGCAAGGCCAGGCGGTGTTGCCGGGGTGCCGCGCGGGCAACCACCAGGCGCTGGTTTTCAAAAATCATCACGCCACATTCGGTTGGCACTTCATCGGCAGCGGCAATCGGTCTGCCGCGGGCATCACAACCCAGCACATACCAGCATTCACCACCCAGATCGAGGTAAGCCGCACGTTTGTCAGGGCGGCGCAAGTCACCCAACAGGTCAGAGCGGTGAACCTTGATCTCATGCACGATGGGGTCCACATATTCCTGCACTGTGGTGTTGCGGATTGAAAACACATCCGGCCTGGCCATGCACCAGCGTACCGGACCGCCTTCGCCCACAGGCGGCAGCTGCGCCCGCAGACCCAAACCACGCCAGGTGACGCGACCGGCGCGTAACATTTCATTGGCGACCAGTTCCACCAGCGCTTCATGCTTAGACAGTGCAGAGCGGTTTTTGCTCAAGGTGGCGGCCAGAAATTGCAGCCCTTCATCGGTCACACGCAAAGTTTCATGGCCTGACGGACTGGCAACCCGCTGCAGCAAACCAGCAGCCAGCAGGTCAATTTCAATCACATCGTGGCAAGGCCAGCCTGCAGAACGGTAAATCTCGCGCAGGCGCCTGGCGTGGATACGGGTCAGCGGGGCCGGGCTGTCAGCAGCAGGCTGTATCAGCTCGGACTCCGGCGAATCAGTCGATTGCGCAGAAGAAAGCTCTGAAATTGCGGCTGGCACGCTGACGCTGGTTACTCGCATGGTCAAGAGAAATATGGTTTTATGTACAGTATTTTGCTGTGGATTTGCTCAATTGTCTTACGTGCCAGTCTCAAAATGTTTCGAAATGATTTTTATGCATCAGATCGGCGCTTTTGCCAATCCAGGCTGTTTAAACGGACTGCGCTTTTCAAGGTCTTCCATATAACTGTTGATGCCTGCGCCTTCACGTTCCAGAAAACGCTCGACTGCATCGGCAAATGAAGGATGCGCCAACCAGTGTGCGCTCGTGGTTTTGACCGGGAGCAAGGCCCTGGCCATCTTGTGTTCTCCCTGGGCACCGCCTTCAAAACGCTGGAAACCATGCTCAATACACCATTGCAGCGGCTGGTAATAACAGGCTTCAAAGTGAAGGCAATCGACCCTGGCCAGCGCGCCCCAATAACGGCCATAGGCTGTCAAATTCAGTCTTTGGCTATCAAGCTGGCTTGTTGCACCTGTCGGCAAGGGGCTGACTGCTATCAAACTAGCAGCTATCGCCTGTTTGCCACCACCCTCGTCGGTGTGTTCTGCCACAAACAGCAGCCAGTTTTCAGGCATGGTGTGCTGCATGCGCTGAAAAAAGTCGCGGCTCAGATAAGGTGCGTTGCCGTGTTCGTAATAAGTGCGTTCATAACAGGCGTAGAAAAAATCCCAATCAGCATCACTGATGTTTTTGCCTAGCGACCAGCGAAAGCTAATACCCGCATCTGCGACCTTGCGGCGTTCCTGGCGGATTTTTTTTCGCTTTTCCTGGCTCAAGGACATTAAAAAATCGTCGAAATCTCGCCAGCCTGGTGCGCAGCCTGTGTCTGGAGTCGCGTCAGAAGTGCGAGCTGTCCAGTGAAACTGGACCGTGTGGCGCAGCATCAGGCCGGCTTCTTCACACGCCATGACATCCTGGTCTGCCGCAAACAACAGATGAAGTGAAGAAAGTTTTTCGTCTTCACACCAGGCAATCAGCGCCTTGACCAGCAAAGTGCGCTCGCTGGCATTGCGCGCAAGCAGCCGCGCGCCAGGCACAGGTGTAAAAGGTGCGGCTACCAGCGCCTTGGGGTAATAAGGCAGGCCGTGCTGCTGGTAGGCATTGGCCCAGGCCCAGTCAAAAACGTACTCGCCATACGAATGGTCTTTCAGATATAACGCACAGGCTGCGGCCAGGGTATGGCCGTCCCACAAGGTCACAAAACGGGGCGTCCAGCCGGTTTTGGGTGTGGCGCTGCCACTCTGGTGCATGGCGGCCAGGTATTCATGCCGCATAAAGGGGTTCAGGGCTTCGCCTGGGTTTTGCAGCGCCAGCAAGAAGTTCCAGTCGGTCGCGCTGATGTCCAGCGGCGAGTCAAGCACTCGAATGACATAATCGTTTTCAGCCAAAAAAGCCTCCCTTCAAACCAGGCACAAGCCGGTTTGGCCCGAAGCGCCT
>JAZKIK010000207.1:0-4013 GCA_040384925.1 Pseudomonadota bacterium | reverse complement strand
GCCACCCCAGCAGCATCTGCCGCCAAACCAGCTGCAAGCGCAGCCAAGAAATAATCAGAGCCTTGCCTCTACGCTGGCCTGGCCAGCACGCAAAACCCGCTTCGGCGGGTTTTTTTATGCCTTTTCATCCTGCCAGATTTGACTCTCGTCTGATTTGAAGGCACAATTATTAACAAATTAGTTAATAAGCAAATAAATCAATGACCGCATCACTCGACAAGATTTTTGAAGCCCTGGCTTCCGGGCCAAGACGGCAGATATTGGCTTATCTGACAGAGCGGGAACTCAGCACCTCCGAACTGGCCGAGCGTTTTTCGATGAGTGCCCCCGCCATTTCACGCCACTTGTCGGTTCTTGAAAATGCCGAGCTGGTGACCAGCGAACGCAAGGGCCAGTTTGTTTTATACAAACTCAACGCCGACAGCCTGGTCAACAGCCTCACAGGCTATGCATTCGAGTTGTGTCCGGTCGCCCGTCCCCTCAAACGCGAGTCAAGCGCCATTGCAAGGCTTGAAAACCCCAAAACAAAG
The DNA here is from genome assembly GCA_040384925.1 of Pseudomonadota bacterium. Lineage (GTDB taxonomy): Bacteria > Pseudomonadota > Gammaproteobacteria > Burkholderiales > Burkholderiaceae_C > Polaromonas. The sequence goes on along the minus strand of JAZKIK010000207.1, from coordinate 3,483 downwards.
GAAGGCTGATGCTGAATCCGAGCCGAGTTGTTGAAACATTTCCGTCCACCCGCATTCCATCGGAGTCCGGCGGCCTGGCGGTAGAGGTGTCGCTGATCGCCCAGATCGGACATGGCGCTGGCAACCACCTGTTTGCAAGCGTCGCATCGAGGCAGCGGCAACATGCCGAGTTTGTGGATGAACTTGATGAGCCTTCCGCCAGACTGGGCGGCACAGACTTTGCCAAAGGTGATGCCACCTCGCTTTATTCATTTGTGGTCGGCCCCAAAGGCCACCCTTTTCACCGCCACGCCGGCCATCGTGTTTTCACGGCAGTATCGGGCAGCGGCGGTGCGCAGCTGCGTTTTTCCAGCGCTTCAGATCAGCAACTGGCAGAAGACCCGCAAAACTTCGTCAGGGCGCTCAGATTCATCAACATACCGCCCGACTGTATGTTTACCGTGCGCTTTGGCGGGGAAACCTGGCATCAGTTTGCGCCGCTGTCACAACATTCGCCGCATCCGGTGTTTTTTGCCCTTTCATGCCACACCAACGAACTGGGTGGCGACCTGTCCGAAACCCTGAAACAAAAGGTGCTGGCCAATGACGCAAGCATTCCGGCGCTGACCGAACTGCTGCCTGATGAAGTGTCGGCATTGCTGCAATCCAGCAGCTTTCAATCCAGCGCCGTGCCAGTCACCGCCTTGTCGATGGATGCGCCGCCAGGCACTTTTCATCGCCTTGTCTGCAACACGGTGCGCTGTGCAGCGGGTGTTTTGCGGGGCACCTGGGCGTCATGGAGGGCTCCAAGCGGCTATCTGTCATATGCAGGAACTGCACGCAAGGTGAAGGAACTTGACGCGCCGCCAGCCGATTCACTGCTGCGCCAACACCTCGGCGATGTACGCATCCATCATGACGACACCTTTTGTATACGCGTGACGGGTACCAACTTTGAACACGCCCATGCATCCAGTCTGCTGGCCGCTGTTCTAGAGGGTTTTATGCTCAATGCGCCCAGCGGCGTTGCCAGGCTGATGCAAATCAGAAACCTGCTGGTCAGGCCGCTGGGACTGCGCACCTCGCCTTTGGGCTGCCCGGTGTCATCGTTGCTGTCACCTGACAAAAGCAATCTGTTCAAAAACCGCTACCCGGTTCTTGACCAGAACATCAACGCAGCCGACACCAGGGCGCAGGTGGTGCTCGGTGCCAATGACAAACACCTGCTGTTCAGGTCTTGTGTGAGTGTGGAGATCACAGGCAAACACCATGTTGATGTGATGCTGGGCACCCGGGTTCATTGCAAAAACCCGTTTGGCCGCTTCTACATGTGGGCCATTGACCATGTACACCGCCGTTACGTCACACCCACCATGCTGCGCCTGGCTGTTGAATATGCGCTGGTGCAACAGGAAGAGTACAGGCCGGCAAACAAAGCTGCATCAAGCCTGTTTGACGTTGCACTCACGCCGTAGCAAGCTCAGTGCATCGTTGAAGGCACTGACTGAATCGCTTTGCAGCACTGAGCCGGCTTCATCGACAAAGGCTTCCCACAACTGCAGATAGTCGTCCTGGTATTGAACCGGCGCGTGGTCCTGAATGTAGCTTTCGGCAAGCTCTGGCTGAAAACCTGACTTCTGGATCTTGCGTATCAGTGCTGCCGCGTTTTTTTCCGTCAGTATGGTTTTGGGTGGTGCCGATGCGGCCACAGACAAAAACAGGGTCAGCAGGGAGCCGTCATCGGTATTGCCACCGGTCACCTTGTTCCAGGCGGCAGAGGCCAGGCGGTCGTGGTGGCTGACCTCGTTCAATCCGTCATCAATCCAGAAGTAACGGCCCATGAATGCCGGTGTCTGGTCAAAAAGCTGCCTGACGGGCAAAGCCGCATCAAGAATTTTCGGCAGATCGACCATGATGGACTGCCGTGCGGCCTCCACTGTGGCGCGCAGGTTTTCCGGCAGGTCGCCCGGAATGGTGATGCTGAAACCGGTATTTACCGGCTTGGCCACCGCCCTGCCCTTGCGTTTTTCAGCGGCTTCGGATCTGGCCTTTTCAGGCGCGGCAGGTACGGCAGGTACGGCAGGTACGGCATATTTTTTGCGCAAACCAAGAACCAGCTTGTCAAAAGCAACCCAGTCCGGCATTTCGGTGCGGCCTGCGGCCATCACCAGAAGAGCGGTGCGAATCACGGCTTCTGCGTCCTTGCCGGCTTCTTCCAGCTCGGCGCTGTCCATTCCAAGCTGGTCGGCCAGCCAGATGGCAGCATCCATGACCTGTGCGACCTGGCTGCGCTGGGCCAGTTCGGCCTGGTAGTCGGCCAGGCTGCGCAGCGACCACTTGGCCAGCAGCGGAATATGCGCATCGGTAAAACCCCGGCGCTCACTCATGCCGAAATGGCTGTTTTGCGGCATGGCAATCAGGGCCTTGAGCATGTCCGAGCCGCCCTTGGAGCGTGACATGAACGAATAGTCACGCAGCGATTCGGCAGCCTGCTGCAGGTCACCGCCGGTGCTGGACTCCAGGTACAGGCTGACCAGATTCACGATGCGCTCCCTGGCTTTTTCAAGCTCGGGGCGCAAGAACTCACTGCCAAAATAACGTGCAATCTGCACCATGCCCTTGGGCGCATCGGTGCAAATGGCGTCCAGCCGGGGCTGGTCGATGATTCCGTTTTTTACGCCAAACTGCAGCGCTTTTTCGAAAAATGGTCTCGCGTCATAGACTGAAACAGAGGCGGATGACGGCTGATTTATGGGCATCAATGTAAAGCCGGTTTAAATCGCCGATTCCTCATCCGACTCGCGTGCGCTTGGTGTGGCCTTGCCGCGATCGGTGTCGCCGGTTTCAACCTTGCCATCGTCTTCTTCGTCATCCTCATCCTCGTCGCCAAAAGCGGCTTCAAAGGCACTGGCCTTGGCGCGCAGCACCATCAGCATTTCTATGAAGAGCTCGGGGATCTGGTAGCGCAGAATCCAGGCCAGTTCCATCCAGTCCTGGTCGGCCACTTCGTCCTGCTCCAGCTTGGGTTTGGCGTAAGCCGTGGCCAGCAAGGCAGACTGCGAGAGCATTTCGCCATGGTCTTCCATTGCATCAAAGGTGCCGCTGCGGGCAAAGGCCTCGACTCGGCTCCACTGGTCAGAAAAATAATCAGCCAGCGCCTCGCTGCCGCCTTCGAGGTCGCCCATGGCCGTCAGAAACTCAAGCGGGTCGGCATCGTCGCGAAAAATCACCGAATTGATCATTCCGCGCAAATGGGTACGCGTCAAATCCTTGTATTGCTTTTCAATCACCACGGCGCGCGCAAAAATTTGCGGTGTCACCAGCAGGTTGATGACCGATTCCTTGGAGTTGTCATATTCGCGGATCACGGCCAGGATGTCCTTGGCGGGCAATTGCTCCAGCACCACCATCAGCGCGGCATCACCTTCGGTATCGGCCAGTTCCACCAGCGCAGACTCGGCGCCCGCGATGTCACCGGCAGCAATCAGGGCCTGGGTTTTTGTG
>JAZKIK010000206.1:1043-2385 GCA_040384925.1 Pseudomonadota bacterium | reverse complement strand
CTGGCACAGAAAACTTTTACGTTATCACACGTTACAACTGGAGCAGCTACTACGCCATGGCAGTGATTGAACTGGGCCGGGAAGTGGCAGAGCGCCGCGCCAGAGGGCCATGAAGACGCACAGTACAGGCACCGGAGATTTGCTCGCCTTACACAATCCACTGAAAAATAAAGAGTGGATACCCGATATCTTTTGAGAAGGCTTTATCATCAGAGGATGGCCGGATGGCGCTTTGTTTTTGAAGTCCGGGTTTACATACAGTTTTTGAGGAGCTACGCATGCAGGATTTAATCAATCTAGCCGTCCATTTAGGTTTGAGGTTTGGCAAGGCAATCGTTCTGGGTCTTGTCATGTATTTTTCGCTCAAAGGACTTGGTTTTTCAACGGGTGCCTCTTTTGTAGCCGCCATGGTTCCATTTGCCCTGGGTTCCATCAACATCTTCACCGGTCCGATATTTGCGCTAACGGGCATGGCATTCATCATCTCCAGTGGCTTTGCACTTCTGCAAGACCGGGGCCTGGATATCAAGGCAAAAGAGGCCGCCGGTACGGCTGCCGAAGCAGCTTCCAAGATCACGGCAGAAGATGCCGCCAATGTCATGCAGTCAGTCGGTGTGGGCGTCGAAAGTGCCGTGCAATCTGCGGCCCGGGCGGCCAGCAGCGTGGCTGCGGCTGCAACAAATGCGGCCATCAACGCCAATGCCGCAGCTACGAATACAGTCAACAATAACGCCACCCTCAAGGCTGCCACAGAATTGCCTGGCAAGGCTGCTACGGCCGCTGTCAACAGGGCAACCAATGCCGTGACTGACAAACCGGCAGCGACTGCTACGGTAGCCAAGCCTGCTGCCAGCAGTGCCGCCGCCGCTGCACCTGCCGCCGCTGCCAGCGCTGCAGCCAAATAACACTCAGACTCTTCGTGTTTGGCGCTTGTTTGGCGCTTTCACCCTCTTTGTGAATGTCACTGGTGCCACAGGACTGAAGGTGGTGCCGATGACGACACATGGCAGCAGTCCATTCAACCATCAGTATTTCCAGCCCGATGTACTCGCGCGGTTTGGAAAATCAGGATGCAGTTCAACAAGCTCATGAAAAACAGGCCGGGCGGCGGCTGCACCTCAAGGCAAACGCCAGGCTGAGTTCATTTCCAGTTCAACTATGCGCCGTGTCGGCTTCGCCTACCTTGCGTTTGTACTGTCTTCGCTTCGCCTCAGCGTTCACGATTGGTCTGAAAATGGAATCAGTATTTCAAACCGGTTCAATAGTGATATTGACGGTCATTGACTCTTTGCCGCCACCTTGCCTTACGCCCTTGCTGGGCGGACAGGCGTTGTAATCGGTG
>JAZKIK010000206.1:0-1033 GCA_040384925.1 Pseudomonadota bacterium | reverse complement strand
ACCGCATCCCGGTCAGCCGCAGCATCGAGACACTGGTGATGCTGACCGTCATGGACTCCTGGCCTCCACCCTGCCGTACCCCCTTGCTCGGTGGGCAGGCGTTGTAATCAGTGCCCATGGCGAGCCGGACGTGGCGCTCGTCAATCAGGCAGTGGTGGGTGACATCAATACTGACCCAGCGCCTGGAATGCACATCCAGGCACACATCGACCCAGGCATGGCTCGCCAGATCTGGCTCGTTGGCTGCATAAAAATAGCCGCTGACATAACGCGCCGGGTAACCCAGGCTGCGGCAGATCGCCACCATCACATGGGCCTGATCCTGGCAGACACCGGCACCCGCCTTAAAAGCCTCGAGCGCCGTTGTAGTGACATTGGTACTGTTTTTCTGATAACTGACCATGCTTGCCACACCTGCACTAAGGGACAAAAGAGCTTGCAGGTCAGCTTTTCCGTCCGTGCTTTGTGAAATGAAACGCCGGCCAAACCCTGCCAGTTCCCAATGCGGTTCCGCGAGATGCGTGGCACGCAAAAAGAAATAGGGGTGCGGCAAGGTCTCGGGGTCAGTGAACTGCGCCACACCCCAGGTTTGCACATCCCCGGCAGCATTGACCAGACTCCAGCGGACATTGTCTGCGTCAGTGCCGACAAAGGTGTAGGACCTGATGGTGTTGCCAAAAGCGTCTTTTTGTTCAAACAATTTTTCTGGAGCGCCGACGCTCCAGAAATTGACAGTCTGCGCCGCGCTGGATTGCGGAGTAAGCCACAGTGTTTGCAGTGCGTAACGCAAAGGCTCGCTGTAACGGTAGTCAGTGATGTGCCGGACGTGTAGTTTCATAAGGGCCCCCACGGTTGCTCACTGCGTGTAGCGCCCTGCCCCCCGAGGGGGCCGCTGCGCCTGCGGACTGGCGGAGCCAGATCCGTGGCCCCTGCTTGAAAATAGCCCCCACGGTCGCGCACTTCGTGTCGCTTCCTGCCCCCCGAGGGGGCCGCTGCGCCTGCGGGCCGGCGAAGCCGGACCCGCGGCCCCTGC
>JAZKIK010000205.1:0-1847 GCA_040384925.1 Pseudomonadota bacterium | reverse complement strand
GTTTTAGTAGCTGCATTGTAGCTACAATGCGGTACGATCGTCAACAAATGATCATTTGTTGACAGCCTGTCGCTTCCATTGGACTGTGACTCACAATACCCGCATGCTTTCCTCCTCTCCAGCCACCAGCCCCATTGTCCTCGCCACCCTCAATGCCAAATACATTCACGCATCGCTGGGTTTGCGTTGCTTGCTGGCGAATATGGACTTGCATGGCGGGCCGGGTTTGCGGGCACAGACGCAGCTTCGGGAGTTTGTGATCCAGCAGCGGCCCACGCAGATTGTTGAAGACTTGCTGGCCTTGTCGCCGCAGGTGATAGCGCTGGGCATCTATATATGGAATGTGGTCGAAACCACGCATGTGGTGCGGCTGATCAAGGCGCTACGGCCTGACATCAAGATTGTGCTGGGCGGGCCGGAGGTGAGTTTTGAGACCGACAGCCAAGACATCTGCCGCCTTGCCGACCACATCGTCACGGGCTGGGGTGATGTGAGTTTTCCAAAACTTTGCCGTGCGCTGCTGGATGGACCCAAACCGCTGATGAAAGTGATTGTTGGCGAGCAACCCGCGCTGGAGGCGCTGGCCTTGCCTTATGACGAATACACCGATGAAGATCTGGCCAGACGCCTGCTGTACGTAGAGGCGTCGCGCGGCTGCCCGTTCAAATGCGAATTCTGTCTGAGTTCACTCGACAAAACCGCCTGGGCTTTTGATCTGGACCGCTTCATGGCCGAGATGGAGGTTTTGTACCAGCGCGGCGCACGCAACTTCAAGTTTGTGGATCGCACCTTTAACCTGAAGGTCGATTTTTCGGTGCGGATTCTGCAGTTTTTCATAGATCGCATTCAAACGACGCCCGATATTTTTGTGCATTTTGAAGTGGTGCCTGACAGCCTGCCAGACAGGCTCAAGGCCTTGATAGCGCAGTTTCCGGCCGGGTCACTGCAGTTTGAAGTCGGCATACAGAGTTTTAACCCCGAGGTGCAGCAGCGCATTTCACGCAGGCAAGACAACATCAAAACCGCTGACAACCTGCGCTGGCTGGTCAGCCACAGCCAGGCGCATGTGCATGCCGACCTGATTTTTGGCCTGCCTGGTGAAACGCTGGTCAGTTTTGGTGAAGGTTTTGACCGGCTGTATGCCCTGGGCCCGCATGAGATCCAGTTTGGTGTGCTCAAACGCCTGCGCGGCACGCCGATTACCCGGCACACAAGTGACTTCGCAATGGTGTATGACCCGCAAACCCCCTACACGATTTTGCAGAACTCGACGGTTGATTTCATAACCATGCAGCGTATCAAGCGTTTTGCGCGGTATTGGGAAATGGTGGCGAATTCAGGGCGTTTTGCTGCGGGCCTGAAGCTTTTGCTGGAGCCTGGTTCGGCTTTTGATCACTTCCTCACCTTCAGTGACTGGTTGTGGCTGACGACTGGCAAGACGCACGAATTTGCGCTGGAAAAGCTGCACGATTTGCTGTTTGAGCACCTGACGGCTGTGCGTGGCCTGTCTGGCGATGAAGTTCGGGCGGCGCTAGTGGCGGATTACCGGGCCAGCGGGGCGCGGGGCCGACCGGCCTGTCTGGCGGAGTTGCTGGGGGCCGAGCGGCTGGCTTTGCCTTCCGTTGCTGGCAAGGCTGGTGTGCAGCGGCAGGCGCGGCATGTTGCGCAGGGTTTGCATGTGGGGGAGATTCGGAAGGCGGCCGCTGCGGCTTGAGATTTGGATTTTTAAGGTAATTGGGGTTGCGCAGTTCAGAGGACATTGTTGGCTATTTATGTCGCGGCTGGTGCGGCTGAGGCTGCTGGCCGGGAGTCGCCCGGCGGCGAGTCACTTTCTTTTGCTTCGCCAA
>JAZKIK010000204.1:5780-18114 GCA_040384925.1 Pseudomonadota bacterium | reverse complement strand
CACCAGGGTCTTCGCTGAAGGTAAAGGTGATCTCTGCTGTTTCGCCGACTTTCAGGGTGCTGACGCCGCTGGTGATGCTCAGGGTCGGGGCGATGCCGTCTATGACCAGCGCGGCATTGGCACCCAGTGAACCTGCCGTGCCGGGCGAAGCGAGGGTCAGAATGGCGTTGTTGCCTGCGGCGTCCCGGATGGTGGCACCGTTCAGGCTCAGGGCGGAGGTGCTGGTGTAGTCCAGATCGGCTGAACTGTGGCCCGCCTGCACGGTGTAGCTGAATGTCAGGATGCTGCTGCCGCTGCCTCCGGTGAAGGTCGCAGAACCACCGCTTGAAAGCGCCAGTGTGGGCGTGCCGCCTGCGGTGTTGACAATGACGCTTTCACTGAAGGCGATCTGCAGGGTGATGCTGCTGCCAATGGCATAGGTGCCATTGCCATTGGTGGTGGTGACCGGTGCCACCGGGTTGGCACTGTTGAGGAACACCAGGGTATTGCCAAAACGCTGGCCCAACAGGGCATCCAGATCACCATCACCATCAATGTCCACAAAATTGGCGCTGGCTGACGAACCCACATCGACCAAGCCAAAAGGGTTCAGCACAGACGTGGCAAAAGCCGGACTGCTGGCCGTGCCGGTGTTCCGGAAAAATAAGGTGTTACCCAGAAACTCTCCAATAAAGGCATCCAGGTCACCATCGGCGTCAATGTCTGCAAGATTGACATTGGCGTAGTCGCCTATGTCGCTGAGTCCATAGGGATTGGTCAGCGCTGTCGCAAAAGCCGGGCTGCCAGCTGAACCCGTGTTCAGAAAAACCAGCGTATCGCCATCACCATTGCCTACAAACGCGTCCAGGTCGCCGTCAGCATCAATATCTGCAAAAGCAGGCATGGCTGAATTGCCCGCATCACTGAGGCCAAAAGGGTCGGTGGCAGCGGTGGTGCTGAACGCGGGGCTGCTGGATGTGCCCGTGTTCAGCTGCAGCCTGATCATCCCGTCGCGAAAGCCAATCAGCGCATCCAGATCACCATCAGCATCAATGTCCACAAAGTTGGGGCTGGAAAACGAACCGTTGTCAAGCAGGCCAAAGGGGTTGACTGCAGGAGTTGAAAAAGCCGGACTGCTGGAACTGCCGGTGTTGCGGTAAAAGCTTGTTTCACCAGCGGTTGCGCCAATAAAGGCGTCCAGATCACCGTCATTGTCAATGTCCACAAAACTGGCATTGGAGTAATTTGAGCCGTTTGTCAGGCCGTAAGGGTTGATCACCGGCGTGGTGAAAACAGGTGTGAACAACAAGGCACCGTGCGGGGCGGTGGTATCAGGCATGGTTACGTCTTTGTCAGTAAGGATGGATAAGATTGGCAACAAGCAGACTGTGCACGCTTGCCCCATGAAAACGACGGCAAATGCAACAAATCAATGCGAAGCTGAACATTCTCGGTCATGCCGACATGGATTCAACAGCAGGTTTTGGTAAAACCCTGCTGCCAGGTCAAACAGCTGCACAAAAAACCGGCAACGAACAGTAACAACACCTGACAGCTTCAGCTGTAAGAAATTGTAACCTTCACCCCCTTGCCGGAAGGCTTTAGAACGTGTTCACGGTCTATATGGGGTCGCATATAGACCGTGAACATAGTCTTAGACAAACACCATAAAGTCAGCCGCCGTCAGATCAGCAGTATGTACACCAACCAGTACCAGCAGGTTGCCGCTGCCCAGATCCAGCGTGGCATTGCCATAGCTGTCCCTGACATGCGCCAATGCACTGGCACCGTCCGTGATATCCGAACCATTGAGGCCGCTTTGCAGCCTGACTTTGTCTGTGCCGCCGAATTCAAAGTCGGTGATCACATCGCGGCCGCTGCCTGATTCAATGACAAACACATCTGCGCCCTGCCCGCCTAGCAGCCGGTCATTGCCAAGTCCACCCGCCAGGGTGTCGTTGCCTGCCTTGCCGCTGAGGTAGTCATTGCCGGCTGCTCCATTGAGCTGGTTCGCTCCACTTGCGCCATAAATTACATTGGCCAGCTCGTTGCCTGTCAGATTGGCTGCACTGCTGGTTTTGATGGTGCCGCGCTCGACGTTGCCGGTCAGGGTGTAGCTGCTCAGGTAGCTGTACACGGTGTCTGTACCGCCTGCCAGGGCATCCGTACCGGTTTCGACGACGCTGTCACCGGCGTTGTCAACATAAAAATAGTCGTTGCCGTCTCCGCCTGTCATGGTGTCGGCACCTGTGCCGCCATTGAGCTGGTCTTTGTCTGCACCGCCTTGCAGGGAGTCATTGCCATCCTGACCAAACAGGCTGTCGTTGCCGTCACCGCCGTCAAGCTGGTCATTGCCCGTGCGACCCACCAGCCGATCATTGCCGCCTGCGCCGCTCAGGCTGTCATTGCCTGCGCCGCCGACCAGCCGCCCGTCACTGCTGTTGTCGGTGAGGATGACGGTCAGGCTGTCGTAGCTGATGGCGGGACTGCTGCCCGCGCCGCCGTCGTTGCCTGCGGCATCGGTGTAGCTGCTGGCTGCTGCGGTGATGCTGGCCGTGCCTGCTGCAATGCCTGCGGTGGGGGTGAAGGTGGCGGTTCGGCTCAGGCCGCTGCCGCTGAGGGCGCTCAGGGTGCCGCCGGTGACCACTACATCACCTGTGCTGCCGTTCCAGGCGAAGCTGGCACCGGGGTCTTCGCTGAAGCTGAAGGTGATGAGTGCGGTTTCGCCTTTGCCCAGGCTGCTGTCGCTGCTGGTGATGATCAGTGTGGGGGCGGTGCCATCAATCACCAGGTCTGCGTTGGCGGCCAGGGAGCCGGCTGCTCCGGGTACGGCCAAAGTCAGGAGGGCGTTGTTGCCTGCAGCGTCCTGAATGGTGCCGCCGTTCAAGGCCAGGGCGGAGGCGCTGGTGAAATCCAGATCGGCTGAAGTGTCGCCTGTCTGCACGGTGTAGGTAAATGTCAGGGTACTGGTGCCCGAACCGCCCGCATAGCTGGCAAGGCGGTCGGTGGCACCGGTCTCCAGGCTCAGAGTAGGCGTGCCCCCGCTGGTGTCCACGATGACACCTTCCGAGAAGACGACGCTCAGTGTGATGACGCTGCCCACACCATAAGTACCGTTGACGGTGGTCGAAGCAACAGGTGCGACTGGGCTGGCGATGTTGATATACACCGCGGTGTTGCCATCTGCAGTGCCAAGCAGGGCATCCAGATCACCGTCACCGTCGATGTCGGCAAAGCTGGGGCTGGCATCAGCGCCGACATTGGTCAGGCCATAGGGGTTGGTGACAGGCGCGGCAAAGGCCGGGCCGGTAGCGCTGCCGGTGTTGAGAAACACCAGCGTGTTGCCTTCCCGGTTGCCCATCAAGGCATCCAGGTCACCGTCGCCATCGATGTCTGCAAAACTGGGACTGGCGTAATAGTCCACATCACTCAGGTTCCAGGGGTTGGTGACCGGCGCATCAAAGGCCGGACTGCTGGCGCTGCCGGTGTTGAGAAACGCCAGCGTGTTGCCATACCGCTCGCCAATGAAGGCATCCAGGTCGCCGTCACCATCAATGTCGGCAAAGCTGGGGCTGGCGTAATAGCCCACATCGCCCAGGCCGTAGGGGTTGGTGAGGGGCGCATCAAAGGCCGGGCTGCTGGCGCTGCCGGTGTTGAGAAACACCAGCGTGTTGCCCTCCTGGTTGCCGATGAAGGCATCCAGATCTCCGTCGCCATCAATGTCTGCCAAGCTGGGGCTGGCCCAGCCGCCGGCATTGCTCAGGCCGTAATCGTTGGTCACCGGCGCTGAGAAAACCGGAGCAAAAAGACTTCCGTGAGGTGCGGTGACGTCAATGGTGATGGCGCTCGTGGAGGCAGCAGACAAGTTGCCTGCAGCATCGGTGGCCGTGGCGGTAAGGGTGTGTACCCCCTCCCCCAGGGTCACACTGGTGATGGACCAGTTGCCGCCCGTGGCGGTGCCGGTTCCCAGCACGCTTGTGCCGTCGGTGTCATACAGGGTCACCGTCGCGCCGCTTTCGGCTGTGCCGGTGAAAGTGGGCGTGGCGGCGCTGGTGATGTTGTCGGTGTTCGAATGGCCGCTGTCGTCACCGGCGCTCAGATCGGGCGCGGACGGCGCATTCGGGGCAAGCGTGTCGAAACTGAGCGAGGGCGTGCTGCCCGCGCCGCCGCTGTTGCTGGCTGCGTCGGTGTAGGCACCACTGGTGACGGTGATGCTGGCCGTGCCGGCGTTGGTGTCGGCATCAGGCGTGAAGGTCGCAGTGCGTATCAGGCCCGAGCCGCTTATGGTGCCCAGGGTGCCGCCTGTGACGGCGATGTCGCCCGTGCTGCCGTTCCAGGTGAAGCTGGCACCGGGGTCTTCGCTGAAGGTAAAGGTGATGTGAGCAGTCTCGCCCATCCTGAGCTGGGACACATCGCTGGTGATGGCCAGGGTCGGTGCGAGCGTATCGATGGCCAGCGCCGGCGTGTCACCAGCGGTGCTGCTGTTGCCGGCCGCGTCGGTGTAGGCGCCACCGGCGACCGTGATGCTGGCAATTGCCTGGGTGTCCGGTGTTGGCGTGAAAGTCGCCGTGCGGGTCAGGCCGGAGCCGGAGATGGCGCCCAGCGTGCCGCCGGTAACGACGATGTCGCCCGAAGTGCCGTCCCAGGTGAAGTCCGCGCCTGGATCTTCGCTGAAGCTGAAGGTGATGGTCGCGCTCTCGCCGGTTTTGAGCTGCGCCACGTCGCTGGTGATGGCCACCGTCGCGCTGGTGTCAATGACCACGGCAAATCCGGCGGAGGCGGTGCTGACATTGCCGGCTGCATCGGTGGTCTTGGCGGTAATGGTGTGCGAACCGGCGCTCAGGGTTGAGGTGGCGATGGACCAGTTGCCGCCGGTAGCCACTCCCGAGCCGAGCACGGTGGTGCCGTTGGTGTCGTACAGGGTGACGGTGGCACCGCTCTCGGCGGTGCCGGTGAAGGTCGGCGTGGCGACGTTGGTGAGCTGGTCGGTGTCCGATGTGCCGCTGTCACTGGCGCTGTCAAGGTCGGGCGTGGACGGCGCATTCGGCACCAGCGTGTCATAGGTGAGCGAGAGCGTGTTGCTGACTGTGCCAAGGTTGCCGGCCTGGTCGGTGTACAGGCCGGCGGCAATTGCGAAGGTGGCGGTGCCGGCATTGACGCCTGCGGTCGGCGTGAAGGTCAGCGAACGGGCCAGCCCGGAGCCGGGGATATTGGTGATGGTGCCGCCGGTGACGGTGATTTCGCCGGTCTGGATGGTCGTCCCCACGTTTTCACTGAAGGTGAAGGTGATGATCGCGGTCTGGCCGGCTTTGAGCGTGGCCAGATTACTGGTGATTGCCACCGTGGTCGGGATCGTGTCGACGGTAATGTTGAGCGACGAGGAGGAGGTGCTGGTGTTGCCCGCCAGATCGGTAGCCTTGGCGGTGAGCGTATGCACCCCTTCGCCCAGGGTGCCGGTAGTCAATGCATAGGAGGTGCCCGCGCTGGTCACCGCGCCCAGCACGGTGACGCCGCCGGTGTCATAGAAAGTGACCGTATTGCCCGCAGTGGAGGTGGCAGTAAGGCTTGGCGTGTTGTCGAAGGTGACGTTGTCGCCAGTGTTGCCGCCACTGTCGCTGCCCGACACAAGGTCCAGCCCGGTGGGCGCGGTCGGTGCTGTCGTGTCTAGCGTGTAGGTGTGGGAATAGGCAGCGCTGCTGCCATCCACGTTGGTCACACGCGCCATGAAGGTGTTGCTTCCGGACAAGGTGGTGGTGGTAGTCCATGTGCTTGAGCCGACCGCTGTGCCGAGGGTGGTCCAGTTGGTGCCGTTGTCATAGGACACCTGAACCGACTCGCCGGCGGCCAGGCTGGCACTCAAGGTGCCGCTGATGGTCTGATCGGCGACATTGGTAATGAAATCGGTGGCGCTGCTGCCGCTGTCATCCGACAGTACAGCTGTTGTCACCGTCGGCAGAAACCCACTGACCGTGATACCGTTGCCGGTCAGGTCGGCAACGACAACCGACGGCTCTGCGCCCCTCGCCCAATCCTCGGCGGCTGCGAGATTGAACGTCGTGCCGCTTATGGAGCTTGTTCCGTTCTGGTTGAGCAGCAGGTCAACCGCAGTTTTATCTGCGCCGGTCAGGGTCACGCTGAAGGTCGTGCTGGTGGCTTCGACCGTGGCACCGGTCAGTGTGTAGCTGCCGCCGCCCTGACCCAGCACACTCAGCTTGGTGACATCAATATCGTTGTTCAGACCGGAGCGCGCCAGGAAGTTGGTTCCTGTCACCTGCAGCACGCCGGTTGTAACGTTGTAAGTCGCGCTGTCGATGGCGGGGACCGGTATGTTGCCTACAGTCACACTATTGCCAATATTGTCGACCACGTTCACCGCTGCGTTGGCCCCTGCCGCCCAGTCTTCGGCGGCATTCAATATATAGGCAGAACCGGAAATGGAAGTTGTCCCAAGCTTGTCGGCGATGTAACTCACACGGGCACGGTCTGCGTCGTTAAGGGTTACGGTGAAGGTAGTCGAGCTGGTAATTTCGACGCTGGCGCTGGTAAATGTGTAGAGCGAGCCGCTACCGCCTTCACCGCGAAAACTGAGCTTGCTCACATTGATGTCGTTGGCCACACCAGCCTTGCTCAACAGCCCCGTACAAGTGACGACAAAGACACCGGCGGCAGCATCGTACGTAGCGGTGCCTATGGTGGGAACTGCGACCGAACTCACCGTCACGCCATTCAGGAGCAAATCGGACGTATCGCCTGCCGTCACAGCGGTGTCCCAGTCATCCTCTGCAGCAATGTTGTAGGCAGTGCCCGAGGTGGAACTGGAACCGGCGTTGTTGGCGAACAAGGTTACCGCGTCTTTGTCGGCCGCATTCAGGGTGATGCTGAATTGCGTGCTGCTTGTGGCGGTGACATTGCCCGTGGTCAGCGTGCGTGTAACGCCGCCCTCGCCCGTCAGCGTTAGCTTGGAGACATCAATGATGTCGCCGGTCGTCATGTCGGCGCCGGTGACGGTCAACACGCCTGTTGTGGCGTCGTAGGTGGCGAAGGAGATGGTTGGTGCCGTCATGGGAGGTCCTTGTGGTCTTGCGTAAAAGTCGGAGGGACTTCACCAGTTCCTCCGCCATCAGGGCCTGCCCTGCACCAGCGTATCGATGCGGACGGGCAGGTGTTCGCTTGAAATAATATGGTTAAATCAATGAAATTGCAACTAATTGTCTACGATGTAAGTAATTTCATCATATTTTGGTGAAAATTTCACAAATGATTGAAAAATTGATTTCAGTTGCTTGTTGAGTACATCTTCGTTTTTAACCAGCAAAAGACTTTTTGTAACAGCCAAGCTTCCAAGCTCAGTCTTTTCCTGAAAGTAGCTGATAGGGGATAGAGAAGGACACCATCTACCTCCCTGCGAACCGTGCGTGCGGGTTTCCCGCACACGGCTCTCCAGTCAGTGGTTTCTTCATCGGGACGGACTCGCTGACTTTTAGGATGTGGCGAGGAATAATTTCCCGGTATGGCCCGAGGAGTCGGGATGCGATGTGAGGCGCAAGCGGATTGCAAAGAAGCAGCTCGCCCGAATCCAACAGGACAAACCGGGAACTTATTTCTCGCCACATCCCCAGGGATGCTCTGCATAACTCCATGCGTCAGGGTGAACAATCCCAGGTTTGCGAAGTACACATTTGCTCATCGCGACCCTCTGGCGTGGCAACACCAGAGGCTCCCGGATTAAACCTGGCGTGGTCACCCGGCAGGTGAACGCCATCGAAGTGAAAAATGTCAATGTTCACAAGGCTTTGCCAAGGGTGACAAGCGGTCAACTGTGGTTTCTAGGTTTTTATGCTTGCGGATACCGACGAGGGTGTTTGCCGCTTGTTGCTGCCTGACTGGCCTTCCAGTTCAGGCGACAGAAAAAACAGTGTCAAAAAACCATGAAGTCAGCAGCTGTCAGATCAGCCGTGTGTACGCCAGTCAAGATCAGCACATTGCCATGCCCCAGGTTCAGCACCGCGCTGCCCGAAATGTCCCTGGCATGCGCCAGTGCTGTGGCACCGTCCGTGATGTCCGAACCATTGAGGCCGCTTTGCAGCCTGACCTTGTCTGTGCCACCGAATTCAAAGTCGGTGATCACATCGCGGCCGCTGCCTGATTCAATGACAAACACATCTGCGCCCTGCCCGCCTAGCAGCCGGTCATTGCCAAGTCCACCCGCCAGGGTGTCGTTGCCTGCCTTGCCGCTGAGGTAGTCATTGCCGGCTGCTCCATTGAGCTGGTTCGCTCCACTTGCGCCATAAATTACATTGGCCAGCTCGTTGCCTGTCAGATTGGCTGCACTGCTGGTTTTGATGGTGCCGCGCTCGACGTTGCCGGTCAGGGTGTAGCTGCTCAGGTAGCTGTACACGGTGTCCAAGCCACCTGTCAGGGGGTCTGCTCCGGTTTCAATCACTGTGTCGTTTGCGTCATCAACATAATAAAAATCACTGCCTTCGCCGCCTGTCATGGTGTCGGCGTCTGCTCCGCCGTTCAGGATGTCTTTGCCGTCTCCACCCTGCAGGCTGTCACTGCCCCCTTGTCCGAACAGGCTGTCATCGCCTTCGCCTCCATCAAGCTGGTCGTTGCCAGTACGGCCAGCCAGCCTGTCATTGCCGCCTGAGCCGTCCAGGCTGTCATTGCCTGCGCCGCCTGTCAGCCTGTCTGAGCTGCTGGTGCCGGTATCTATGACGGTGAGGGTGTCGTAGCTGACGCTTGGCGTCATGCCCGCGCCGCCGTCGTTGCCTGCGGCATCGGTGTAGCTGCTGGCTGCCACGGTGATGCTGGCCGCGCCTGCTGCAATGCCTGCGGTGGGGGTGAAGGTGGCGGTTCGGCTCAGGCCGCTGCCGCTGAGGGCGCTCAGGGTGCCGCCGGTGACCACTACATCACCTGTGCTGCCGTTCCAGGCGAAGCTGGCACCGGGGTCTTCGCTGAAGCTGAAGGTGATGAGTGCGGTTTCGCCTTTGCCCAGGCTGCTGTCGCTGCTGGTGATGATCAGTGTGGGGGCGGTGCCATCAATCACCAGGTCTGCGTTGGCGGCCAGGGAGCCGGCTGCTCCGGGTACGGCCAAAGTCAGGATGGCGTTGTTGCCTGCGGCGTCCTGAATGGTGCCGCCGTTCAGGGCCAGGGCTGAAACGCCGGTGGAGTCCAGGTCTGCGCTGACATCGCCTGCCTGCACGGTGTAGCTAAAGGTCAGCACGCCGCCGCTGACACTGGTGAAAACCGCATCACGGCCGCTTGAAAGCGCCAGGGTGGGTGTGCCGCCCGTGGTGTCAACAAAGACGTTTTCACTGAAGGCAATCTGCAGGCTGATGATGCTGCCTATGCCGTAAGTGCCGTTGAGGGTGGTGGTGGTGACCGGGGCTGTCGGGCCAGCATTGATAAAAACCAGGGTGTTGCCAGCAATGTTGCCCATCAGGGCATCGAGGTCCCCATCAGCATCAATGTCCACAAAGCTGGGACTGTTGCGGGAACCCACATCGCTCAGGCCATAAGGGTTGACAGTTGCAGCAGCAAAAGCCGGACTGCTGGCCGTGCCAGTGTTCAGGTGAACAAAGGTATTACCGGAGACATTACCTATCAGGGCATCAAAGTCGCCGTCGCTGTCAATATCAAAAAAAACAGGGCTGGCAAAGAGAATTACATTGCCCAGACCATAGGCGTTGACACTGGCAGCAGCAAAGGCCGGGCTGCTGGCCGTACCGGAGTTGAGTTGCACGCGTGTGTTGCCATCCCTGTTACCAATGAAGGCATCCAGGTCACCATCCGCATCAATATCCACAAAACTGGGGGTGGCGTAGTCCCCGGCATCTTCCAGGCCGAAACGGTTGGTGACAGCCGTTGCAAAAGCCGGACTGCTGGCCGTGCCGGTGTTCAGTTGCACCCGCGTATCGCCTGCAAAAGTGCCAATGAAGGCATCCAGGTCACCATCACCGTCAATGTCCACAAGACATGGGTCGGCGAGAAACCCCACATCACTCAGGCCGTAGGGATTGATGCTGGCGGCAGCAAAAGCCGGGCTGCCAGCCGTGCCGGTATTCAGAAAGACCAGCGTATTTCCGTCAAAATTGCCAACAAAGGCATCGAGGTCACCATCAGCGTCAATATCCATCAAAAGGGGACTGGCGTAGCCGCCCACATCCGCCAGACCATAAGGGTTGGTCGCGGGTGAAGCAAACACCGGGACGGACAAGGTGCCGTGTGGAGCAATGCCGTCAATCACCAGATCAGCATGGGTGCCCAGCGAACCGGCGGCGCCGGGTGCGGCCAGGCTCAGGATAGCGTTGTTGCCTGCTGCATCCTGGATGGTGCCGCCATTCAGGGCCAGGGCTGAGCTGCTGGTGAAGTCAAGGTCTGCCGAGGTGTCGCCGACCTGCACAGTGTAGGTAAAAGTCAGGGTGCTGGTGCCCGAGCCACCGGTAAAAACAGCGAAACGGTCGATGCTGCCGGTTTCCAGCCTCAGGGTCGGTGTGCCGCCTGTGGTGTTGGCAAAAACGTTTTCGCTGAAGGCGATCTGCAGCGTAATGACGCTGCCCACACCGTAAGTTCCACTGGCTGTGGTGCTGGTAACCGGGGCAACAGCGCTGCCGGCATTGGCAAACACCTGAAAGCTGCCGTCGTTGCTGCCAATCACTGCGTCCAGGTCACCATCACCGTCCACATCCCAGAAGCTGGGGTTGGCGTTGTCGCCCACATCTGCCAGTCCGTAGGGATTGGTGATGGCGGCGGCAAAAGCCGGGCTGCCTGCCGTGCCGGTGTTCAGAAACACCAGGGTGTTGCCCTCCTGGTTGCCAATCACGGCGTCAAGGTCACCGTCATCATCAATATCAAAAAAGCTGGGGCTGGCAGAAAGCCCCACATTGGCCAGGCCATAGGCATTGGTGACGGCTGCCGCAAAAGCCGGGCTGGTGGCTGTGCCGGTGTTCAGGAAAAACTCGGTATTGCCATCACCCTGGCCCTTGAAGGCATCCAGGTCACCATCGGCGTCGATGTCCACAAAAGCGAGGATGGAATTGCTGCCCGAAATGGACAAACCATAAAGCCCTGTCAAATGCGAAGCAAAAGCCGGGCTGCTGGCAGTACCCGTGTTGAGGGACACCATCACATTGCCATAATTGCTGCCCACAAAGGCATCCAGATCGCCATCACCGTCCAGATCAGCCAGGGCGATGCTGGCTTTTGGGCGAGCGGTATTGAAACCATACGGGTTGGTGGTGGCGCTACCAAAAACCGGGCTGCTGGTGCTGCCGGTGTTCAGATAAACCAGTTTGCTGCCGCCCTGGGTGCCAACCAGCGCATCCATGTCGCCATCACCGTCAATATCCGCAAAATCAAGACGGGCAGAGGCGCTGGTGTCGGCCAGGCCGTAAGGATTGGTCACGGGGGAGGAAAAAGACGGGGTAAAAAAAGCGCCTTTCGGTGCGGTGGTATCAATCACCAGCGCCGCATTGGCACCCAAAGAACCCATGGTGCCGGGGGCGGCCAAAGCCACGATGGCGTTGTTGCCTGCGGCGTCTGCAATCGTGCCGCCGTTCAGCGCCAAAGCCGAGGCGCTGGTGATGTCGAGGTCAGCACTGATATCGCCGGCCTGCACGGTGTATGTAAAACTCAGGGTTTTGCTGCCGCCGCCGCCCGAAAAAACCGCAAAACGGTCTGTGCTGCCGGTTTCCAGTTTCAAGCTGGGGCTGCCGGTGACAAAAACGTTTTCATCAAACGTGAGCTGCAGGGTGATGACGCTGCCGGCCTTGTAGCTGCCGTTGGCATTGGTGGTGGTGACCGGTGAAACCAGTCCGACCGTGTTGTTGATGAAAACCTGGATGCGGCCAGTGCCGTCACCGAGCAGCACATCCTGATCGCCGTCGCCATCAATGTCGGCAAAACTGGGGCTGGCGTAATAACCCACATCAACCAGACCAAAAGGGTTGGTCACGGGGGTGGCAAAAGCCGGGCTGCCAGCGCTGCCGGTGTTTAAAAACAGCAAGGTGTTGCCATCACTGTTGCCAATCAGCACATCCGCGTCACCATCGGCGTCGATGTCTACAGCGCTGATGCTGGAATATCCGCCAACGTCGGCCAGGCCATAAGGGTTGAGCAGGGGTACGGCAAAACTCGGGCTGCTGGCTGTGCCGTTATTCAACTGGACGATGATGATGCCGGTATTTTTGCCAATCAGGACGTCCAGGTCGCCATCACCATCCAGATCCACAAAGCTGGGGCTGGCAGACGTGCCGACAGCGACCAAGCCAAAGGGGTTGTTGACTCGGGTGGCAAAAGCCGGGCTGCTGGCCGTTCCGGTATTGCGGAAAAACAGGGTGTTGCCGCTGTCATT
>JAZKIK010000204.1:311-5770 GCA_040384925.1 Pseudomonadota bacterium | reverse complement strand
GTCATTGCCAATGAAGGCATCCAGGTCACCGTCGCCATCAATATCGACAAAAGCAGGGGCTGCATACTTGCCCACATCATTCAAACCATATGGATTGGTCACGGCAGCCGCAAACGCCGGGCTGCCAGCCGTTCCGGTGTTCAGCTGAATCACCGTGCTGCCATAACGCTCGCCGATAAAGGCATCCAGGTCACCGTCTCCATCAATATCCACAAAACTCGGGCTGGCAGAAGCCCCTATATCGTCCAGACCATAAGGATTGATCGCGGGTGTCAAAAAAGCCGGAGCCATCAGCGTGCCACCGGGTGCCTTTGTATCGATGGCCAGATCGGCATTAAAGGCCAGCGAACACGGCGTGCCGGGGTCAGCCAGGGTCAGAATGGCGTTGTTGCCAGCAGCATCGGCTATCGTGCCGGCGTTCAGGCTCAGGGCTGAGGAACTGTTGATGTCAAGGCTGGAGCTTTCGTCTCCGGCCTGCACGGTGTATTCAAAACTCAGAATATTGCTGCCCGAGCCGCCCGCATAAATGGCTGCGCGGTCTGTGCTGCCGGTTTCCAGCTGCAGGCTGGGCACGCCGGTGACAAAAACGTTTTCATCAAAATGCAGTTGCAGGGTGATGACGTCGCCGGCCTTGTAACTGCCGTTGGGGCTGATGCTGGTCACCGGGATGGCGGCCAGGGGGTTGTTGTTGAGCAGTTGTATGTCGCCCCACTGGTCGCCCATCAGAATATCCAGATCCCCATCACCATCGATGTCAGCAAAAGCGGGGTTGGCATTGTGGCCGATGTCAAACAGGCCATAAGGATTGAGCATGGGCTCTGCAAAGGCCGGGCTGCTGGGCGTACCGGTATTCAGAGACAGCAGCGTATTGCCAAAGGAATTGCTGATCAGCGCATCCAGGTCGCCGTCACCATCGATGTCCACAAATGTGGGCCTGGCGTTGTAAGTAACATCAGCCAGGCCATAGGGATTGGTGCTGGCAGCGGCAAAAGCCGGTGCACTGCTGCTACCGGTGTTCAGAAAAACCAGTGTGTTGCCCTCATCCTGACCAATCAAGGCATCCAGGTCGCCATCACCATCGATATCAGCAAATGTGGGGCTGGCGTAGTAGTTGCCCGCCCTGGTCAGGCCGTAAGGATTGAGCACACCGGCAGCAAAGGCCGGGCTGCCGGCTGTGCCGGTATTGAGCTGAAACAGCGTGTTGCCATGCAGATCGCCGACAAAGGCGTCCAGATCACCGTCATTGTCAATGTCCACAAAAGCAGGATCAGCATAACGGCCGGCATTGTCCAGGCCGTAAGGATTGGCCAATGCTGCATCAAAAGCTGGGCTGCTGGCCGAACCGGTGTTAAGAAACAGCAGTATGTTGCCCGCAGAGTTGCCAATCAGCCCATCCAGGTCACCATCACTATCGATGTCCGCAAATGTGGGGGTGGAGAAACCACCGACATTGCTCAGGCCGTAAGGGCCGTAGGCGATGGCAGTAAAAACCGGTATCAGCAAGGTGCCGCGCGGGGCAGTGGTATCAGACATCGGCGGATTCCTTTCTGGCTCAGCCAGATAAAAGGGCAAAAGCAGTTCAAGGTTGGCCGCGCCTTGTCAAGCCGCAACAAAAACCAGCCGCGCCGCAATGCAGGGCGCAAAAACAGGCAATAAAGTGTAATTTATTTTGCCTTTTATGCACCCATGCAATTGCTTGCAAGCGTCAAACACAAGAGACCACACCACGGTCATTTTCATGACTTGCAAAGCAGTTCAACACACTGCGCAATGCACAGGATGCGTCAAATATGGCGACTGACGGTTTCAGCCGCGCGGCGGTGGCTGCAAAGGGTTGAGCGCCGCTGCCTGCCTGCTGTATTGCTCTGCAGCACTGCGGTGCAAGCGCGCCAGCGCACGCACGGGGCGGGAGAGCAAAGGGTCGAGCGCAACAGCACGTTCAAGCGCTTCGCGGGCCAGGCGCGGGCGGCCCAGTTGCAGCAGGCAGTGGCCCAGAAAACTGAAGGCGTGGGCGTAAGTCGCATCCAGGCGCACGGCAGTTGCAAAAGACTGGCAGGCCTTTTCAACATCACCGGTCTGCAGGACATCCACACCGTTTGATACATGCTGTTCGGCAGGGCTTTGCAGATCCATGCGGTGGTGGCTGGGTGTCAGCGCCTGCCAGCCGGGCAATGACTGCAGCGACAGGCAACCAGCCTTGACCAGCGCTTCAGGCAAGGCGGCAGGCGGTTTTTGTGCCCAGGCGGCTTGTGCCCTGCTGACCTGTTCGCGGTAAAAATCAATCCGTTGATGGGCATGCGAGTCCATGCGCCGCTGGCTGCTGACATGGGCATAAGCGGCGCTGGCGACCTGCTGGCGTAGCGCGGGTGAAGCGACCAGTTGATCGAGTTGTTCAATCATTCCCTCGGGCGTGTCAAACAGAAAACCGGTTTCGCCATGCTTGACACCGCTATAAGGGTCAAGCCGCTGAAGCACGGGCACGACGCCGCAGCAGGCGTATTCAAGAAACTTCACGTCGGAACGGCAGCGGTTGTATTCGGTCGGCAACAGCGGTGCCAGGCCGATATCCACCCCTGCCAGCCATTGAAGATAGCCCGCCAAAGGGCCGGCCTGGTGGAAGCTGAACTGCTCTGGCGGTACGTCCTTGAAAAACTCCAACAGCCAGGGTGCCCCCATGATTTCAAGCCGCACCAGGGGCTGGCGCTGCAGCCAGGCCGTCAGCGCCGGGGCAATGTGCGCCACATCCTGCCGGTGGCCAAGCGAGCCGCCCCAACCAACAACCAGTTGGGTCTTGCTGTCAGGCACCCGCGGTTGGCGCGGCGGCGGCAGATGTGCCAGATGATTGGGAAACACCGCCACCTGTTGCGCCCAGCCCGTCACACGGCTGGCCAGTGAATCAGTCGTGACCTGGGTGGCATCGCTGTGGATGATGAGCTGCTCAAACAGATGCCGCCCGCGTGTATCGGCCCAGGTCAGGTGCGCAGGGTTCCAGGGCTGTACATCGGGCAGGTAGTCGTTGACTTCACAAATTGTCGGTTTGCCAAGCTGCCTGCGCTGGTGGATGAGGCGAAACACCTCAACGTCCAGGCTCATGGTCAGCACCAGCACATCAGCGGCCAGCGCTGCGGCATCGCGCCAGCGTGACTGGGCATGCACCTCGTACACCAGCACGCCGGGCAGTCTGGCCATGGCGGCGGCAGGTTCGTGAACACGATAAACGTTGTCGCCAATATTGCCAAAACCGCCCACCTGCACCACGGTGAGAGGCTTGCTCACCGCGCCCGTCATGCTGCTGGCGGCTGGCTGACTGGCAAAACCAGAGTGGCGCTGCGCGATTCACCGACAGCCAGCAGATAAGGCTGCAAATGCCGCTTGAACAGACGAAGCAATCCGGTGTTTTTAAAGTCGTCAATGCTTGCAACAGGTATGGCGGCCCTGGCCTGCGGGATGCCTGCTGCATGCTGGCGCGCAAAAGCTTCGGCCAGCAGGGCCAAGGCCTGGCCCCGGCTACGGTGCGCAGGTGCCACATACAGGCTGGCGTAACGCACGGTGCCGGCGTTCAGGCGCTGTGCCAGCAGCCAGCCGACCAGTACCCCTTGGTGGCGCAGACCCAGGCAAACGGCAGGCTCCAGCCCTTCAGCGCTGGGGGACGGCAGCAAAAACTCGGGGGCACCCAGGCTTCGGCTTTGGACCAGGTCACCCTGTGTGGCATGCTGCAGCCAGCCAAACAGCTCGTAAGACGGCTTTAGCGCATACCGCTGGCCCCAGCCTGTGCTGGCCAGGCGCTCGGCACTGCTTTGCAACATCAGGAAATTGCTGCGAGGTGGCGTCCAGCCCAGCTTTTGCAGCAGCGGCTCAAAAACGGCGGCGACCTTGCCAGCACGGTATTGCACGGCCAAAGCTGATGCACCTTGCTGCGCCATAAAGCGCTGCAAATTCAGCATCAGCCGGGTGGCAATGCCCTGGCGGCGCAGATGCGGCTCGACCTGCAGCGAAACCAGGACGGCCCGCCCATCGGCCTGACGTTCGGCAATGGCCAGGCCCACCATCACACCATCGGCCATGGCCGACAGGCCCAGCAGTTCACCCGTGATGGCTGCCAGCCGGGCGCTGCCGGGGGCCAGTGATGGAAAGGTCAGGCCGGCATAAGGTGCCAGGGTTTGGGGGGTGAGCTGGAACACCTGCTGGTAACGAATCGCTGATGCTGCAATGGCGACTGGTTCAGCGGGAGTTTTGGGCACAGCGCCACCCGACTTATCAACACGGACGGCAGTCGAAGCATCAGGCAGGCCAAACAGCGGCGGCGTGTCGCCCTGATGCGGTTTGCCGCTGGGTGCCTTGGGCCGAACCGTGACCAATTGCGCCTGGTCGGGCAGTTTGACCAGGCACTGTATGTCTTCACCCTGCAGGCCCAGCGCCTTGGGCTGCCGTACACCGGGCAGCACCACCACGTCAAACAGCTCGTCAATCGGTTCGGGCAAGTCCAGGCTGTGCAAAATGGCGCCGGTGCTCAGGTCAATCACGCGCAGGCCGCAACAGCCCACCGGTGTGCCGCCCGCCTGCAGACGCGTTTCAAGCGGCAGGCCGGTAAATTGCGGTGAACGCAGCTTGGACAGCCCCACCACCGCCGTGTTGCCAACAAAGGCCAGGCCGCGTGCAAAACCCGGCAAAAAACACAGGGCGACAAAACGCCCGTCTTCAATGAAGCCCAGCTCGCCAGTACCTGAATTGAGCAGCCACAGCTTGCCCTGGTGCCAGCGTGGTGAATGCGGCATGGACAAACCGGTGGCCACAATGCTGTTTGAAGGGATGTGCAGCATCACACCGCCACCGCTGCGGTGGTCGCGCCAGCCGGTGGGTGCATCGCCGTGGCCGCAGGCCGTGGCCCAGGTCGGCACACCATCGACCATGGCCAGGCCATTGAGGTGGCAACGGTCATCAGCCGAAAGCCTGCTGATGAAGGGCGGCTGCCAGGTCGGGAAAAAACTGCAGCCGGGTTTGACGGTAGCCAGGCAACTGAAGGCGGTATTGACAAACAGCGGCTGGCCGTCGGGTGTCAGCACAATCTCGTGGCCGTTGACATCGCCGGTGGTGTAGCTCAGGGCTGGCACGTACAGCCGGTCTGCACCCTCAAAACGCTGGCCGGTTTCAAGCATGTTGTCAAAACGCCACAGCTGGGTACGGCTGGCCATCCACAGGCTGTTGACACCGCCCGCGTCATACACATACAGGCCCATGGGCCGGTCAAACAGGCGTTCATGCAGCTTGAGCTGGTCCGTGTCGCTGCGCCCCAGAAACATCAGGCGGTTGGCCCGGTAGGTCGAAAAAGCCAAGGAAACCGCGTGCTGTTTAAGCCAGACGGCCATGTCTGCTGAATTGTTTTCTTGCATGCCTGTATTTTTCAGAAGTGTTTTTGTTGAAAGCTGGCTCGTTCACTGGCTTTGATTGCCTTGCCTGGC
>JAZKIK010000204.1:0-301 GCA_040384925.1 Pseudomonadota bacterium | reverse complement strand
ATGTCACGACCAGAGAGCGCCATGGGCCAGCCTTGGCTCTGAATCGCGGTCGGGTTCTCAAAGCCAACACGAACCAACTCTGCAAAGACGCTTTCAGGAAAGCCGGCTTCAGCAAAGTTGCGAATGAACTGGCAAACCTGATTACAGCATGAGGTGTCAAGGCTTCTGACGCCGCAGTTTCAGTATTTGAAGATGCCGATGAGGGTCCTGGCATCAGGCAGCAGAAAAACAGGCTCAAAACACCATAAAGTCAGCCGCAGTCAAATCAGCCGTCAGCACACCCGTCAGTATCAGGATGTTG
>JAZKIK010000203.1:0-5318 GCA_040384925.1 Pseudomonadota bacterium | reverse complement strand
ACGTCTTGCGCCTCACATCGCATCCCGACTCCTCGGGCCAAACCGGGAAGTTATTTCTCGCCACATCCTAACCCATGGCATTGCGAAAATGCCATGCCCGAACATGCAAACCACAACCGAATCAGCAAGAAATCGCGACCATGACATCACCAGCCCGGATGAAATTCACCGACCTCAGCATTGGCCAGACGGCGGCTTTTGAAGTGCTGGTCTCTCACCAGGACCTGGACAGGTTTATCGAGTTGTCAGGTGACAACAACCCGCTGCATGCCGACAGTGAATTTGCCAGGGCGCGGGGTTTTGTCGACCGGGTGGTGCATGGCGCGTATATTGCTGCGCTGGTGTCAAGACTGGTGGGGGTGCATCTGCCGGGTGAAAACTGCATTGTTCATTCCATGAACCTGCAGTTCAAGGCACCTCTGGTGGTGGGCAGGCGGGCAGAGGTGCAGGCAGTGATTGACCAACTGTCGGACGCGGTGCAGGCTGCCATACTCAAGATCACCGTGACCGACCTGGATGCTGGCCAGACAGTAGCTACGGGCAAGGTAAATCTGGGCTTTACTGCTGAAGTGGCGTAAAGCTGTGGCTAGCCCGCAAAAGTAGTACCTGATTAACACTTGACATAGATCAACCCCTAGGGGAAAGTACCAGACTAGTCCGGTGCTTATTCCGTTTCCAGATCTCCCCTGCTGCTGCTTCGCATTGCCGTGCCAAGGCACTGCCTGCGGCTTGACGGCTGGGCAGGAATGATCTGAAACCGGGATGACTGGCTCACTCTGAATCTGAAAGCTCAATACCTATGAATTCGGACGATCCGGACCTGATTCTTGTTACGCAATCGAATATCGTTGACTACGAAGGTTTTGGCGATATTCCGCTTGACCGTCTTGACCTGTGCAAGACGTTGATTTACCCCAGAATGGTGCACCACGAGGGGCGTTTTCGATCACATCTGGATTTTTACAACCAGCGCAAGTTTGGCAAGTATTTTGACCAGGGCAGCTACCCCGAGCGGCGCGAGATGTACAACATCTGGAACCTGCCGTCGATGTCGGGCATGCATGTGGCCAACTACCTTTTGCAGTTTGGCATCAAGGTCAAGATCATCAACAACCTGGACTCGGAGTGGGACTGGTTTTGCGAGGCCTACAACAACTGCTCGCGGCCGCCGCTGGTGGGCATCTCTTCAACCTTTTACCTGTCGTGGAAGCAGGTAGGCGGGCTGGCCAAGCGTCTGCGCGCTTTCAACCCGGACATGGACCTGGTGATGGGTGGTGCGTTTTCGAACACCGAAACCATTCACCAGCACGAAAAGGAGTTTGAAAAACGCATGCGCAAGTACGGCATTCGTTATGTGCTGCATGCCTTTAACTCCGAGCCCGACCTGCGTGACCTGATTCTGGCCTGGCGCGAATCCAAAAGCATGGACTTTGTCAACAACCTGGCGTTTATTGAAGGCAATCTGAACACCGGCAAATTCAGCACCGGCCTGAAGATCTGGAACAAACCGCTGCTGTCGCTGACCGACTGCCCACCCACCTGGGACCGGCTGGACATGCCTTTTGTGAATCGCACCATACAGATTCGAACGGCCTCGGGTTGCCCCTTTGCCTGTGCCTTTTGCTCCTACCCGACAACGGCCGGGCCGTGGCAGACGGTGGAATCCAACCACATACGCGCCCACCTGGACGCGGTGGCGCGCATTCCGGGGGTGGACCGCATCATCTTTATTGACGACACCTTCAATGTGCCGCCGCACCGCTTCAAGGAGTTGCTGACGATTTTGATGCAGTACAAGTTTGAGTGGTTCTCCTTTCTGCGGGTGCAGTTTGTGGACGACGAGATTGTGCGCATGATGAAGGACTCAGGCTGCAAGGGTGTGTATCTGGGCATTGAGTCGGCCAGCGACAAAATTCTGGTCAACATGAACAAAAAGGCCACCTCGGGTGACTTTGCGCGCGGTGTAAACCTGCTCAACAAATACGGCATTGAATACCTGGCGGCTTTTGTGCTGGGTTTCCCCGGTGAGAACGACGAAACCATCAAGCAGAACATCTCCTTCATCAAGGACAACGGGGTTTCCTACTATTCACTGAAAGAGTTTTATTACATGGCGCACACGCTGGTGCATGAGCAGCGCGGGAAGTTTGGCCTGACCGGCATGGGCAACCGCTGGGCGCATGACACCATGAACTCTGACCAGGCGACGCAGATCAAGCTGGATATTTTTCAGGACGTGACACAAAGCACCCATATCGACCCGGACACCAGCCTGTGGTACATGGCTTATCTGTATGACCAGGGTTTGTCCTTCTCCAAAATCCGCTCCATGCAGGAAGAGATCAACGCGCTGATGAAAAAGCAGCTGTCGGCGATTGACCAGTCGATGTCGCTGGTGACGGCCTGAATGCGCGTGAAGACAAAAGCTGTCGCCGGTGTTGTGACTGATTACGCAGCACTGCAGTAGCGATTTATGGGTATTGTTTCGATGCCATTTCTGGGAGTTACGCTGGGCGCTGCATTGCTGATTCGGCTTTTGGGCCAGCGTTTGCCGCGTGATCTGCTGCTGCTGGTGGCAAGCAGCATTTTTATGGTCTGCATGGCTGGTGGTGCGGTTGCGTCCATGCTGCCGTTTTGTATTCTGGTGCTGGGCGGTTTTGCCGTCATACGCTGCGCACGGTTTGCCAGGGCGGGTGTGGCGCTGGTTTTGCTGGCCGTGCTTGTGGTTTTGGCGTGGTGGTGCTTGCGGACGACTGCGGTGGGTGCGTCGGGTGTTGCATCGGGCCATGTGGCTGTGCTGGGTTTGTCATATGCCATGTTTCGCATCATCCACCTGACGATTGATGCGCGGGATGACGAGCTGGGTGGCCCGCTGGGTTTTCGCTCTTATCTTTGTTATATGACTTTTTTCCCCAACTACCTTGCGGGGCCGGTGCAGCGTTTTCAGCACTTTCAGCCTCAGATCAATTTGCAGGCAGCGCCAGTGGCTGCAGCCATCTGGTCTGCGGCGGCAAAAAGGGCGATTGCCGGGGTTTTTAAATGCACGGTGCTGGCGGGTGCGGCGCAGCTTGTGTATCTGGCCAGCCTGGGGGCCATCAGTGACTTGCCAGCGGCAACGGCGCTGCATGGCCTGGCCAACGTGCACAAGCACGCCAGGGCCGCAGCCGTCCACGTCGAACTGCGGTGCTGCATGGCCTGGCAAACGCCGGGCTGCTGGCGGTGGCGGTCATGGCATTTGCTGCGTGGCTGTTTTTCAGTTTTTCGGGTTATATGGATGTGGCGATCAGCGCGGGAATGGTGCTGGGTATTGAGGTTCCTGAAAATTTCAAACAGCCGCTGCAGGCCAAAAACTTTCTGGATTTCTGGTCGCGCTGGCATATCACGCTGTCGGACTGGTTTCGCTTTTACATCTTCAACCCGCTGCTCAAGTCGCTGATGGAATGGATAGACAGGCCGCGCGTCGCGCCCTATCTTGGCCCGGTCGGATATTTTGTGGCGTTTTTTCTGATGGGTGTGTGGCATGGCCGAACACCTGTGCTGATTTTGTATGGTCTGGTGCTGGGTGCCGGAGTCAGCATCAACAAGCTTTACCAGATACGGCTGATTGCCAGGCTGGGCCGACGCGGCTACATGGCGCGGTGTGAACGCAAGGCTTACCAGTTGCTGGCGCAGTCACTGTCACTGGCTTACTTTGCCCTGGCCTTGTGCTTTTTATGGCAAGTGACGCCAGACCAGTTGCCCATAGCTGGCTGGGCCATGCTAGTGGCCGGCTTGCTGGTTTTTGCGGCTTGTATGCTTCTTGCTGCAGTAACGCGCAGGTTCGCCGTAGATGCTGTTGCTGCAGGCTGGCGGGGCAAACTTTTGACTGCGGCGCAGGCTGTTGCTGCGGCGGCCTGCCTGTGGATGACAAACGGAGTTGTGCCTGAGCTAATCTACCAGTGGCTTTGAAGAACAGTAACAACAACACAACAAGAGGAGGAATGACATGCCATCAAATCTGGAACGGGTCTGCCAACTGGTTGCTTCAGCGCTTGAAGTCGAGCCGTCTGAGGTCAATGCGGCCAGTTGCGCCGCCACGCTGCCTGAGTGGGACTCACTCGCGCATCTGATGATTCTGACAGCGGTGGAGCGTGACTTTGGTGTCAGCCTGCCGCGCCTTGAGTCTTATACGGTTAAAAACGTAGGCGAATTGACCGCGCTGCTTGAACGGCAGACCGCCAAGGCTTAAACCAGCACAAACGCTCAAAAAAAGGGAAGGACACCATCATGGAACTTGTCAAACCAGCCTCCCCTGCCGAGGAGAGGGCCTTGCTGCAACTGATGCTGGCGGTCGTCACCACCGAGGGGACGCGGCCCATGGGCGAGCTGGAGCGATTGAGTGTGCTGGCCATCGCCCGACATGTGTTTGGTTTTGAGCCAGACCTGGCAAGCTGCCCGGCCCTGATTCCTGATGGCCGACCCGGCGCTGCGGCAATGCGCGGTGCGTACGCTGATTCCGCTGCCGCTGGTGGAGGGCCGGGTTGATGCGGCTGGCATTGCCATTGTTGAACGGATTGCCACCCGGCTTGGTGCAGCGCAGGATGAAGTGGCGTTGCTGAACTACCCGCTGCGCCGCCATCACAGGCGCTATATGTGGCGCATCACACGCCATGCGGTGTCTGATTTCTGGTCCAAAGGCGGGCCTACCGATTTGCGTGGCTGGTTTGGTGCGGCTGAACAAAGCATTCTGGCCGGGGTACGCACCAATCCAGGCATGGCCGCGCGTTACCGGGATTTGAAAAAACTGCCGGCAGCTTCACTGGGTGCGCAGCTGCATGACTTTTATGTCAGCAACGGCTGGGGCATGCCGGGTGAAAAAGGCGGTATGCCCGAGCATTTTGTAGTGCATGAATGCACACACATCCTGTCGGGTTACGGGCCAAGCGATCACGGCGAAATGCTGACCGCCATTTTTACCGCCGGGGCCAAAAAGCGCCATGCCATGGAATGGGTGCTGGTGTCGCTGCTGCAGTGGCACCACGGTGCGGCGGTGGCTTCCATCTCCAAAAAACACGCTTACAGCGGCCTGCTGCAGCCGGGGCCATTTTTTAACGCCTGGCGGCGCGGCATGGAAAGCCGCATCAGCCTGATGGACGACGTCTGGTCGTGGTGGGATGTGATTGAACAACCAGTCGAGGCGCTGCGCGAAAAGTACGGCATCAAACCGCTGGACGCTGCGCTGGCAGCGTAAGGGATATGGAAATTTTAAAAATACCATCGTCTCCCGCGTCATCCCGGACTCGATCCGGGATCCATCGCTGATGAGTCACCAGCAGTGG
>JAZKIK010000202.1:6195-7952 GCA_040384925.1 Pseudomonadota bacterium | reverse complement strand
GATGACGTTGGCGTAGACCATCGCTTCCTTGACCACACCGTGGAATACGCGCGGCCCGGAAAGAATCGTTATTTCCCTGACCACACCGCCAGAGATCAGGGCTTGTGCCTTGACAACCCCTTCTGCGCCGTCCTGACGCGCGCGGCGCGGCATTTCAGGTTTGACCTGGGTCGGGCAGATCACGCCAATTTCGGCACGGCCAGTGGATTTGACTGCAGCGGGTTCGGCTGATGGGGAAGGGGGTGATGGCGGCGCAATGACGGCGGGTGCCGTTGGCGGCGTAGTGGTGGCGGCAATCACTGGCGCTGTGGACGCCTGCGGCGTGACCTCCGGCGGTGGTACAAAAGGTGGCGGCGTGTCAGGCCGGGCTACCTTGGGCGCTTCAACGCGCTTGATCTCTTGCGGCGGAGGAGGAGGGGGCGGCGGAGGTGGAATGATCACCTCCTGTATCACCACGGCTTCAAGCGGTTTTTTGATGAACTCCAGGCCGCGTTTGGCGGTGCCGCTTACCAATGCCCAGGCGATCAAAAGATGCAGCACCACTACAACTGCCCAGCCGGTGATGCGGCTGGAAGAGTTGCCTTGCTGGTATTGCTCCAGCGCAGTCCCGGCGGGGGTGGCTGTTGTGCTCATTGGGCAAACTGCTCGCTGCCAATCACCGCAACCTTGGTCAGGCCGCTGCGCCTGGAACTGGCCAGTACCTTGGCAAACACGGCGTACTGGCATTTTTTGTTGGGCCGCAAATGAATTTCAGGTTGCGTCTGGATTTGTGCAATGGCTGTCATTTTTTCCTCAAGTTCTGCGCCAGTCACCGGCAGGCCCTGCCAGAACACGGTGTTCTTTTCATCGATATCAATCTGGATTTTTTCGGGTTTGGCAATGTTGCTGGGCGGTGCGCCAACCGGCAGTTCAAGATTGACCGCATGCAGCTGTATGGGGATGGTGATGATCAGCATGACCAGCAGCACCAGCATCACGTCAATCAGTGGGGTGGTGTTGATGTCCATGATGACTTCCGGTTCACCGCCGCGACCGGAACTGCCCAGGCCAAGGGAGCGGCCAAGGCGGCCTAGGCCAGGGGATTTTTTGGGGCTGGATTTTGAGGTGAGTCGCATGCTTGCTCAGTCGCTGATTTTTTCAACCGCCCAGGGGTGGCGGTTCGGTGATAAAAGCCACTTTGCTGATGCCGGCGCGCTGGCAGGCACTGAGCACCTTGCCCACACCCTCATAAAGCGCATTGAAATCACCACGGATCTGGACTTCGGGCTGCGGCTTCTGGCTGGACACAGTTTTCAGTTTGGCGACCAGGGCATTGACGTCCCTGATGCCCTGGTCGTACCAGAAGATATTGCCCTTCTGGTCTACCGAAATAATGATGTTTTCGGGTTTGCTCTCGCGCACTTCAATCCGCTCTTTGGGTAGGCTGACAGGAATCGAGGTGGTGACCACCGGGATGGTGATCAGAAAAATAATCAGCAGTACCAGCATGACGTCAACCAGTGGTGTGGTGTTGATGGCGGAGATGACCTCGTCATCTCCGCCATCACTCGAAGGTCCGGCAGCCATGGCCATGGGGATTCCTTGTCGGTGGGGCTAAGGGGTTTGCCAGGGGCCTGCCGTCAGGCGGCTTTGCCCGATGACCCGATCAGCACCGCATTGAGTTCTTCGCTGAACTCGCGTACCTCATCCATTACCACCTTGTTGCGGCGCGCCAGCCAGTTGTAGCCCAGCACCGCCGGGATCGCCACCGCCAGGCC
>JAZKIK010000202.1:2710-6185 GCA_040384925.1 Pseudomonadota bacterium | reverse complement strand
GCCGATGGCCGTCAGCGCGTGGTAAATGCCCCAGACCGTGCCAAACAGGCCAACAAACGGCGAGGTGGAACCCACAGTTGCCAGAAAGGCCAGTCCGCCCTGGGCCTTGGCCTGAACCCGGTCAACCGCCGCCTGAATGCTCATGGGAACCCAGTCGTTCATGGGGATATGGGATTTCAGGCCGGTGTGCTGCGATATGGCTTCAGCGCCCGACTCGGCAATAAAACGATAGGGGCTGCTTTTTTCAAGCGTGCCTGCGCCTTCGCGTACCGTGCCGGCTGACCAGAATGCCTTGTTCATGGTGCTGGCCTGACGGGCCGTGCGTGACTGCTCCAGCAGCTTGGTTACCATGATGTACCAGCTGCCGATACTCATGATGGCCAGCAACACCAGAACAAAACGGGCGATCAGGTCAGAACCCTTCCAGAGGGCTTCGATGCCATAGGGGTTGTCTGTCGTCTCTGAAGGCTTTTTGCTGCCAGGCGCAGCCGTTGGGGCGATTGCCGCACCCGCTGTTGCTGCAGCTTGAGGCTGTGCGAGTGTGGCTGGCGCGGCCGGTGTCTGGGCGCGTGCTGGTGCCGCAGAAAGCGTGGTGCAAACAAGGGCGGCAGCCAGCATTCCGGCTACGACAGGGCGCGAGGAAAAGCGAAGAAGTGGATGCGGCAATTGATGGTCCATTCAGTTTGGTTCGTGTAAAGCTTGACAAAGGTCAGGGCACACCTCGCACGGCACTTTTGGCGTGCCAGCACGGACGTGTTGCCCTCCGAAACCCAGCGCCTGCGCACTGGTGCTGAAGCTTGTCAAGACTGCGTCAAGGGCATGTAAAGCACAGACCATGCCAGTCGAATTGCAGGCGTGGCAGATGCATGTCCAAGGGTTTGTATACACAAACTGGATGCATAAATGGAATGCAGCGGCCGCGCGAATTGTGTCTTCGCCGGTTCTGGCCGGGTGTTTGCGCGGCCGCGCTTAAAGGATTGAATGGTGCCCCAAACTGGGGTTAACGGTGGTGCGGGTCTTGCACTGAATTGACGCAATAGATGGTTACGAGCGTTAAGTTCGCTTAGTTGTTACTAAAAGTTGCCATTTAATTTCAACGTCGAACCCTGTTTCAAGCCTCTGAATCCAGGCCAAGCGCAATCAGCACGTTTTCAGCTGTCGCCGGGGCCGTCAGCGAAACGCCTTGACCATGGATGTCATGCGGGCGCGCAGCCGCTATGGCGCACCTCAGCGCTTCATAAACACTGATGCCCAGCATGAAGGGGGGCTCGCCAACGGCCTTGCTGCCAAACACGTTGTCTTCGCGATTCGGCTCTGGCCACAGATCGACCTTGAAGTGTTCGGGGATGTCGCCAGTGGCTGGTATTTTGTAGGTGCTGGGTGCGTGGGTGGCGAGGTAACCCTTGTCGTTCCACACCAGCTGTTCGGTGGTCAGCCAGCCCATGCCCTGCACAAAACCGCCTTCAATCTGGCCAATGTCGATGGCGGGGTTGATGCTGGTGCCTACGTCATGCAGGATGTCCACCTTCAGTACACGGGACTCGCCAGTCAGGGTGTCAATGGCGACTTCTGTACATGCCGCACCATAGGCAAAATAATAAAACGGCCGGCCAGTCAGCGTGGTCTTGTCATAGTGGATTTTGGGGGTGCGGTAAAACCCATCGCTCCACAGCTGTATGCGGTTGGCGTAAGCAAGTTTCACGACTTCAGTAAAAGCGCGTGAGTTCATCGGGGTGCTGACCTGGCCAGCGGCAAAACGCACGGCACCGGCACCGCAGCCGTCCAGCCCGCCCACAAATTGCGCCAGATTGGCCCTGACATTGCGCGCTGCGAACTGGGCGGCGCGGGCATTCAGGTCGGTGCCTGCAGACGCCGCAGTAGCCGAGGCATTGGGTATTTTGCTGGTGTCGCTGGCTGTAGCCAGCACCTGCTCAAAACCCACACCCAGCTCATCAGCCACGATCTGGCAGACCTTGGTGTTCAGGCCCTGGCCCATTTCTGTGCCGCCGTGGTTGACCTGCACACTGCCGTCGGTGTACACATGCACCAGCGCGCCAGCCTGGTTGAACAGCGTGGCGGTGAACGAGATGCCAAATTTGACAGGTGTGATGGCGATGCCGCGTTTGATGACGGGGCTGGCCGCATTCCATGCCGAAATGGTTTTTTGCCGCTGTCGGTATTGTGAAGTCAGCTCCAGTTTTGACAACAAGGGCTCAAGGATGTTGTCCTCGACCTTCATCTGGTAATGTGTGGTGTCGCGCCGTGTTTCCGGCTGGCCTGCGCTGGCTGGCGACACGATCTCGTCGCTGTACAGATTGCGTTTGCGCACGTCCAGCGGGTCCAGCCCGAGCCGGCGGGCAATGTCGCCCATGATCATTTCAATCACGATCACACCCTGTGGGCCGCCAAAACCCCTGAAGGCCGTATGGCTCTGGGTATTGGTTTTGCAGCGGTAAGAGGCAATGTCCACATCCTGCAGAAAGTAGGCGTTGTCGGTGTGGAAGATGGCGCGGTCAGCCACCGGGCCAGACAGGTCAGCGCTGAAACCGCAGTTCACGGCCATCAGCAGCTTCAGCCCGGTGATGCGGCCGCTGTTGTCAAAACCAACGGTGTAGTCATAGGCAAACGGGTGGCGTTTGCCGGTAATCATGAAGTCGTCGTCACGGTCCAGCCGCAGTTTGACGGGGCGTTTGAGCTGGCTGGCGGCTATGGCGGCCCATACCGCCATGTGGCAGGACTGGGTTTCCTTGCCGCCAAAACCGCCGCCCATGCGTCTGCATTCAACCCGCACGGCATGGTTGTCTATGCCCAATGCGTGTGATACCCAGTGCTGCGCCTCGCCAGGGTGCTGGGTGCTTGAATACACCAGCCACTGGTTCTGCTCCTGCGGCACCACGTAGGCGATCTGGCCTTCAAGGTAAAAATGCTCCTGGCCGCCCACTTCAAGTGTGCCCTGCAGGGTGTTGACGGCGTTTTGCAGCGCTGTGGCCGCGTCCCCGCGCCGCACCACTACCGGCGGCAGCACATAAGTTTCAGCCTTCAGCGCCTCGCGCACATCCAGCACGGCAGGCAGGGCTTCGATGGTGCAGACCACTTTTCGGGCGGCGCGCCTGGCCTGCATCACGGTGTCTGCCACCACAATGCCAATCACCTGGCCGATATGCTGGACGGTGTCTGTCGCAAAAATCGGCTCGTCATGCGAAAAGGAGGCCAGTATCGGGTCGCCGGGAATGTCGCCGGCCAGAAACACCGCACGCACACCGGGCATGTTGCGGGCCTGTGTGGCATCCACCGCCAGCAGCCGCCCATGCGCTACGGTGGAAAGGATGGGCGCGGCATGCAGCGTGCCCCTGATTTCCGGGATGTCGTCAATATAAGTCGCCGCTCCTGCAACCTGGGCACGGGCGCTTTCGTGAAATTTTGAATGCCCTGCGGCTGGTGTTGTGTCTGATTTGATGGCTGTAGTTGTTGTAGT
>JAZKIK010000202.1:0-2700 GCA_040384925.1 Pseudomonadota bacterium | reverse complement strand
TCCAGGCTGAAGGACTGCAGATTGATCTGCTGCATGCCCTGGCTTTCAAGCCAGTAGCGCTGCAGCAGATTGCCCAGCACCTGCACCCGGTAGGCGCTGGAGGCGCGCATGTCGGAAATCGGTGAAAACTCGTTGCGCAGGACCTGCATGGCGGTTTGGACGGTGTCTGCGCTCCAGGCCTGACCTGCCAAGGCGGCTTCGGTTTTGACCGCACGCGCCGGTGTGGCTGCCACGCCGCCTGCGCCTATCGACGCGCTGACGACCTGGCCGCCCTCGATCTGCAGATTGATGGCCAGGCAGACGGCTGAAATATCGTCGTCGTAGCGTTTGGAGATTTTGTAAACCTGTGCGGTTTCGTGGCTTGCAGGTTTTGGCACCCTGATCCAGGTCAGCACCTCGTCACTGGCCATCACATTTTTTCGGTAGCCCACATACAGATTCTCCAGCGGCATCTCACGCTCGCCGCGCAGGCTGGCCAGCACAATACTGGCGCGCAAGGCAATCAGCAGCGGCATCGAGTCGCCAATGGGCGAGCCATTGGCGACATTGCCACCCAGCGTGCCTGAATTTCGTACCGGCAGGCCGGCAAAACGGGTGGCAAATGTACGCAGTTGTGGCCGGGTTTTGACCAGCGCGGCAAAAGCGTCGTTCAGCGTGACAGCTGCGCCTATGTTGATGTGGCCTGGCTGGTCTTCAACAACGCGCAGTTCGCTGACGCGGGTGATGTCAAGCACCTTGCCAAACTGCATGTGCATTTTGGTGACCCACAGGCCCACGTCGGTACAACCGGCAACAATCTGCGCGTCGGGGTGGGTTGCGCGGGTTTTCAGCAGCGCTTGCAGGGTCTGCGGTGCGCTGTAGGCGAGGTTTTGAGTCAGGTCGGCCTCCTGCGCCTTTTCTATGGGCGCAAGCAGTGCCAGTTCTGACAGCAGGGCAGCCTCGTCAATCGGTGTCTGTGGTTTGCTGCCCATGGCCTGGGCCGCGTCCAGAATGGGCCGATAGCCTGTGCAGCGGCACAGATTGCCCGAGAGTTCTTCCTGCGCCAATGCCCGGCTGATGGTCTGGCCTTTTATGACGTGATTTTGATACATGCCAAACAGGCTCATGACAAAACCCGGCGTGCAAAAACCGCATTGCGAGCCATGGTTTTCGACCATAGCCTGCTGCGCTGGATGCAGGCTGTTGTCCCCCGTCAAGCAGGGGCCGTGGAACCGGCTTTGCCGGGCCACAGGCGCAGCGGCCCCCTCGGGGGGCAGCGCAGTACGCGAAGCGACAAGCGTGGGGGCAATATCTTCCACTGTCCATAGCGCCAGGCCATCGATCGAATGTGCCATGCGTATGCAGCTGTTGACAGCGCGGTAGCGAAGGGTGTCGCCTTCCTTTTCGCCCAGCACCACGGTACAGGCGCCGCAGTCGCCTTCTCCACACCCTTCCTTGGTGCCGGTGCAGGCGAGGTCTTCACGCAGTACCTCCAGCAGGGTGCGGGTATTTGGTACATTGCTCAGGGACACCACTTCACCGCGCCGGATGAAGCGGATGTTTTTGGTGTGCGTGGCGCTGGAAGGCTGAACGGTGGATGAGATGGTCATACTAGACATAACTTTCAGGGTAAAACAGCAAGCTGCCCTTCGGCATACAAAAGTATGTATCAGCCGCATGGGCGAAAAGGTATGAAAGATCAGGCGCTGTTTGACAAGATAGACCTCCATCTCATCAGGGTCTTGAACACCGTGCTTATTGAACGCAGCGTCTCGCGCGCCGCCATCCGTCTTGGAATGTACCAACCCGCTGTCAGCGCGGCGCTCAAGCGCCTGCGCGGTCTGGCGGGTGATCCGATTCTGGTCAGGTCTGGTGCGGGCATGGTGCCTACGGATGCCGGTTTGCGCATGATCGAGCCGTCAGCCAGCATATTGCGTGCCGCCGGCATGCTCTTCAGTGATGCACGTGGTTTTGATCCGGCCACGGCCGACGCCACCTTCAGGCTGGCGGCCAGCGATTACCTTGATCCGCTGTTTTTGCCGCAGCTGGTGGCCAAGATCAAGTCCCAGGCACCACGCTGCCTGGTTGAAATCCACCCGCTGTCAGCGCAGTCTGATTACCGCACCCACCTGGCGCAGGGCCAGTTTGACATCGTGATAGGCAACTGGGCGGCACCGCCTGACGATTTGCACATGGGCCGCCTGTTTGGCGATGAAGTCGTGTGCATGGTCGCCAAAGACCACCCGGCCGTGCGTCGTGGCTGGGACAGCGGCACCTGGCTGGAGGCCGAACACATTGCCCCCACGCCGACCCACCCCGGTGCCAAGGGTGTGATTGATGAACACCTCGACAAACTCGGTTTAAGCCGCAATATCACCGTGCGCTGTCCACATTTTGGACTGATGCCCTCCATGGTGGCATCAAGCTTGCTGGTGATGACCACAGGGCGGCAATATTGCGAACGGTTTGCCAGTTTGCTGCCCGTCAAGATTTTGCCGGCACCTATCGAGTTTCCAAGAATGATGTATTACCAGCTCTGGCACGAACGAACACATGCCTCAAATGCTGCCAAATGGCTGCGCGACAAAGTCAAGGCGGTGGCCATGGCGCTGCGAAAAGAATAGCTGCTTGTGCCCGCAGAATGGGCGAAACAGCCCTGAAAACAAAAAAACAGCCAATTGAATGAGTGACCCCACCTCGAACCTGAACCCCAACACGATG
>JAZKIK010000201.1:0-8650 GCA_040384925.1 Pseudomonadota bacterium | reverse complement strand
TAATCTCAAGTCCTTGTCCATGTCCCGTTCTGACCGACTCTTTACTTTGCTCCAGGCTCTGCGCACCCTGCCGGCGCCTGTCACTGCGGCCCGCCTGGCGGATGAAACCGGTGTGTCTGTGCGGTCGATCTACCGCGATATCGAAAGCCTGCGCGCTGCGGGTGCCGAGATTGGCGGTGAGCGCGGCTATGGCTATTGCCTCATCGAAGACGGAACATTGCCGCCGCAAATGTTCAGCCGTATCGAGATTGAAGCGCTGGTGCTGGGCCTGGCCGAAGTGCGCCACATGGGCGACCCGGCACTGGCCAAGGCCGCTGCCGCGGTGCTCGGAAAAGTGGCCGCGACGCTGCCTTCGGTAAGCCAGCAGCATCTGCTGCACGCCGTGTCACAGGTGTACCGCTTTGGAGAGCGGTTTCACGTGCTGCCCGACATGCGCATCATTCGCGAGGCTTGCTGGCGCGAGGAAGCCTTGATGATTTGTTATTCGGACCAGAACGGCGCCGACACGCAAAGGCAGATCTGGCCGCTGGCCATCGTCTACACCGACAACATGCTGGTCGTTCTAAGCTGGTGTTGCCTGCGCACAGATTTCCGCATGTTTCGCGCTGATCGCATCAAGGCAGTAGAGGCTGCCGGAACAAGCTTTCGGCCACGGCGGGCGGCGCTGCTGCGGACCTACCTTGCCCAACTGGCGACGCCGGAGCACCCGCCCGGGAAGTAAGCGTCACGCTCCTAGGCTTAACTTTTTATGCGATGCGAGGTCTGAGCAGTCGGTTTGACACTTTCGACTCTGAAGGTACGGTTTTTGGCTCCATCAGCAAGAAGGATTTCCAATCACTACCCTTGATTTACCCGTCGCTGAAGGTCATGGCGGCATATGACGCGATTTCTGCCCCGCTTGATAGCAAAATCATTGAGGGCGAAGAGTTACTAAGAACCCTCACCACCCTGCGCGACACCCTTCTCCCGCGCCTGATCTCAGGCCAGTTGCGGCTACCGGAGGCACAGACCACCGCCGAAGAAGCACTGGCGTGAATTCATTGCTCAAAATCACTATGTTTTTGATAGCGAATGATGCCCGAGGGACATGCGCGACAGGCACATTTGATAGTGAAATGGCCAATCAAGCCGTTACCAAGGCACTTCTGATGGAAAGCCGTGCATAAACGTGTGCTTCAAAATCTATCCGGTCCAGAAAGCGAAAAGCCTCGATGAACCCACCGAGGCTGTAACGCCGACCAGGAACCCCCGATCCACTTAGGGTTCAAGTTTACGTTAGCCAGGCGTAAAAAACGCAATTTGCAGCATCAGGGAGCGGCAATGACAGAAGACCAACTCGAACAGGAAACACTGGCGTGGCTGCAAGACGTGGGTTACACCCACCGATACGGCCCAGACATCGCGCCTGACGGGCCAACACCTGAGCGCAGCCATTTCAACCAGGTGTTGCTGCCTTTTCGCCTGCGCGAAGCCATTTTTAAACTCAACCCCGGCATTCCGGCCGCCGCCCGCGAAGACGCCGTCAAACAGGTGCTGGATCTGGGCCATCCAGCACTGCTGTCAGCCAACCGGGCTTTTCACAAGCTTTTGGTCAGCGGCGTCCAGGTGGAATACCAAAAAGACGGCCAGACCTGCGGCGACTTTGTCCGGCTGATCGACTGGACCCACCCAGAGAAGAACGAATGGCTGGCCATCAACCAGTTGTCCATCAAAGGCCCTCACCATACCCGCCGGCCCGACATCATCCTGTTCGTCAATGGCCTGCCGCTGGCCCTGCTGGAACTCAAAAACCCCGCCGACCAGCATGCTGATGTGTGGAAGGCTTACCACCAGCTGCAAAACTACAAGGCGCTGATTCCTGACCTGTTCCAGTACAACGAATTGCTGGTTATCTCGGACGGTACCCAGGCGCTGCTCGGGTCTGTGTCAGCCAGCAGCGAGCGTTTCATGGCCTGGCGCACCATTGACGGCTTGACCCTGGACCCACTGGGCCAGTTCAACGAACTGCAAACCCTGGTGCGCGGTGTCCTGGCGCCAGCCTACCTGCTGGATTACCTGCGCTACTTCGTGCTGTTTGAGGACGATGGCGGCCTGGTCAAGAAGATTGCCGGCTACCACCAGTTTCATGCGGTGCGTTCAGCCATTGGCCAGGTAGTGACGGCATCCCGGCCTGGTGGTTCACACAAAGGCGGTGTGGTCTGGCACACCCAGGGCAGCGGCAAAAGCATCACCATGACCTGTTTTGCCGCGCGGGTGATGCAGGAACCCGCGATGGAAAACCCCACCATCGTGGTGATTACCGACCGCAACGACCTGGACGGTCAGCTGTTTGGCGTGTTCAGCCTGGCACAAGACCTGCTGCGCGAGCAGCCGGTGCAAGTCAGCACCCGGCAGGATCTGAGAGCCAAGCTGGCCAACCGGCCTTCAGGCGGCATTGTGTTTGCCACCATCCAGAAATTCATGCCGGGCGAAGACGAGGACATGTTCCCCAGCTTGTCCCAACGCTCCAACATCGTCGTGATTGCCGATGAAGCCCACCGCACCCAATACGGCTTTGAAGCCAAACTCAAAGGCAAACCCGGTCATGAAACCTACCAGGTCGGCTATGCCCAGCATCTGCGGGATGCATTGCCCAATGCCACCTTTGTTGCCTTTACCGGTACCCCGGTCAGCAGTGAAGACCGCGATACCCGTGCCGTGTTTGGCGACTACATCTCGGTGTACGACATGCAGCAGGCCAAGGAAGATGGCGCCACGGTCGCCATTTACTACGAATCCCGCCTGGCCAAGCTCAAACTCAAGGATGAAGACCTGCCTCTGATTGATGGCGAAGTTGATGAACTGACCGAAGACGAGGAAGAAGGCATCCAGTCCAAACTCAAAAGCCGCTGGGCGGCGCTGGAAAAGGTAGTGGGGGCCGAACCACGTATTGCCAGCGTGGCTGCCGACCTGGTGGCGCATTTTGAAGAGCGCAACAAAGCCCAGACCGGCAAAGCCATGACTGTGGCCATGAGCCGCGACATCTGCGTACATCTGTACAACGAGATCATCAAGCTACGGCCGGCCTGGCATGATCCAGATCCGGAAAAAGGCGCGATCAAGATTGTCATGACCGGCTCAAGCAGCGACAAAGAGCTGCTGCGCCCGCACATTTACAGCCCACAAGCCAAAAAACGCCTGGAAAAGCGTTTCAAGGACCCGGCCGATCCGCTGCGCCTGGTCATCGTGCGTGACATGTGGCTCACCGGCTTTGATGCGCCTTGTGTACACACCCTGTATGTGGACAAACCCATGAAGGGCCACAACCTGATGCAGGCCATTGCCCGCGTCAACCGCGTCTTCAAGGACAAGCAAGGCGGCCTGGTGGTGGATTACATCGGCATCGGCAATGAACTCAAAGCCGCGATGAAGGAATACACCCATGCCAAGGGCAGGGGACGGCCCACCGTGGACGCCCACGAAGCCTTCAGCGTGCTGGCAGAAAAAATCGACATCCTGCGGGCCATGCTGCATGGCTTTGACTACAGCGGTTTTCTCACCGGTGGTCACAAGACCCTGGCCGGTGCCGCCAACCATGTGCTGGGCATCAAGGATGGCAAGAAACGTTTTGCCGACATCGCCCTGGCCATGAGCAAGGCATTCAGCCTGTGCTGCACCCTGGACGAAGCCAAAGCGGTGCGCGAGGAAGTCGCTTTCCTGCAGGGCGTGAAGGTCATCCTGACCAAAAAAGACCTCAGCACCCAAAAGAAGACCGACGAAGAACGCGAACTGGCGATCCGCCAGATCATCAATTCAGCCGTGGTGTCCGACCGTGTGGTGGACATTTTTGATGCAGTTGGACTGGAAAAGCCCAACATTGGCCTGTTGTCTGATGAATTTCTGGCTCAGGTCAAAAACCTGCCCGAAAAGAACCTGGCGGTCGAACTGCTGGAGCGGCTGCTGGAAGGGGAAATCAAAAGCCGCTTTGCCAGCAACGTGGTGCAGGAAAAGAAGTTTTCCGAGCTGCTGGCCAACGTCATCACCCGCTATCAGAACCGGAGCATTGAAACCGCACAAGTGATGGAAGAGCTGGTGCAGATGGCCAAGAAGTTCCAGGAGGCTGCCCAACGCGGTGATGCGCTGGGTTTGACCGAAGATGAAGTGAAGTTTTACGATGCCTTGGCCAACAATGAATCGGCGGTGCGGGAACTGACCGACGAAACGCTCAAAAAGATTGCCCACGAACTCACGGAAAACCTGCGGCAGAACCTGACGGTGGACTGGTCAGAGCGGGAAAGCGTGCGGGCCAAGCTGCGGCTGATGGTCAAACGGATCTTGCGCAAGTACAAGTACCCACCTGATCTGCAGGATGCAGCGGTTGAGCTGGTGCTGCAGCAGGCTCAAGCGCTTGGGGTGGCTTGGGCGGTTTAGGATTTGATGGCTCGCATAACAGGCGCTGCCGTCATTGCGTCCTGGCAGATTGCGGTCACGGTCATCTTGCTACTGCCGCGACGGTACATTGTGATACTTACATTTTTTATTGAAGTGACGTAAAATATAAAAATGGGAAGTATCATTTAGTGGGGTGCGGGGAATAAACATAAATAAACCATGCAACTACTTGGCCTCATCAAGCTCGACGATTTCAAACTTAAACACGCTGATGCACGCGGACCGCTTGACGCTTGGCGCGTTGACGCTGAACGCGCCCACTGGGCAGGTCCGCA
This sequence comes from Pseudomonadota bacterium, assembly GCA_040384925.1. Taxonomy (GTDB): domain Bacteria; phylum Pseudomonadota; class Gammaproteobacteria; order Burkholderiales; family Burkholderiaceae_C; genus Polaromonas. The sequence goes on along the minus strand of JAZKIK010000201.1, from coordinate 3,944 downwards.
GGACATCAAAAACCGCTATCCCAGTGCCAGTTTTCTGACGGACAACAAGGTTATTTTTAACATCAAGGGCAACACCTACCGATTGGTCATCAAGGCCAAGTACCAGAACGGAGTGGTTTTGATCGAGTGGGTTGGCACACATGCCGAGTATGACAAGCTGAAGTTTTAGGCTGGACGGGGAAAATGAAAGGAACGGGTATGAAGCAACAGGTGAAAGTGATCAAGACGCAGCGTGACTACGATGCGGCTGTCGTTCGTCTGTCAGCTTTGATGGACGAAGAATTGGTGCCAGGCTCCAGCAAGGAAGCAGAGTTTGAGTTGCTGGCCTTGGTTATTCAGTCTTACGAGACCAGCAAAATCGAGCCTGTGGTTCCCGATCCCATTGAGGCCATCTTGTTTCGCATGGATCAGTTGGGCCTCAAAAAGGTGGATCTGGTGCCCTATATGGGCTCCCTTCCCAGGGTGTCTGAGGTGTTGGCACGAAAGCGCCCACTGAATCTGGCCATGATTCGTAAGCTGCATCAAGCGTTGGGCATACCGGCTGATGTCTTGCTGGCCACAACTGATGGTATGGTTGATCTGTCCGAGGAGACTTTCTACGATTCGAGCAAATTCCCCCTGAAGGAAATGTTCAATCGTGGCTACTTTAAAGACTTTCAGGGCACTTTTCGAGATGTCAAGGACAACGCAGAAGAAGTAATCCGGGCTTTCATGCGCGGCTTTCAATTGAACCCCACCCAGCAAGCAAGGCTGCGGGCGCCAATACACCAAAGTGGCGGCCGCCTGATGGATGATTATGGACTGTTGGCCTGGCATGTAGCGGTGCTCAAAAAGGCCCGCCACATCAAGTTCAAGTCAGCGTACGTACCGGATAGCTTGACCGACGAACGCCTGAAAGAGTTGGCGCGCCTGTCTCGTTTCGAGCAAGGGCCTCGACTGGCCCAGGAATTTTTGGCCGACATGGGCATTGCCCTGGTGTTTGAGCATCACTTCAACAAGACCTATCTTGACGGTGCCGCCATGTTAGATGGGGAACGCCCCGTGGTGGCGTTGACCCTGAGACATGACCGTCTCGACAACTTCTGGTTCGCATTGCTGCATGAGCTGATACACGTCAAAAAACATTTGAGCCCGGGGCGTTCTTTCATCGCGGACAACCTCGAAGACAAAATCCATCAGCAGACTCAAGAGGAACGCGAAGCCGACGAAGGTGCCCGAGAAATCCTGATTCCACAAGCCGTATGGTTGGAGTCGGATTTGGTTAGCTCGCCCACGATGGATGCTGCCATGGCCTTGGCAGACAAACTACGCATTCACCCTACCATCGTGGCCGGGCGTGTGCGTTTTGAATGCAGCAACTGGCGTTTGCTCAGCAGCATCAAGGCTGCGGTCCGCTGCCAGTTCCCTGAACAACTTGAGGAGCATGCTCAACCCAGTTGTTGATCAGTAAAGAAAAAGGCTCCTGAGTGCGCTAACACTCAGGAGCCCTTGGTGAGGTGAACAGGGGTCTCCAAACCACCTATGCACAACACGTCTTGCGGAAGACGGCGGATCTTACCAGTTCGCAGTGCACGGGCATACGTTAAAACCCCTCCATTCTTCGAAAAGGAGCTGGCATGGCCTACGCCCGTTGGAAGAACGTTTTTGTGCGGGCATACGTCCGTTTCCGGTATGGACGCCGGGAACATGTTTGTCAACACTGGCGCTCGCCCCCCGGTCAGATGGAACTCTTCGTCTGACCACTGATGTCAGGTGCCTTGTCTCAAGGCATCTGACACTTTCTTGCACATGAACTTTGAAAGGTATCCATCTTGACAACCAAAAAGACCCCCAATGAGCAAACATCTGCTCGTGTTGCTTCAACAGCATCCAAGCTGTTGAGTAATCCCAAGACCTCAGCTGCAGTGAGGTCGGTGGCGGCCTCGGCGCTGTCCCAACGGCCTGCTGGAAAACCGAAGGGAAAGTGATTCCACCGCTACCCGGTTGACCGTGAGCCCGCTTCGTGCGGGTTCATTTTTTGTTGGTCAAACGGTCATTTTTGATACGAAATCATCAAGAGGTTCTGAAAGCTATCTTCCGAGATTTTTCGTATTTAACCATTGATAAAATATGTTATCAGTGGTTGGTGGGTGGGGGAAAGCGTCGTACCCCCTGTAGGGTTTTGAGATTTGGCGTCGTGACAAAACAATGCCTGGACTGCCCCGCCTTCACAAGAGCCGCCGTCTATCAAGCATTAAAGCGCTTTAATAGACATACAGATTCAGCTCTGAGATCGTTGGGCATTGCAATGTTTCGCCAGCAGGCCCTGTCTTCCTGCTGTTTGCGCGGCTGTCTGGTGAACGTTGCTCCATTGACAACCGACCAGGAGTGAAGTTCATGCCCCGTCCCCACAAGTCAGACCCTTACAACGGCTTCACAAACGATGTCGAGCGGCGCCGTGCCCTAGTGGTGCGCGAAGTTCGCATCACGATCATTGGGGTGGCGATTGCCTGTTGCAGCTCCCCCGAAACGCTCAAGGAGTCCCTGCGGTGGCTAAAAACCTTCTTCTTTTAGACCAATGGGCACGCTGTTGACGCCAGGCGCGGTATATGCCGAGGTTAGGTTACATGAATAAGGTGGACAACCTCGCCTGTCATTGGTACAGGGCAGCTCTTTCCAGAAGATTTGCATCGACTACTTTTGCATAAAAAAAGATTTATTAATGAATCTTTATTAGATTCAAAAAAGATGCATAATAAAACCAGTTGTTGAATCTGGTTCTTTATTGGATTCCAACACAGGAGTAAAAAATGAGCAATCTACTTGAACTGATCCGAGAGTCTAAAAAGGCGAAGAAGGAGGAGGTGGTTTCAACCACAGTGCGAATTCCAACAAAGTTAAATTCCGTTATGGAAGCGCTGGCCGACCAGCTTTCCCTGTCGAAGCAAGAAATGCTGCTGCACTTAATTGAGGCCGGCGTGAAGATCGCTCAAGATGAGCTGAAACTGGACGACGTGGAGGAAGAGAAAAAGAAGCAGGCCGAAGCAGACAAAGAGCAGCAGAGTTGTGGCTTCTACATTCTTAACACCAACAAGCGGCATGGCCTTGAGGACCACGAATGGATGCTCTCGGAAGGTGTGGCGGGTGCCTTCTACGAGCCGTGGAAGTTCAACATTGATCGAATCAAAAAAGGGGACGTAGTTTTCTTATACGAGAACGGCGTGGGCATAGTGGCCTATGGCAAGGGAACAGGGACGGTGCTGCTTGCCAATTACGGAGACGATGTGGATGAGACCCACTACCAAAAGCTGGATGGCTTCAAGGTGCTATCAAAACCACTGTCTGCAGCTGAAATCAAGAAAATCTTGATTCGGGGCGTGGTATTTCTGAGGGTCATGTCCGCAATGCCCGACGGGCAAAAGGTGCTAGACCGGATATCCATACAGGAAAATCTGTAAAAGAGCAGGTTGGGGATCTCCCACAAGCGGGGTGCTACCAGAGATTGAGGGAGCGGGCTACTCTGCAGCATCACGATCCAACGGCTCAACATGATGGCGTTAATCATGTTAGCCGTGCAACGCTGCGAAATGCCTGGCTAACGGCATGCAGACCTGTCTGTCCTTGATTTTAACGAATGAAAGGGACTTCCCCGTCCCAAGCTAGTCGCAATCTGTAGGGTTGCCGATCCATCGGGCGCACGAAAAGGGCGACCGAAGCCGCCCTTAAAGTTCAACCGATCAGCGGTGGCTGTTCGGCGTCACTTTGGTGGGAATCCAGGTGTGACCTGGTTTTGTCGTCGGTGGTAACTGCCGACGATCTGGAACCGTCGTGAAGTTGGGCTGACGACCGCCACGGGGACCAATTTCTTGGTAAATCCCACCCTGATTTCCGGTGTTTTCACCGGGCTTTTTACCTGCTGCCATGATTTTTCCTTTATGAAAAAGCAGCTGCCGGACCATCGAAAA
>JAZKIK010000200.1:0-6740 GCA_040384925.1 Pseudomonadota bacterium | reverse complement strand
TTGCCTGCACTTGGAAATCGATGTCCGCCCGCGCTAAAGCTTGAACCCGAGCGTTTTCGGCGGTTGCCTCGCTCAAGGTCATGAATCCTTCCCCGCTGTTGCCGTAGGGTTTTGGTAATCGTGCCTCGCGCTGCTTGCCATCCACCACGTACTTGATGATCCAGCGCTTTTCGCCGTTGATGGAGACGCGAATGCACAACCCTGTGTCTACCGTCAACTTATACGGTTTGACCTTTGGCCGTGCGGCTTCAATTGCTCGAACTGTTAACTTTGCCATCCCGTGCCCTAACCGTGCCCTAAAAATCAGTGGCTTGCAGTGTACGTGGTTGGATGGTGTTGGATCAAGAGTCGATTAAAAAATCATTTAATATCAATGAGTTACGTGAGAAAAAAGAGTCCAAAGGCGTCCAATTAAATTCAAGTCTATAATCAAATTAATTCCATGGGGTGCAAGGGGTCGAAGGTTCGAATCCTTTCACACCGACCATTAGGTAAGACAGAGGCCTCTAGGGAGCGATTCCTGGAGGCCTTTTTCATTGGTAAATCAATATCTTACGCTGCAACGGCGTACAAAGCTCGATATTGATTGCCAGCCCAAAGCGGGGGGCAAACGGGGGGTACAGGTCTGCATTCTTAGGGGTTTCCGGAGTTTTGTACCCCCATTCCCCTGTCCAACCCACGCCCTCGAAAACTCTTGACGGAAGCGCCGCATCTGTAACACTACAGCGAGGCAGGTAACGAATCAATTCAGGGGCAACTATGAATGAATTGGCGACCGCGTGTTTTGCCAGGCAAATAGGGTTTGGCTTGGGCCCGGATGAGGCAACACCTGCGGACGCCGTGGGATGGGCCAGTGGGCAGCTGGATTCCGCGCCGAAGGTCAGGTTTCTGGCCAGCCGGGGAGGTGGCGAGTTACCGGTCCCTCCCGACGTCCGCCTTCTCGAAAGTCAGGAGGAAGTTGCCCGCGCCCTGCAGCGCCACATTGAAAGCGTGTTGGCGGTGCGTGCGGCTTCCAGCACCATGCCCAAGCCGCAGTGGGAGGCCCTGCGGTTTCAGACCCTGCAACCTTTTCTCAACCTGACCGGCTGGCAGGAAGGGCTGGCGCGTGGTTGCATGGCCGTGAATGGTCCCGCACCGGTCTTTGAGAGGTTTTGGCATTTCTGGACCAATCACTTCACGGTGGCACCCTCCGTCAACAACCTCAGCCACACGGCTGTCGGACCCTACATGCGCATGCTGCGCGGGCGCATGACTGGCAATTTTCGCGACATGCTGTTCGAGGCTGTCACGCACCCGGCCATGGTGCTTTACCTGGACAACGCGAGGTCTACCGGAGCCAATTCGGTGGCCCGGCGGTCCCGGACCACCACCGACGAGATCAATGAAAACCTCGGCAGGGAGTTGCTGGAACTGTTCACCATCAGCACTGCAGCGGGATACAGCCAGCAGGATGTCGATGCGGTGACGCACATTCTGACGGGGTGGGGTGTGCAGCTCCCCAATCGGGCTGCGCGCCCTGGCATTGCGCTGGGCAGCTATTTCAATTACGACCGCCACGAGCCGGGCACCCAGACTTTCATGGGCAAGAGCTACAGCGCGGTCATTCGGCATGACGGCAAACTGAACGATCTCATCGACGATCTCGCTGCCCATCCGTTAACGGCGCAGCATATTTGCACCAAGATCGCGACGGCGTTTCTGGCTGACAAGCCGCCGCCGTCCAGCATTGCCAGGCTGGTGGCGGTGTTCAGCAGCACCAAAGGCAACCTTCCCGCGCTGCACAAGGCCGTGGTGCGGGAGGTCGCCGAGTTGAGTCCGACATTGCGGAAGTTCGCTGATCCCCAGACCTGGCTGTGGACCGCGCACCGCGTCAGCGGCGCCCGTTTGCCGACGGCGGCGCCGCAACGGGGCGTAGCGGGGGAGCGCATTCACGGCACGCTCGATGAGTTGGGGCAGGCGGTTCATGACTGCCCGCAGCCGAATGGCTGGTCCTTGCAAAGCCAGGACTGGATTTCACGCGAGATGCTGGAACGGCGTGTGCGCTATGGCTATCACCTGACCCGGCGCATTGCGCAGCCTGCCGAGTTGTTGCCTCAGGTTCTCGCGCGCCACCATAGTCCTGACAGCGATCTGATCCAGCAACTGAACGGGTTGAAAGCCAAGGGCCTGGATGCCAGGGGTTTGTGGACTGCCTATCTCACGTCACCTGCATTCTTGTGGAGCCAAGCATGAAACGTCGCACCTTTCTCGGCTGTGGGGCAAGCCTGTCGCTGGTTGGAGCCGGGGCCCTAGCGGCCAATGGCCAAAGCCAGAGGCGCCTGCTGGTTTTGCTGTTGCGAGGCGGAATGGATGGTTTGTCAGCCATTCCACCGCTGGGTGATCCCGAGCTTCAGGGCATCCGGGGCGGTCTGGTGCCCCCCGATGCTTTGCCTGGAAACAGTTTTTTCGGTGTGCATCCGGCTTTGCCGACTTTTGCGGGATTGATGGCGGACAGGCAGGCCGTGGCTATTCACGCCGCGGGCTTCGGCTACCGGGGGCGGTCGCACTTCGAAGGCCAGGACATCATGCAGAGCGGGCTGGTCAAACCCTTCACTTCGCCGTCGGGTTGGCTGGGGCGGGCGCTGCAAAAAGCCAACGTAGGCACCGGCGTCGCCATTTCAATCCCGATGCCATTGATTTTGCGGGGCGACCCTTCGGCTGAAACCGAGTTTCCGACGTGGCTGGAAAAGCCTCCGCAAGCGGCCTATTCGGCTGTTCGGGAAATGTGGGCCCCGGATGCTGATCTCTCGTTGATCGGCCAGCGGATGGCGGGCGGCCCGGCTCCGTCGGCGGCATCGGCATCCCCAAGCGCACCGAGCCCGATGAGCGCGCCTGAAAGCAATCAGTTGATGCGTTCGCCCAAAAGTCTTGCGCACCAGGCCGGGCTCAGGATGGCGCGTGATGATGGGCCGATGGTGGGCCTTATCGACTTCGTGGGATTCGACACCCACGCCAGCCAGGGCGCTACCGAGGGCGAGCATGCCAACCGCCTGAAAATGGTCGATGAGGTACTGGGCACATTCAGGGCCACTCTCGGCGAACGGTGGAACGAGACGCTGGTGTTGACGGTGACCGAGTTTGGCCGCACCGCCGCTCAGAACGGAACGACGGGCACCGATCACGGCTGGGCCAGTTGCATCCTGGCGGCAGGTGGTTTGGTCAAGACGGCGGGCATCGTGGCGGATTGGCCGGGCTTGGCGAAAGCCAGGCTGTTTGAAGGCCGTGACCTGACCGCTACGGTGGACGCCAACGCCGTTTATGCCGAGGCGCTGACCAGCGTCTTCGGCCTCACGTCGGCGCAGATCCGGGACGGCGTCCTTGGACATGCTGCTGCGCCCCTTGCTCGAAACCTGTTCCGGACCTGAAAATCGCCGTCCGTAAGCCGCCGTCCGACAGCGGCCAGTTTCATTTTCAGCATGGCGCGTGCACGCGCATGTGGGCTTGTCCGGCCGTGTCAAACCCTCGTTGTCGCAAGTCCCTGAAGGGGCGGGAGACTCCAGAGCGTTTTGGGCGCGGCAGACCCCGCGCAGCTGCACCATTCTTGCCGCCTGATTTTTCGGAAGTCTTGGGCCGGGTGTCAGCCGAGCCTGGGCCATTTTTGATTCGTGCATTTTTTGACGTTTCTTTCCTGACTCTTCATAAAGATGTGGTTTTTTGGGCGCCAGCGAATGTTGGCACTGCTTATGCTTACTCTCGGACTTATACTTTTTGCAAGACGCTTTTTTGTGTGAAAAGGTAATATTTACGCTGCGAGATCTACCAGTTCCGCTGCGATTTCAACGACAATAAAACTGATTTCGCAAGGTAAAATTGATGAATGTTGAAGAATTCGGTCGAAATGTGAAATTTACAATTAACGGAGTTACTAACATTTCCGCCGCGCACTTCAATCCTTCAGTGTCATTTTCTGGCGCGCCTTCTTCCGGCCTCGGGTTTCAGACCCATCTCCCTGAGCTGGCTTCGAGCGGTTCGTCTTCGGGTCTTCGTAGTGCTTTGAGGCATGAGCCACTCCCCAGCCATAGCTCGAAGACTTCGCCCCGAGTGGCGATTTTGCTCTGCACTTTTCATGGTCAGCACTATCTGGCGGACCAGCTTGAATCGTTTGCTGCTCAAACCTATCCGAATTGGGTGGTTTATGCGTCTGATGATGCTTCAACGGACAGCACTCACTCGGTTTTGGGTGCATATCAAGGGCGCTGGAATGACAGGCTTGCCATTTGCGCCGGCCCCAGCGAAGGCTTCGCCAGCAACTTTTTGTCCCTGACATGCCGTAGCAGCGTCCAGTCTGACTATTACGCGTATTCCGATCAGGACGACATCTGGGAACCCGAAAAACTCGAGCGTGCTGTCTCCTGGCTCAATGGGATAGAGGCCGGTGTTCCGGCACTTTATTGTTCAAGAACGCAGATTGTCGATGCCGAAAATGGCCATATCGGCTATTCCCCTTTGTTCAAGAGAAGGCCTAGTTTCGCCAACGCACTGATGCAAAACATTGGTGGTGGCAACACCATGGTCTTTAACGACGCCGCTCGCAAGCTGCTGTGCAAGGCTGGTCACGATGTCGATATTGCGACGCATGACTGGTGGGCTTACCTGGTGGTCACCGGCTGCGGTGGACAGGTGCACTACGATTCCAGCCCCACACTCCGATACCGGCAGCATGGCAGTAATCTGGTGGGCTGTAACTCGACTTGGTCTGCCAGGGCAGTGCGGTTGCGCATGCTTTGGCAGGGGCGTTTCAAGGACTGGAACGACCGTAACATCAAAGCCCTGCAGCGTTTGCGCCCTTGGCTGACAGCAGAAAACTGCAAGATCCTCGATGAGTTCTCTCGCGCCAGAAATGCGCGCCTGCTCCCTCGTCTCGCCGGGCTTTGGCGGTCGGGTGTTTACCGCCAGACACTATTCGGCAATCTCGGGTTGATTGGGGCGGCTATCTTCAAGAAAATTTAGCTGGTATTTCCGCCAGCGACGGTGCGGCCTTGCTGCCCGCAACTCTGGATTTCATCAGGTTCCAGCCCCTTGCATCAGCTGCACGAATGTGGGGCCACCGTGAACTGACGCTGTCAAACCACAAACACATGTACGGTTCGCCGAGCTCTTACAAAAGATGCACGCCAGCCTGAATTTGCTTTACCTCTTGATGAGAAAATTCCTTAATGCATGCCACCTCGCTCGCCATTCCTGATGTGATCCTCCTTGAGCCGAAAATTTACGGTGATGAACGCGGTTTTTTTTATGAAAGTTTCAACCAGGCCCAAATGGAATCCGCCTTGGGCAAGAAAGTAACTTTCGTGCAGGACAACCACTCACGCTCGGCGCGTAACGTGCTGCGTGGCTTGCACTACCAGATTCAGCATCCCCAAGGCAAGCTTGTGCGAGTCGTGGCGGGTGAAGTGTTTGACGTCGCAGTGGATATTCGAAAAAGCTCACCCACCTTTGGGCAATGGGTCGGCGAAATCCTGAGCGCAAACAACAAAAAACAGCTGTGGATTCCTGAAGGATTTGCGCACGGCTTTTTTGTGCTGTCTGACGCGGCCGAGTTTCTTTACAAGACAACGAATTACTACGCACCCGAATACGAGCGCTGCATCGCATGGAACGACCCGACCTTGGCCATCAACTGGCCCACAACCAATGATCCCGTGCTGTCGAGTAAGGACGCCGAAGGTGTACTACTCCACGTTGCCGAGGTCTTCAACTGATGCAGTCCTTCCGAAGTTCTCCAACGGAAATGGTCGGGGGTTTCTGGCGTAACCGTAGCCTCATCATGGCGATGGTGCAACGCGAAGTCGTGGGTCGCTATCGCGGCTCCATCTTGGGAATACTCTGGTCGTTTTTCAATCCGGTTTTCATGCTGTTGGTTTACACCTTTGTTTTTAGTGTTGTGTTCAAAGCACGATGGAGTGCAAGCAGTGATTCAAAAACCGAATTTGCTTTAGTGCTATTTGCTGGCTTGATTGTCTTCAATCTGTTTTCCGAATGCGTCAATCGTGCGCCCGGATTGATCCTTGCCAATATCAACTACGTGAAAAAAGTTGTTTTTCCGCTGGAAATACTGCCATGGGTATCGTTAGGCGCCTCCATGTTTCACGCGCTGATCAGCGTTGTTGTCTGGCTCGTTGCCTATGTCTTTTTTTTCGGCTTTCCCCACCTGACGGTTTTTCTGGTTCCGCTGGTATTTTTGCCTCTGCTGCTGTTTATCGTCGGCGTGAGTTGGGCTCTTGCGTCCCTGGGCGTCTATCTGCGCGATGTGTCCCAGTTCATAGGCATCGTTACAACCGTGCTTATGTTTCTTTCGCCAGTTTTTTATCCTGCTAGCGCTCTTCCGGAGGAGTACCGCGATTTGCTGTTGTTCAATCCGTTAACCCCGGCCATTGAGCAGGCGCGAGCAGTGCTGTTCTGGGGAGAGATGCCCGATTGGCCACTTCTTGCGGCTTACCTGGTTGGGGCCATGTGCGTGGCCTGGCTTGGCTTTCTATGGTTCCAGAAAACACGCAGGGGATTTGCAGATGTCCTCTGATATAGCCATCACGGTCGACAACTTAAGCAAGTCGTACCAGATTTATGGCCAGCCGCATGATCGTCTGAAACAGTCCATCTATCCGCGCCTGCAAAGGCTTTTTGGAGGGGCGCCGAGACAATACTACCGCGAATTTTCGGCACTGCAGGATGTTTCCTTCGAGTTGAAAAAGGGCGAGACG
>JAZKIK010000199.1:1412-2964 GCA_040384925.1 Pseudomonadota bacterium | reverse complement strand
GTGATCTGGTGCCCGAATCAATCATGCCGGCCTACCCCTGGCTTGAAAAAACACCTGCCGACGCAGGCTCGATCCAGCAGCATATGCGTGCATTGCGCGCTGTAGGTGTGCCTTACACCGACGCTGAAATCGCCAATGCACCGGCGGAACTCAAGGACAAGACCGAGCTGGACGCCATGGTGGCCTACCTGCAGGGTCTTGGTCTGGCGCTTAAATAAAAACAAAGGACGGCCCCAAATGGACATCAATCTGTTGCGCAGCCTGGTTACGGTTGCCTCTTTTGTAGCCTTTATCGCGATCATGGTCTGGGCTTGCCGACCATCCCGCAAGGCTGAGTTTGACGATGCGGCACAAGTGCCCTTCAGGTCTGAATAAATTGGCTAATTCAAGAATAGGGAGCCTCGAATGAGCGATTTCACAAGCGGGTTTTGGCCCTGGTATGTAGCGGCCATCAGTCTGTTTTCGATTCTGGCCTGCGCATTGTTGTTGTGGATTGCCGGCAAGGCAACCGTCAACGTGCAACCAGGCCAGGTCAACGACAACACCACCGGACATGTCTGGGACCTTGATTTGCGCGAGCTGAACAACCCGCTGCCACGCTGGTGGATGTGGCTTTTCATCATTACCGTTGTGTTTGCATTGGCATATCTGGCGATTTTTCCGGGTCTGGGCAGCTTCAAGGGCTTGGTCAACTGGTCAACCAGCAGTGAGCACGGCAAGGACGTGACCCAGTTGCGTGAGCAGGTTGCACCACTTTATGCGGAGTTCTCGGCCATGCCGGTCGATACCCTGTCAAAAGACCCAAGGGCGCTGGCTATTGGTGAAAGGGTGTTCATGAACAACTGTGCCCAGTGCCATGGTTCTGATGCGCGTGGCGGCAAATCCTACCCCAATCTGACCAACGCCGGAACGGCCTGGCTGGGTGCGCGCTCTGCCGAGCACATTGTGCAAACCATCACCAATGGACGAACGGGGATGATGCCGCCCATGGGCGCGGCGATTGGCGGCGAGCCAGAGATCAGCGAAGTTGCCAACTATGTCTTGTCCCTGTCGGGCAGTCCCCACAATGAGATCAAGGCTTTCAGTGGCAAGGCAAAGTTTTCAGCCTGCGCTGCCTGCCATGGTGTGACTGGCAAGGGCAATCCGGCCCTGGGCGCACCCAATCTGACGGACGACTACTGGCTGCATGGCTGGGGTGAAGCGGCCATCGCCAACATGATCAAGAACGGCAAAACCAACGTCATGCCAGCCCAGTCAGCCAAACTGACACCTGACCAGATTCATGTGGTGGCCGCTTATGTACTGAGTCTTTCGGCCAGCAAGCTGCCTGTTACGGTGGCTGATGTGGCGGTGAGTCCGGTTTCAGCCGACAAAAAGCCTTGAGCGGCTCGTGTGGCATTGCATGAAAAATGGTAATTACTAACTTATTTGAGCCGGTTTTACTCCCTCTCCCCCTGGGAGAGGGCAGGGGTGAGGGCTGGCAGCCTTTGCACACGCAGCCATGTTTTGTGCGCCGCTGGCCCTCACCCCAACCCTCTCCCAAAGGGAGAGG
>JAZKIK010000199.1:0-1402 GCA_040384925.1 Pseudomonadota bacterium | reverse complement strand
AGGGAGTAAATGACGGGAACCACTCATTCTGGCTGTCATGGCGCAAAAACAAGGCTTCTGAGTGACCTCTTCAACTAACAGTAAACCCAGCGCGACTGGCCAGACCAGTCCCAGGCGGATCATCCCCATCCTGGCGGTGGATTCGGCTGGCGACGACTCATCAGCCGTGGTGTCGCTGTACCAGTCTGAAAGCAAGATTTACGCAAAAGCCGTGTCCGGCTGGTTCAACCACTGGCGCTGGGCCATGGTCTGGGCGACCCAACTTGTTTTTTACGGTCTGCCGTGGTTGAACCTCAATGACCGACAAGCCATGCTGTTTGATCTGGTGGCCCGACGGTTTTACATATTCAAGCTGGTGCTTTATCCGCAAGACCTGATTTACCTTACAGGTTTGCTCATCATCAGTGCACTGTCGCTTTTTCTGTTTACGGCAGTGGCAGGCCGTCTCTGGTGCGGTTACGCCTGTCCGCAGACTGTATATACCGAAATCTTCATGTGGGTAGAACGCAGGATTGAAGGTGACAGGGTGGCCAGAATGCGGCTGGACAAGGGCCCGTGGAGCCTTGCCAAGGTGTCCCGCAAGGGCGTAAAACACGCAGTGTGGCTAACGATTGGCCTGTGGACCGGTTTTACCTTTGTTGGTTACTTCACGCCCATACGCGAGCTGGCCGGGGAAGTGGTGACCCTGTCGTTTGGCCCCTGGGAGTGGTTCTGGGTCCTGTTTTATGGCTTTGCAACCTATGGTAACGCCGGGTGGATGCGTGAGCAGGTCTGTAAATACATGTGTCCCTATGCACGTTTTCAAAGCGCCATGTTTGACCGCGACACCCTGATCGTGACCTACGACGCTGAACGCGGTGAGTTCAGGGGATCACGTCCGCGCAGCGACACACCGGCTGTTTACCAGGCCAAGGGGCTGGGCGACTGTATCGATTGTGGTTTGTGTGTGCAGGCCTGCCCGACGGGTATAGATATTCGCAAAGGCCTGCAATACGAATGCATCAGTTGCTCTGCCTGCATCGATGTCTGCAACAGTGTGATGGACAAAATGCATTACCCGCGTGGGCTGATTCGGAACAGCACACAAAACGGTGTTGACAATAAACTGAGCCGCCCGGCCATGTTCAAGCGGGTTCTGCGGCCTAGGGTGCTGATTTACACGGCCGTGCTGGCAGCGATCAGTATTGGCATGCTGGTCAGCCTGCTGATGCGCTCGCCTTTCAAGGTGGACGTGGTCCGTGACCGCGGTGCCATCGCACGTATGGTCGGCCAGGGGCTGATTGAAAACGTCTATCGGCTGCAAATCATGAATGCGACCGAGCATGAGCAGAACTATTCACTCAATGTTTCCGGCATCGAAGGCGCGCGCATTGTGTCTGAAACAGGGGTTGAGGTCGGTGCA
>JAZKIK010000198.1:0-3088 GCA_040384925.1 Pseudomonadota bacterium | reverse complement strand
TCGTGCGGGGGGTGCGCTATGCGCAGGAGATGGGGACTTGCGTGTAATGGGATGGGCTGTGCCGCCCGACACATCCGCCCGCAAAATCGCGCAGCCGCCTTTGCAGCCACAAATCATCGGCCCGCAAATCGTTTTAAGCCAGTCTGGCCAGCCAATTGAATTACGCGAAGCCTCGATTGAAGTGGATGTGCTGGGCGGGCAGGCGCAGACGCGGGTTGAGTTGCGACTGTTCAACCCCAACCCGCGTGTGATGGAGGGCGAATTGCAGTTTCCGCTGCAAAACGGCCAGGTGGTGACAGGTTTTGCGCTGGATATCAATGGCCGTCTGCGGGATGCCGTGCCTGTGCCCAAGGCGCGTGGACAGGAAATCTTCGAAGACATTCGCCGCCGCCGGGTAGACCCTGGTTTGCTCGAAGCGACGGCTGGCAACCAGTACAAACTGCGCATTTATCCGATTCCGGCCCAGGGCGAACGGCGTGTGGTGTTGACCATCACTGAAACGCTGGCACGACTCGATCAGGGCCGCGACAAGGGTGTGCTGCGGGTACCGCTGATGTTTGCCTCAACCGTAGGCCAACTGCATGTCAAGGTGCAGGCGCACGGTGCTGAAAAACGCGATGTTGAGCTGCTACAGGCACCGCCAGGCGTGGAACTGACAGCCAATCACGGTCTGGTCAGCCTCAAATTTGACAAAACCGGCTGGTCGGCACCGCAGGGGCGCTTTGGCTGGCTGCATCTGGCGCTTCGCCAGCCGGCGGGCGCGCAAGTCATGGTCAGTGAATCGCAGCAGGGCCACCCGTTTTTTGCAGCCCATCTGCCTGTGCGTGAAGAACTGGTGACCCGGCCGCACCCGGCCCATATCGGCCTGGTGTGGGATGCCTCAGGTTCAGCCAGCAGCCAGGGCCGGGCACTGGCCGTGCTGGATGCCTACTTTCAGCAACTGAACAAACCCGTCAAGGTCAGCCTGCTGGTGATGCGCAACCGGCCCGAACCGCTGCGTGAAATGTCAGTCCAGCCCGGCGGTTTTGATGAGCTGGCCAATGTGCTGCGCGCCGAGCCGCTTGATGGTTCAAGCAATTTTGATCATTTGCCGCTGCCCGCCGATATAGACACCACGCTGATGGTGACCGACGGTTTGCTCACCGACGGGCAAAAGCGCATCAACTACACCTCATCGGCACCGGTGTTTGTGATCAACAGCGCGCAAGCGGCAGATATGCCGCGCCTGAGCCGCCTGGCTGATCGAACCGACGGTGCGCTGATTGATGCCACCCTGCTATCCCCCACAGAAGCTGCTCGGACAATGCGTTTTCATGGCTGGCGTATTGACAAAATCAGCAGTCCCTCGGCACAGCGGCTGACTGCGGCCAGCACACAAATCAGGCAAAACCGCATTTCAGTGGCCGGCGAATTGCTCGACACCCAGGCGCGAGTGGATATCAAGCTCACGCACCCTGATGGACGCAAACGCACACTGGTACTGAATGTCGACAGCAAAAAAGCCAGTGGAAAATGGCCAGCACAACAATGGGCCATCTGGCGCAGCGCCGAGCTGGCAGAAAACCCGAGCCAACACAGCACCGAGCTGGAACAGATTGCTGCAACACACGGCATCGTCGGTCCCAACAGTTCATTGATTGTGCTGGAGCTGGCTACGGACTACGCCCGCTACAGCCTGACTGCACCACCCGACATTGCACAAGAGGTGGAACGCCTGCGCAATCTGCAAGCCAATCAGCTGACGCAGACCCGGCAAAACCATCTGGAAACCATGGTGCGGCAACTGAACGACAGGCAGCGCTGGTGGGCCAAAGACTTCCCGAAAGAGACGCCTGCGCCCAAGGAAGCCAAAGCTGCAGTTTCGGGCGCGATTGGGCAAGCAGGCCAAATCGGCCGGGCGCGGCAGGAATCGGCAGGCCTGCAGAGCTTGGCTCCAACGGCTCCGGCGGTCGAGGCAGCGCGCATGGCCGCTCCACCGCCCCCGCCAGCGCCCGTTGCTGCACCTGCCCCCGCCGTCCGCATGGCCGACAGCAGCAGTGGCAACGCCGCCAAATCCCTGGCCAAAGAATCAGCAACAAGCGCCGCGCCACCCAGCATTGCCCTTCAAGCCTGGACGCCCGACGCACCTTACATGAAGCGTTTGCTCGACGCCAGCGCCGCCAATCTCTACCGCATTTATCTTGACGAACGCAAGGCCAATCAGAACAGCAGCGCTTTTTATATTGACGTGGCAGGTCTGTTTCTGGAACGCGGGCAGACCGATCTGGGCCTGCGCATTTTGTCAAACCTCGCCGAAATGAATCTTGAAAACCGGCAACTGCTGCGGCTCTACGCCTACCGGCTGGTACAGGCCAAACGTGCCGACCTGGCGGTACCAGTGTTTGAGCGGGTCACCGAACTGGCACCGAACGAGCCGCAGTCATGGCGCGACCTGGGGCTCGCCCAGGCTGACAGCGGCCAACCCCAACTGGCCGTCAACGCTCTGTGGGAAGTGGTATCACGCCCATGGAACGGCCGCTTTGCCGGCGTCGGAATGATTGCACTGGCAGAGCTGAACGCGATAGCCGCCAAGGCCGAAACCGATGGAAAAGCGCTCGACATGGGCAGGGTCGATACTAGCCTGCGCGTCAACCTGCCACTGGCTTTGCGTGTGGTGATGGCCTGGGACACCGACGACACTGACATGGATTTGTGGGTCACCGACCCCAACGCCGAAACAGCCAGCTACGCCAGGCGCCTGACCTACCAGGGCGGTGCCATGAGCCCAGACGCCACAGGCGGCTACGGCCCCGAAGAATTCGCCCTCAAATCAGCAAAACCCGGCAAATACACAGTGCAAGCCCAGTTCTACGGCAACCGCCAACAGGTACTGTCAGCCGGCACCACCGTGATGGTGCGCATCACCACAGGTTTTGGCACGGCGCAAAGCCGGGATGAATGGACAACTTTGCGGCTGACGCGGGGTAGTGAAGTCGTGAGCGTTGGGACTGTTGAGGTGAAGTGAGGCTGGTTTATGAAGTCAGGGAGTTTTAAAAACTCTGATCGAACTTTCGGAGGAGACTTGGAACTCATCAGTTTGCATCTGGCT
>JAZKIK010000197.1:1388-7110 GCA_040384925.1 Pseudomonadota bacterium | reverse complement strand
GTGCAGGTTTATGACGCCATGCCTTCGGTAGGACGCAAATTTTTGCTGGCTGGCAAGGGCGGGCTCAACCTGACTCACTCCGAGCCGTTCGAGCCGTTTTCAAGCCGTTTTGGCGAGCGCAGCGCAAACCTGCAGCCAATGTTGAGTCATTTCGGTCCGGCGCAGCTGGTTTCGTGGGCGCAGGCGCTGGGCGTTGAAACCTTTGTCGGCAGCTCGGGCCGTGTCTTCCCCAAGGACATGAAAGCCGCACCGCTTCTTCGCGCCTGGCTGCACCGCCTGCGCGGCTCGGGTGTGCAATTTTTCATGCGTCACCGTTGGTTGGGCTGGGCTGATGACGGTGCGTTGAAGTTTGCCAGCCCGGCTGGTGAGGTGCTGGTTCAGGCAGACGCAGTGGTGCTGGCGCTGGGCGGCGGCAGTTGGGCCCGGCTTGGGTCTGACGGTGCCTGGGTAGCTTTGCTGGAAGCGCGTGGCATCAAGGCCGCGCCGCTGCAGCCCTCAAACTGCGGTTTTGAAATCGCCAGCACCCGGCCTGCTGAAACCGCCGACCCTGTTGAAACCCGGCGTGAGTTTTTAAAAGAGCTGATCGGCAAGGGCGACACACCCCAACCGGGCTGGACAGACTATTTTGCAACCAGGTTTGCCGGCCAGCCTTTCAAGTCAGTTGCCATCAGTTTTACCGATTCGCAAGGCCGCAGTTTCAGCCGCAAGGGTGAATTCATCGCCACCACCACCGGGGTGGAAGGCAGCCTGATTTACGCCGCGTCCAGCCTGCTGCGTGATGAAATCGCCAAAAATGGCAGTGCCACCTTGCTGCTTGATCTCTTGCCTGGCAAGTCACCCGAGCAGGTGCTGGTTGAAGTGCGGCACCCGCGCGGTTCCCGCTCCCTGTCAAGCCACCTCAAAAGCCGTTTGAGCCTGGACGGTATCAAGGCCGCCATGCTGCATGAAATGCTGGACAAGGACGCCATCAACAACCCAATCAAACTCGCGCATGCCATCAAGGCGCTGCCCATCAAACTGATAGCCACCAGACCGATTGACGAAGCCATCAGCAGCGCAGGCGGTGTGCTGTTTGAGGCCTTGAGCCCGCAACTGCAGGTTCTGGTGCCTGAAAACACCGCCCAGCCCTTGTTCTGTGCAGGTGAGATGCTGGACTGGGAAGCGCCCACCGGCGGTTATCTGCTGACGGCCTGTTTTGCCAGTGGAAATGCTGCCGGCCATGGGGTTTTAAATCACTTTGCCGGTTTGCTGAAAACTCAGGCGTAGCGCATGAAAAGCAGGCCGTAGAATTCAGGCGGCACCAGCTTTTCAAGTGATGTGAGGGGAGGGTGATTTTTTACCCAAACCTGCACTGTGGGGTACCCCCACGGTTGTTTTGTACCTTGCCTTTTCAATAGCGGGAGCGACCCTGCGCATGCTGCGCAGAACAGCTCACGCAAGACCTGCTGGTTGACAGGCTGGTTGCCGCCATCCATTTTTAATGCCTGAGATTGCCTATTCAAGCTGGATTGCCCGTGGCCTGGCCATGGCCTTGCTGGCCGACGCCTGCCAGCCCGGTGCGAGGGAAATATCTGCACTGCGCGCCAGGGCGGCGGCCGCGCTTGGCGAAAACCCAGCCTGGCTCTTGACGCTGCTTGAACCGCTGGCCCTGTTGTCGGCAGCGTCGTGGCAGAAGTTTGACCTTGTTTCACTTGCGCAGTGGCTTGAAGACAGCTCTGCCTTCGAGCAGGCTTTTGCCGAAGGCAAATGGCCCCGCATACGGAGGCTGATTTTGCGATCACCCGAAATGCGGCCACGTCCGCTGGGGCTGGATCAGTGCAATTTGCCCGTGCTGCGCACACTTGAAGAGCTGGCCGCCTACCTTGATTTGCCGCTTCAACAACTGATCTGGCTCAGCCCGGCCACGCCCCTCGGCGCTGAACACTATCTCTACAAACTGCAACCCAAACGCACGGGCGGCCTGCGGCTGCTGGAAGTACCCAAACAGCAGCTTAAAAAAGCGCAGCGCGCCTTGCTTGATGGTCTGTTGAACCAGGTGCCGGTTCATGAAGCAGCGCA
This sequence comes from Pseudomonadota bacterium, assembly GCA_040384925.1. GTDB lineage: Bacteria > Pseudomonadota > Gammaproteobacteria > Burkholderiales > Burkholderiaceae_C > Polaromonas. The sequence continues at coordinate 5,052 of JAZKIK010000197.1, read as the reverse complement.
TGGTTTTACTGCCGGGCGTTCAGTTGCAAGCCACGCCGCCGCACATGTGGGCAAAGCAGTCGTGATTCGTTTTGATCTGCAGGATTTTTTTGGAAGTGTGACGGCGGCGCAGGTCAGGGCGGTCTGGCGAACATTGGGCTACCCCGAGGGTGTGGCGCGTTGCCTGACAGCGCTGTGTACGCACCGCACTGCTGACATGGTGGTTGAGCGCCTGCTGGATGATGGCGGTTTGAGCTGGATGGGCGGCAAACGCCTGCGTGCAGCGCATCTGCCGCAAGGCGCGCCGACTTCACCCGCACTGGCCAATCTGTGTGCTTTTCGGCTGGACTTGCGGCTGGAAGGTCTGGCCTGGGTTTTTGGCGCGACTTACACACGTTATGCCGATGACCTGGTGTTTTCTGGTCCACAAGCGCTGCGGCAGCAGTTTCGGGCGCTTCAGGCCTGGGTGGCAGCGATAGCAGATGATGAGGGTTTTGCGCTGCACCCCGACAAAACGCGGTGTTTGCCGCAAAATCTTCAGCAACGTGTGACGGGTGTGGTCGTCAACAGCCACCCGAATCTTCCGCGGCAGGATTTTGACCGGCTCAAGGCGGCGCTTTATCAGTGTGTTCAATCGGGGCCGGCGTCACAAAACAAGGCCTGCCTGCCCGACTTCAAATCACATTTGCTGGGGCGTATCGCCTGGGTCAGGCAACTGAACCCGGCGAGAGCTGCAAAGTTGATGCGTCTGTTTGAGCGGATTCAGTGGTAGCGGCTCATTGCGTGCAGTCAAACCTAACGGCGTGCCACTTTTCTAAGCAGCTCAAACAGCATCGCACGCTCGCCGGGTGACATGTGTTTCATGGTCTGTGTGTCTGCATGTACCAAAGTGGTGATGACCTTTGAGACCAGCGCATCACCTTCGGGCGTCACACAAAAATGCTGGGACCTGAAGTCATTTGGGTTTTTCTGACGCAGCAGCAGCCCACGCTGCTCCAGCTTGGCTATCCACACCGTGACGGCCGGCATGCTGATGGCCAGCGCTCGCGCAAGTCTGGAAGGGGTGACTGAGGTGTTTTGCTTAATTAATTGAAGTATTGTTATTTCAACTTTTCCCAGATTCAGTGGTTTGCCGACTTCTCGCCTGAAGTTTTCATTGGTGGCAATGGACGCCTGGGCCAGCAGGTAACCGAGCAGTTCATGCAGTTCCCCTGCATCCAGCCGGGCACCTGGCGTTTTGTGTTCTTTGGTAGGCATCGACCTGAAGATCCTTGTCGTTATGGGCCTGCTGCCGAATCCATTGCGTGGGGCCGGGTGTTTACAGGTGTGCCGCTGAATTATGGCGCCAGGGCGGACGGTTGCTGCTGCAGCATTGTTGTACCTGATTCTGAAAGAGGAGATTGTCGTCCTGCCGTCTCAGGGTTTGTCCTTGTTTTAACTAGATAGTTAATTAAATAAACTAAACAAACCTGTGACGAATAGTTCATGGGCAGCGAGACAAATAACCAGATCAACACCTTGAAGAGGATCGTCATGCAATTTTTTTCCTTGCGCGACTTGCGCAGAAATACTCTCCTGTCTGTTGCGGGCACCGCACTTGTGGCATGTGGCGGAAGTGATGGAGCGGGCAGCGTGGTTGAGGCACCGCTGCCGCAGCTTTCCGCTGCAGTTGGTGTCACCTTCAGTGGCAGTTGCCCCGGCCTGCAGGCGGCCTTTGCAAAGCTCGGCAATACGCAGATCACGGCGGCTGAAACCGTGGCTGATGGTGTGCTGTCCGTAGGTGGGAAACCGATCGGCGAACACTGCCGGGTCACTGGAAAAATGCATGAGCGCACCAGTGCTGTGGATGGCAATGTTTATGCCATTGGTTTTGAGATGCGCCTACCCAAGAACTGGAATGGGCGATTCCTGTATCAGGGCAACGGAGGCCTTGATGGTTCTGTCGTCACGGCGACCGGCGCTACGGGCGGCGGCCCGCTGACCCATGCCTTGCTTCAGGGGTTTGCGGTTTTAAGCTCGGATGCCGGACACGCTAGTCCGACGCCAAATTTTGGTGTTGACCCGCAGGCGCGGCTTGACTATGGCTACCAGGCGGTTGCAAAACTGACCCCGATGGCAAAAACCGCCATCAGCCTGACGTATGGCAAGGGGCCTGACCGCTCCTATATTGCCGGTTGCTCCAATGGCGGGCGGCATGCCATGGTGGCTGCCGCACGTTATTACGCCGACTACGACGGTGTTCTGGCGGGCGCACCGGGTTACAACCTGCCCAAGGCGGCCGTTGCCAATCTGGCGGGCGCACGTCTGTACCAGTCGGTGGCCACAAGCACGGTGACTGGCCATGTCAGTCTGGCCACGGCCTTTACCGATGCCGAACGCCAGCTGGTGTCTGACCGGGTGCTGGCCAAATGTGACGCGCTTGATGGTGCGACAGATGGCATGGTGCAGGATGTGACGGCCTGTCAGGCAGCCTTCAAACCTGCCACCGACATTGCTAGCTGCACCGGCGCACGTGACGGCAGTTGCCTGAGCGCGGCCCAGAAAACTGTGCTGGCCAGGATTTTCAGCGGCCCCACCACCAGCGATGGCCGCCTGATCTATTCGACCTTCCCGTTTGATGCCGGTTTTGGCGCTGGCAAGGCCGGCGTGGCTACGGCTGGCGGCAGTACGGCGGCAACTGGTGTAGCGTCGTGGGAGTTTTCTGCATCGCTGGACCGTGATCCCGGTGCTACCGGCATCGTGTTCAAGGTGCCGCCTGAAAATCCAGCGACCTTCAACCCCCTGGCGTTTGCACTGACGACGGATATTGACGCCCTGTATGCCGGCATCACGGCCACCAATGCCACTTACACCGAGTCAGCCATGAGCTTCATGACACCGCCCAATCCGACCAAAATGTCTGGTCTTCGCAGCCGCGGTGGAAAAATCATTGTCTACCACGGTGTGAGTGATCCGATCTTTTCTGTCGATGACTCGGAAGCCTGGTACAAGGGCGCAAGCAGCGATACCGGCAGCAATTTTGCCAGGTTTTACCGCGTGCCGGGCATGGGACATTGCTCGGGTGGGCCTGCAACTGACCAGTTTGACATGCTCACCCCGCTGGTGAACTGGGTGGAAAAAGGAACGGCACCTGCCGACATCGTCGCCAGCGCCCGTGGCAAGGGCAATGCGGGTGGTGTCAATGCAGATCTGCCCGGCAGTTGGGCTGCAGACCGCAGCCGTCCTTTGTGTGCCTATCCCAAGCTTGCCCGCTACAACGGCAGCGGAAGCCTGGAGTCAGCCAGCAGCTTCAGTTGCAAAGAGTGAACCTGAAAACCGAGTTGAGTTCTGAACCAGAAGCTGCCGACGCCAAAAACGTCGGCAGTTTTTGTGACTGTTGAACCCATTGTTTCCATGTCATGCCGGACGTGATGCGACACCAGGGTGATGATTTCAGGCGAGCCCAAATGTTTTCCGCAAGCCGGCCTCGACTGGGCCAGCTGGCATGAAACGGCGCAACCTGGCCAGAAGAGAGGCTTGCACAAGGACAACTTTAGAGTCTCACATAACGGTTTCTTGGAGAGGGGGTAGACAAAAATGAATGACAGATCAGTGTTGTGATGGGCTTGGCCTGATCCTGAACCAGATGGAATACATGGCCGGCAGGAATACCAGAGTGAGAATCGTCCCGGCGAAGATGCCGCCT
>JAZKIK010000197.1:0-1378 GCA_040384925.1 Pseudomonadota bacterium | reverse complement strand
GGATAAAGGCCAGGATGGCGGCCAGTGCGGTCAGGACCACGGGACGGGAACGCTGTACGGTGGCTTCGACCAAGGCATCGAATGGGGTCAGGCCTGCCTGCTCGTTGTGGTGGATCTGTCCGATCAAGATCAGTGTGTTGCGCATCAGGATGCCCGACAGTGCAATCAGCCCGACCAGCGCATTGATGCCGAAGGGCTGCTGAAACAGGATCAGGGTGGGTACCACACCGATCAGACCCAGCGGGCTGGTCAGAAAGACCATGACCATCGCAGACATCGAGCGCGTCTGAAAGATGATGATGAGCAGGGTGATCGCCAGCATGATGGGGAACAAGGGCAACATGGCTTCCATCGCCTTGCCCGATTCTTCACTGGAGCCGGCCTCCTCAATGCGGTAGCCGCCTGGCAGTTTTTCGATGATGGGCTGCAGCTGCCGGGTTATGGCGGATGACACGTCTGGCGGCTGCAAGCCGTCGGCAATATCGCCCCGCACGGTAATGGTCGGCATGCGGTCGCGTCGGCGTATGACCGGCTCCTCGGTGCGCACGTCGACCTGGCCCACTTGCGACAGTGGAATGCGTTGCCCGCTCGCGCCGGTCAGTGTGAAGTCGGCGATTCTGGCTGGATCAAGCCGGATATTGCCAGCCGCACGGGCCACGACCTGCACAGTGCGAATGTCTTCGCGGACGGTGGTCAGAGGCACACCGCTCAGCAAAAACTGCAGCTGTTGCGCCACCGCGCTGGAGCTCAGGCCCATGGCCTGCAATCGGTCCTGCTGCAAGGTAAAGTGCAGTGCAGGTGTTCGTGTGCCCCAGTCATTGTTGACAGTACGCATCATCGGGCTGGCATCCATCACCTGCTGCACATCTGCCGCTATGGTGCGCAGCTTGTCCGGGTCAGGTCCGCTGATCCGGTAGGCGACCGGAAACGGTGAATACGGACCAAAAACCAGTTGTGTGACACGCACCCGCGCCTCAGGGACGAGGCCATCAGCGATGGCCTTGCGCAGCCGCATTTTCAAGGCCTCGCGCTCATCCTGGTTGTCCGTGCGAACCACAATCTTGGAAAACGACGGGTCTGGCAGCTCTGGCCCCATTGCCAGGTAAAAACGTGGCGCGCCCTGGCCGACGTAGGCTGTGACGATTTTTGCTTCCGGCTGCTTTGCCAGCCAGGATTCCACCTTCGCAGCTGCAGCGCTGGTCTGGGTGATCGAGGTGCCATAGGGCATCTGCACCTCGACCAGCACTTCGGGTCGGTCGGAGACCGGGAAAAATTGTTTCTTGACCACCGCCATGGCCAGCACGGACACCACAAAAAGGCCGACTACCGTAGCCGCGACCAGCCACTTGCGGGCGACGACATGTGCCAGCACTTTGCG
>JAZKIK010000196.1:0-1995 GCA_040384925.1 Pseudomonadota bacterium | reverse complement strand
CTCACGCAGGCTCGGCAACTGGCGCGTCGGCTTGGCCTTGTTCAGGTCAGCACTCAGGCGGCGGTTTGTCTCCGGTGCCATGTCATCACCGCAGTACACCTGCCCACCGGCAAAAAACTTGTCATGCTTGTCCCGCACAGTGCGAAACCACCGCTCAATCCAGCCTTTGCCATGTGGATTGCCAGGCAGCGCAGCAATCGTCGATATGTCAAACCGCGCAAAAAAGCCTGTCACCTCATCACTCAGCATCCGCGCCCGGTAGCCCGCGCCGTGATCCATGTACAGCCAGGCAGGCACATGGTTATGCAAGCGCATTGAATGGCTCAATGCAAACAGCGTCGAAACGGCGCTTTCACTCTCGGTAAACCACACCCCGGCCACATAGCTGCTTTTGATGTCAATAAAAGCAGTCAACTCAGGCCGAAAAGGCTTGCCCGTATTCGGGTGGGCAACATAGCAATCACACGTGTGCCCGTCCCCCGCGTAAATCTCGCCAATCAACACCTCGTCAAGGTGCCGCCGCCGAAACTTCTGCCGCTTCAGCTTGTGCAAATGCGGCCCAATCCGCGCCGGACTGAACTTGCCCAGCGTCGCAGGCATGGTCTTCAGGTAGCGCGAAACCCGGCTTTCAGAAACCTCGTCAAAGCCCTCTTCAATCAGGCGTGAAGCAACATCCGCAAACCCCGGTTTGCCAGGCAGGTTGTAAAGCGCTACCGCCCGCAGTTCCCAGCCGTAATCAAGGCGCACACGGCCTTTGTACTTCGGCAACAACCCGGTTTTGCCCTGCTTGCGGTAAGCACTCACCGCCCGCTTGATCGTCGGCGCAGACACGGTTTCCCAGCCTGCCAGCCGCATCAAGTGCGTCATCCGCGCATCCAGCTTGCCCGCCTTGTGCTGGCTCACAAAAAGCTCAGCCACGTTGTTCAGGCTCGCCCCGTTATCAACAAGGTCAGCCAGCGGCTTCAGCAGCGATTCCAAAAAGCCCGCCACCCGCTTCGCATCCTCACTTGCGCTACCCCAGGCATCACCAGGGTTCAGCGCAACAGACAGGTCACTCATGTTGATGACCTCTTTTTTCAGTGCTTGAACAGTGCCCATTTGTTTCACCTGTGCCTGGGGTACAACAACGGGGCTCAGACGCAAGCGCGCTGGTCATCCAGCAGCTGCAGACGCACTTCCAGCCGGGCAGCAGCTTCCACAACCATCGCTTCAAAGTCACGGGCCAGCTTCCGGTATGTCCGGCTTGTTTCTTGGTTGTGCTTGGCGTGTTTTTTGAAAGCCGCCGCCTGCTGCGCGTAATGAAACGCCAGCTCAGCGTCTTGGTCTGCACGGTCTTCCCGTGTAAAAACGGCAGGCTTAGCCATCACTTGCCCCCCTTCACAACACCAGCAGGTGCCTCAGGAGCCTTCGAAGGCCGTCCCTTGCCCCTTGGCTTTGCCGCCTCGCGTTCATGCTCACGCAGGGCCTTCTCGTGGCTGTGCAAGGCAGTCAGCCCCGCCCAGTCTTCGGCCAGACCAATGATTTCGGAGTCATCCAGAAAGGCCAGTGCATCAGGCGGGCTTTTCAGGTCTTTGGCGTTTTCGCCCATGGCCTGCGCATAGCTCTTGATCAGCCCGTCAAGCTGCATCCGCAAGGCCACCAGCCCGGACATCCCTAGCCGCAAGGTGGGGTGCACCCACGTGCCCGCCTGCTCGTGCCCCGCAAAGCCCACCACTTCAACGCCAATCGGGTAAAGCGACTGGATCGCCAGCTCGGCCTTCTTGACCAGCGCAGCCATTTCAAGCCGAATGTCAGCCAGAACAACAGGCACATGCTGTTCCTCAGCATCCCGGTTGCGCCGGTTCAGCTTTTTCAGCGCACCGTCACGCTCGGCTTCGACGGTTTCTTTTTCAACCGACAAGTTGGCGTTTTTGGCCTGCAGTTCGTTGATTCGGTTGCGCAGTTCCCTTACGCTCAGGTCGGCCAGGTCGCCGCCATCCTCATCGTCCAGCAGGT
>JAZKIK010000195.1:0-2312 GCA_040384925.1 Pseudomonadota bacterium | reverse complement strand
GGTATATCTACAAGCGCGCGTTGGGGGTTTTTGGTTTTCTGGGTCTGGTGGTTCCAAGCACTGCTGTACTGGCGCTTGATGAACATGGTGAGATTGCCGGCACGGCTTCGGCATTGATGGGCACGCTGCAGTTTGTGACCGGCGCGGTGGTCATGGCCATTGTGGGCCTGTTTGTGGATGGCAGTGCGCGGCCCATGGTGGCGGGTATTGCGGGCTGTGCGCTGGTCTCGCTGCTGATGACGTGGGTGACGCTTGGCGGTGTCAAAGCGGTTGCTGCCCACCGCTAGTTCAGCAGTTGTAGGTAACGCGACAAAGTGGCTGTGGCGGTGAGTGAAGGCCGATGTCGGGTTACGCCCTTTGGGCTAACCCGACCTACCTGCTTGGCCCAACCCCGATCAGTTGTAGGTCGTGTTAGCCCGCAGGGCGTAACGCGACAAAGCGGCGGCGGTGTGACTGAAGGCCGATGTCGGGTTACGCCCTTTGGGCTAACCCGACCTACCTGCTGCTGGCCAGACCAGTTACTAAAACAGGTCAATCAGGGTGCAGCGCCGTCCTTGTCGCGCTTTTCCTGCAGCTCCAGCTGGCGCCTGCGTTTGTTCTTGTTTTTGGACAAGGGCCCGATGGGCGCATCACGCAAGGCCTGTGCGGCCTGTTGATCTGCCAGCTCTTTTGCCTCCCTGCGTTTTTTGTTGCGAAAGAAAACAATAAGCCGTCCCAGCCCAAAGCTGATGGAGGCACTGACAACCAGCAGGATGATGCTTGAGGTTTCCATGGCAATAGCTAATGATTCAAAAAACTACAAAAACAGCGACTGCAAGTCGTTCAGAAAGTCAAAGCCGCGCTCTGTCGGTTTGACAAACACAAAATCGCGCTCGATCAGACCCTTGCGTTCCGCTTCGTCCAGGCCTTTTTGAATCGCGGTGAAAGGCAGACCGGTTTTTTCAACAAAATCCTGCAGCTTGAAACCTTCACGCAAGCGCAAGGCGTTGAGCATGAACTCAAAAGGCAGGTCTGCACGGCTGACTTCGGTGTCGGTCGTTACGGCGTCGCCAGTCAGGGCTTTTTCCATATACAGCCTGGGCTCGCGGTACCTGACCTGGCGCACCACGCGGTGGGCAAAACTGAGCTTGCTGTGCGCACCGGCGCCTATGCCCAGGTAGTCGCCAAACTGCCAGTAGTTGAGGTTGTGAAAACAGCGGTGGCCGGGTTTGGCGTAGGCTGACACTTCATAACGCTGCATGCCTGCGGCGGCTGTCATTTCAGTGATTTTGTCGAGCATGGCGTAGGCCAGGTCTTCTTCGGGAATCACTGGGGGAAATTTGGCGAAATAGGTGTTGGCCTCTATCGTCAAATGGTAAATGGAGATGTGCGGGGGCTGCAGCGCCAGTGCCTGCAACATGTCCTGCTCCAGGTTTTGCAAGGTCTGGCCGGGCAGCGCATACATGATGTCGAGGTTGAAGGTTTCAAAAGCCTGCGAGGCCTCTTCAACTGCGGCAATGGCCTGGGCCCTGTCATGCACGCGGCCCAGTACCTTGAGGTGCTGGTCGTCAAAAGATTGCACACCAACCGACAGGCGCGTGACACCGGCACGGCGAAAAGCCCTGAAGCGGTCTTTTTCAAATGTGCCGGGGTTGGCTTCGAGTGTGATTTCGCAGTCTGGCGTCAGCTTGAGGCGGGCGCGGATGTCGCCCAGCAAACGGTCAATCGCCTGCGCAGAAAACAGGCTGGGGGTGCCGCCGCCAATAAAAATGCTGTGAACCGTGCGGCCCCAGATCAGCGGCAGCGAGGACTCCAGATCAGCCACCAGTGCGTCTATATAAGGTTGCTCGGGCAACTGCGATGGGCCACCTGCCACCTCATGCGAGTTGAAGTCGCAATAAGGGCATTTTTTGATGCACCAGGGCAAATGCACATAAAGCGACAGCGGTGGCAAGGCACCCAGGCTGAGCGTGCCGCTGCGCATGTAATGCTGTATGTCTTGCTGAGCCATGGTTTTAAGGGGACATCCAACGCTGGCGCATCAAATCAATCATCTGGCGTGTCGCCTTGCCGCGGTGGCTGTTGGCATTTTTGACTTCGACTGGCAACTGGGCAAAGGTCTTGCCAAATTCGGCAATAAACATCACCGGGTCAAAACCAAAACCATTGCTGCCTGCCGGTTCGCGGGTGATCTCGCCGACCACGCGCCCTGCGGCTATCAGCGGCTCCGGGTCATCGGCCGAACGTACCGCCACCAGCGTGCTGACCAGCGCGGCACGGCGCTGGTCGATATGCGCCATCTGCTCCAGCAAGGCCTTGACGTTGTTGTCGTC
>JAZKIK010000194.1:1877-3291 GCA_040384925.1 Pseudomonadota bacterium | reverse complement strand
TTGAATAATGTCTTGCACATAAATGCCTACGGCGTTCGACCCGAAGTTGTTGCTCTCGCGCACGGTGCGCAAGTTTTCGGCTATTGATACGCCGTCACCAGGTCTGCCAATGGTTGTGTTTGGCAGGGCCGGAACAAAGTAGGGCGCGACAAGTGCTGTACTGACAGATTTTTTCTCCTGGGAAAAATCCACACCGGTCAACAGTTCGTGCTTGTAGCCCAGCGCCTCGAACTTGGTGCTCAAGTCGCTTTGGGCGTTGATGGTATACATGGTCTGTATCTTGTTCTGCCTGTTGCGGGTCAGAACAGTATTCGGTCCAAAGGTGCTCTGGTTCACGGCCAGGCCGCCTGGCTGAAGTGCAGCACCCGCAAAGCGGATCAGGCTGGCGCGCTGGTCACGATCAAATTTGCCGACGCGGACCTGTGTTTTCAGTTCAGTGATGTCGTTGAAACGGTGTGTATGCGTCAGGGCGGCAATGGTCGCCTCGCCGGCATTGCGGTCGCTTGTATAACCGTAGTAGTTCGACGGGTCGATTGGCAACAATTGTGCGGTTGAAGCGGCAAGGCCGGGAGCCCTGAGGTAGGGGACGCCATAGTTCATGCCGTTATTGTTGTTCAGGTAGTAAAGGCTTGCCGATATTTCGTCAGCGGTGCCAATTCCATGGCGATAGGCGACGGCGATGCCGTTTTTGTCGAGCTTTGTTCCCGAACCATTGTTGTCTGCGGTCGTATACATGGCGTTGATCCGCAATGCAGCGTCTTCACCTGTTTTGAGGTTGAAGTCGCCAACCACACGTTTGTAGTTGTAGTTGCCCAGCGTGGTGGAAACCTCGTGCTCATTGATCAGACGCGGTTGCTTGGTGACCTGGTTGACGGCACCGCCGGTGGACCCGCGGCCAAACAGCATGGATGCGGAGCCACGCAGAAGTTCCATGCAATCCAGGGCAAAGGTGTCACGATCGTAAAAAGCCGGATCGCGTATGCCATCAATGAAAACGTCGCCTGTACTTTGCAGGCCAAAACCGCGCAGCTTGATGTCCTCTTCACCGCCTTCGGCCGCGAGGAAGGTAATGCCAGCCGTCATCTTGAGCGCTTCCTTGACGGTATCCAGGTTACGGTCATTGATAAGCTTTTCAGTCACCACGGTCACAGACTGCGGAATGTCGCGCAGCTGCTGTTTGCCCTTGCCGATGGTGGTCTCGGTCGCGCGTAGCGTGTCCTTGCCTTCTGGCGCAATGGCTTTTTCGGTCACTGTCACGGGCGCCAGCGTTTTGCTGTCGCTTGTGGCGGTTTGTGCCCAGCCGGAAACCGAAACGGCCAGCATGAGGGCACCCAATGGCAGCATGGCCATGTCTGACGATGCAGCGGCGCGAGGTGCTGTACCGGGACTTCTCGGGTGCGGTGGGCCACATGAT
>JAZKIK010000194.1:0-1867 GCA_040384925.1 Pseudomonadota bacterium | reverse complement strand
CTAAAAAGTACACAAGTGTTGAGACTTTAACTAGAGACGGAGTTTTTTATTGCGCGCTGTGCGTGCTGCGCGAGCAGAAGGGTGTGCCAAAGTGGCCTCCAAGCTTGATGCTGCCGCTGAAAAAAGGGCAGTCATCGGGTTGCAGAAAGTAGCTTGGCTGGACTCGAACGGTCTTTGTACACGCGAGTTGGCTGGCTCGTAAAGTCAGCTTTGAAGTGTAAAGGGAATGATAACGATTCGTAATGCCGCTTGCGAAAAGCGCCTTTTTGCGGCTGATTTTTGACGCGCCTGTTGGTCGCTTGCAACATTCAGCAACATTCCTGAAATTATTCAGAATGAAAAAAGGGCCCATCGGGCCCTGTGCAGATCATCAAGCCGGTTTCCGGCTCGCTGGGACGAAAAAAGAGGAGCTAAATTTCCCTCTTTTTCGATTCACTTTTTTATTCAGCTCAGCTCGCCCATCTGGCTTTGCAGGTAGTTCTGGATGCCCACCTTGCCGAGCAGTTCAATCTGGGTTTCGAGAAAGTCTATGTGTTCTTCGGTGTCGTCCAGTATTGTCTGCAGCAGGTCGCGTGAAACGTAGTCGCGAACCGACTCGCAATGTGCAATGCCGTCCTTGACAGTCAACTGCGCAGCGCTTTCAAGCTTGAGGTCGCAGGCCAGCACCTCGGGCACGGTTTCGCCAATCATCAGTTTGCCCAGGTCCTGCAGGTTGGGCAGGCCGTCCAGCATGAAGATGCGGTCCATCAGCTTGTCGGCATGTTTCATCTCGCCTATGGATTCTGAATATTCCTTCTTCGCCAGTTTGTCCAGACCCCAGTGTTTGTACATGCGGTAATGCAAAAAGTACTGGTTGATGGCGGTCAGCTCGTTTTTAAGCTGGGCCTGCAGGAAAAAAATAACTTGCGCGTCGCCTTTCATGGGGCACTCCTTGTATGTTCTTGATGGGCTATTGTCCGCAGGCAACACACTTTGGGCAACAAAAAAACGCCATACCCCCACTTGGCCGGATTGACGGCGAATGGGAGTGATAGGCATTCTTTTTTAGGGCATGCCCTTCAAACCTTTGGATGAGCCGAATTCCAGCACACCTGCTTCACCAACGGCACGGTTTTCAGCTCACTGGCGGCGCGGTTTTTGTGGGTCAGGCCGATCACCGTTTGGTCGCCGGTGATTTCTGTCGTGTGTGCATTGGTAAACACTGTCACATTCGGCAGGCTGTTCAGCTTGCGTTGCAGCACGGCGTCGGCACGCAGGGCGGTGTTGTAATCAATTAGCGCGACATGGCCAAACAAACCCAGCCAGTCCGCTCGCCAAACCTGCAGCGTCCCATCACAACTGCGTGGGGAAAGGCTGTGTTGTGGTAGTGGGGTTGAGACGAAAGCAGTTGTTCGCTTGGCTTACTGATCAAGCGGCCAGGCTATAGAACTGGTTGGCTGCGGACGTGGTGGATCCGGCTGGGCAGTCCATCTGCCCTTTCTTGATCATGTGCATCGTTTCAATTCCGCCGATGATGGTTCGCGCGCTCCAGAAGGACTTGAAACCCAGCATTGGTCGAGTCATCCGCTGTTGCGCCCTCGCGGTCAACGGCACGGTAAAGGTGTTTCCACTGGCCGGCCACCTTGATGTAAGTCTCATCCACTCTCCTGCTCCGGCCAACTTGTCGCTTGCGCCTGCGAAATACGGCAGCCAGAACCGGCAACATCTTCATCGCCCTGCGATGAACCGTGACGTGATCGACGTAAACACCGCGCTCCTGCATCATCTCCTCGATGTGACGAAGGCTCAACGGGCAGGCGACATACCAGCGCACACAGGTGAGCATCACTTCCAGAGGGTAGTGCAGCCGTTTTAGAACCTTGCGCAG
>JAZKIK010000193.1:0-7709 GCA_040384925.1 Pseudomonadota bacterium | reverse complement strand
TCTGGCATTTGAATCATTCGGCAGTAGTTGCAGGTAGGCAGCGCCAGCTGTGGCAACCGTGGCAACCGTGGCAACTGTGGGTTAAGGTGAAACAACTTTCATGACTCGGGGTGCTGCTTGCCCAGGTACATGAAAGTTATGGGGCGAAGGCGAAATCGACGACCCGTTTTGCGCCATGCATCAGCATGTCGTGGTGGTCGTGCGCGGGCAGGATTTGAAACTTCAGCTGCAGACCGGCTGGTTTTGCGTCGTCCAGAATCTGGGCAAAACGTGTGGCGTTGTCGACCATGGTTCGGGCTTGCAGCCTTTTTTTGACTTCGTCAGAGGCAAAACTCGCCGGGTACTGCTCGTCCATGCCAACGGTTACCATGACTGTGGCTGGATGCTGGTCAAAACGCAGGGTTTCCAGCCGCTTCGGCAAGGTTTTGAGGGTCTGGTGCTCGCCAAACCACAGCGAGGGGCTGGCCGCCCAGTAACGCTGGAAATACTGGGGCTGCGTGCTCAAGGTGTGCAAGGCAAACAAACCTCCATACGAAAAACCAAACAGCGTGTGCTGCTCTGGATTCATCACAAAGTGCCGCGCCAGCAGGGGACGCAGTTCCTGTGTGAGAAACAAAAGAAAGGCCGCAGCGCCGCCGTGCCGGCTGGACAGCGCATCGCCGGTAACGGCTGTTGTGGTTTCGGGGGTGTAGTCCAGCGCCCGTGCATTCACGTCGATGGCATCGCCGCTGGCGTAGCCGATGGCGACGACCAGTCCGGCAGCTTCCTTGCCCACTTTTTTGCGCCATTCGGGGCTGTCGGTGGGAGAGGCGGGACGGGGGCGCGTGAAGTCCATAAGCGGAAAACTCGCCAGCCCGTCAAGCGCCCACAGAACGGGGTAGCCCGATTTCGGTGGGTCCTTGTGGGGGAGGCCGACCACGATACGGTAGCGCTGGCCGGTATTTTTCGAGTCCATATCAAAACTCAGGCTGCGTGCCAGCGTGGCAGGCCCCCAATGGGAAGGCAGCGGCTCAGACTGCACGGGCGGGGCTGGCTGCGCGTGGCTGGGCGTGCCCATCTGCATGCACAAGCCGCATGCCAGCAAGCCTGCGGCCATCAGGGAAGGCAGCCGGCGGCGCGGGGTGGTCAATTTGGTTACTGCCTGCATGTGCTGATACCTGTTCAGGCATGTGCGGTTTCATGCTGACACAGCAGCGCCCACCATGCTGCAAGCGTGGGCTGTTCGGCCAGCGCCATGAAGGTCAGTTCCACGCCGGCACGCCGCCAGTTCTCCAGCAGCGACATGATGCGGATCGAGTCCAGCCCCCAGTCCAGCAGGCTGTCGTCATCCTGAATGTCAGCGGCAGATATCTGCAGGCGGCCGGCGATGAGTGCCCGCAGCTCGGCCATGGATGCGGGCAGGCGGGTCTGCAGGCGCTCGACCAGGTCTTTGGTCAAAATCGTCAGCCCGCAGCGCTGGGCTACATAACGCAGCGCCATATCGTGCTCATGGGCTGAAAAATCAGCCAGTGCGTCGGCAACAAAAAAGGGCTGGATGTCACCCATGAAGGCTTCGCAGGCGGTCATCATGCAGCCGATGTGCGCGTAAATGCCGCAAATCATCAGCTGGTCGCGCGATTGTTCGCGCATGGTTTCCAGCAGCTTCGATTTCTGAAACGCGCTGTAGCGCCATTTGTCCAGAACGGTGTCCCGTGCCTGGGGTGCCAGCTCTGCAATGATGTTTTTGCGCTCCGGCTGGGCGGTCAGGCCTGGGCCCCACATGTCTTGCAGCAGGCCGCGTTCGACGGCGGTTTGCTCAGGCAATTGCGCGGTAAATACCACCGGAATCTCCAGGCTGTGCGCGAGGTCGATCAGGCGGCGGGTGTTGGCGATCAGTGTGGGAATCGGGGCGCTGTTGCGGTCATAGAAGTCCAGAAAGTAATCCTGCATATCGTGTACCAGCAACACGGCGCGCTGCGCGTCAGCATGCCAGTTCACGCGGTTTTCCACCAGTTGGGTGGGCATGGGGTAGGAGGGGATCTTGGGTATGGCCATGGTTCAATCGCTGAGAAATGAGTGATGGGCCTGATTGGCGACCTGCCTCAGACCATCAAACTGGCATCCTGGACTCGATCCCGGATCCATCCCCTGCGGCCTTGGCTGCACGATGCGGGGTCATGGATTGCGGATCGGGTTCGCAATGACAGTCGGCTGGTCTGAGACAAGTATCCAGTCAGGGGAAATGGGCGCTGGTGCCTGTCAGGCGCATTGCTATGTCCTGGCGCAGGTGTTTTTTGCTGATTTTTCCCACACCGGTTTTGGGAAACTGGGCAACAAATTCGATGCGGTCCGGGATCTTGTAGGTCGCCAGGCCACACTCGCGCAGAAAACGGATCAAGTCCATGCTGCGCAGGCTGGTGTCCTTGCGGATCACAAAGGCGCAGCTTTTTTCTCCCAGGTAGTCATCGGGCATGGCCACGATGGCGCAGTCCAGCACCTGGGTGTGCGCAAGCAACTGCTGCTCGACTTCTTCGGCAGAAATTTTCTCGCCGCCACGGTTGATCTGATCCTTGGCACGGCCTTCGACGACCAGATTGCCGTCTGGTGTGCGGCGTACCAGGTCACCGGTTCGGTAGCAGCCGTCAGGGGTAAAGGCGCGTGCGTTGTGCTCTCTTGCCTTGTAGTAGCCATGGATGGTGTAGGGGCCGCGCGTCAGCAGATGGCCGGTCTCGCCGTCTGCCACTGGCTGGTCTTCGTCATCAACGATGGCGACGTGGTCGTCGGGCGAGATCGGGCGGCCCTGGCTGTGCAGGATGACATCGAGCGGGTCATCCAGCCGGGTGTAGTTGACCAGGCCCTCGGCCATGCCAAAGACCTGCTGCAAGGTCACGTCCAGCTCCTGCGTCAGGCGGCGCGCCATTTCGCTGTGAAAGCGCGCCCCGCCCACCTGCACCACCTTGAGGCTGCTTAAATCTGGCTTCAGGCTGTTGATGGCATCCAGCCACACCGGTACAAGTGGCGGCACCAAAGCCGTGATGGTGACGCGCTCTTTGGCGATCCAGGCCAAGGCCACTTCCGGGCTGGGGTGGGGGCACATGACCACGGTGCCTCCTGCGTACAGCGTGCCAAGAGAGCCGGGCGAGCTGAGAGTGAAGTTGTGCCCGGCCGGAATCACGCTCAGATAAACGCTTTGCGGACTCAGCTGGCAAATCTCTGCGCTGGCCCTGACGCTGTAGAGATAGTCGTCGTGGGTGCGGGGAATCAATTTGGGCGTACCGGTGCTGCCGCCCGACAGCTGAAAGAACGCCACATCTGAGGCCTGCGGCGGCGGTGGCAAGAGGCCGTCAAGCGGCGGCAACTGCTGCAGCGACAGGAATTCGCCCGGCTCGCCGAGTACCAGCACATGCTGCAGGCTGGGGGCGCTGGTTTTTACCTCGCGGGCCAGGTTTCGGTAGTCGAAGCCGGCATGCTGGTCGGCTATGACATAAGCCATCGCTTCAGCATGCTGGCAAAAATGGCCGATCTCGAATTTGCGGTGCGGCGGCAGCGCAAAAATCGGCAGGGCACCCAGCCTGAACAGCGCAAAGATCACGGCAAAAAATTCGGCGCAATTGGGAAGTTGCACCACCACCCTGTCCCTGGTGCCTATGCCCAGGGCATAAAAACCCTGCGCCAGCCGTTCAACTTCGGTGCCAAGGTTCTGGTAAGTCCAGCGTTTGCTGTCACTGACGATAGCCAGCTGTTCGCCGTATTGCGCGATGCGCTGGTTCAACACATCCGGGAAGGTTTCGCCGCGCCAATAACCCTGGGCCCGGTAGCGGGCTGCCAGTGCCTCGGGCCAAGGGGTGCAGTGTTCCAGCATCAGTTTGCCGCCTCTTGTGTGAGCCCCAGCGCATTCAGCATGGTTCTGAACTTGGCGGCGGTTTCGGCCAGCTCGCTCTGCGGTTCCGATTCGGCGACCACACCGGCCCCCGCAAACAGGCGCACGCAGTTGCCATCCACCTGGGCGCAGCGCAGGGTGATGACCCATTCACCATTGCCATCCGCATCACACCAGCCCACCATGCCGGTATAAAAGCCCCGGTTGAAGGGTTCGAGCTGGTGGATCAGGTCAAACGCGGTGTCGCTGGGGAATCCGCACACCGCAGGTGTGGGGTGCAGGCTGGAGGCCAGCATCAGCGAACTGGCCGCAGGCCTGGCCAGCTCGCCCTGGATGTCGCTTGACAAATGCCACATCGTTTCAGTGTTGATCAGCGATGGCCCTGCAGGTACCTTCAGGCTGTTGCAATAGGGACGCAGCGCCTGGGCCACCGCATCGGCAACCACTTTGTGTTCGTGCAGGTCTTTGGCCGACAACAACAAGGCCTGGCTGCGGCGGGCATCTTCCTGCTGGTTTTTGACCCGTGCTGCCGAACCAGCCAAAGGGTTGGAATGTACGTGCAAGCCCTTGCGGCTGAGCAGCAGCTCCGGGCTGGCACCGACCAGCGTGCCTTGCTGGGCTCCTGTCAGCTGCACGGCAAAGGTATAACCAAAGCGGTTGTGCTGCGCCAGACGCTGAAGAAGGTCGGGCACGTCAATCGCTCGGGCAGCGGTCAGATCCAGCGCACGGGCCAGAACCACTTTGCTCAGGCTGGTGTTTCTGATGCGCTCCACGGCCGCTGCAACACCATCGGCATACACCTGGGGTGCGGGCTGGGGCGTCACGGTAAAAGCCCCTCGGGGCGGCACACTGGTGGTGTCGCGGTGGGTCAGTGGCCCCGCGCGCAGAAGGCTCTGCGGAATGCAGAGGCAGGCGGGCTGCCTGGCATCAAACGGAATCGCCCCTACAACAACCGGATCCGGATGTCCATCGGCCCTGGCTTTTTTCAGCGCCAGGTCGACCACCTGGCTCAAGTCCTTCAGGCTGGGCGCTTGTCCGACCCTTGCATGGTGGCCCTGGGCCAGCAGCGTGTGCTCTGGCGTGGCAAAGAAAAAAGGCTTGCCACGTCCAGCTGCAGACAGCAGGCCGTCGGCCCGGGTGTCGGTCAGTCCTCTGAAAACATCATTCATTTTGTTTCCTTGTTTAAATCTACGGGTGAATGGCCAAGCGGAAGGGGTGGCCGAGGGCTCGCCTCAGGGCGCAGGCGGTTTGGTATGCATTCGGATCTTTCCGGCCAGCAGAACCGTGCATGCGGTCAGGCCGAGGGCCAGCACGCCCGCAGAGCCATAACCATCAAGTTCACCTGTCGGCGTCTGGACGACCAGCATCCCTCCCAGAAACGCCGCGCCGCCACAGGCCAGTTGCTGCAGAGCCGAGTTCAAGGCCATGAAGGTGCCGCGCAGCGGCGGCTGAACCGCTGAAATGGTGATTGCCATGGCCGGTATGGCGCGGCCCAGCACCAGCGTGAAGAACAGCGTGCTGCAAAGCAGAACCCAGCCGAAAGCGGTGACCGACAAATGGGTTTGAACCAGGATAGGCACCATCGACAGCAAGGCAAGCCAGCGATAGGTACGCACTTTGCCCCAGCGGTCAGCCAGAGTGCCGATAAACCGCGCCGTGAAAAATCCGGCTGCCCCGCCCACGGCATAAACCCATGGCACTTGCGCCACCTGCAAGCCCACATTGCTGGTCAGATAAAGCGCAAGGTAGGGAATCAGCGTAAAAGTCGAGAACCCACCCAGCGCCATGAACAACATGGCCAGCAAGTGGTTGCGGTCGCGCAGCACCGTGCCCATTCGGCCCAGGGCCTGTGCCACGATGCGCCCCGGTGCAGTTGCGGGCGGCCTGGGCAAGCGCGGGACGAAGCACGCAGCCAGCACCCAGAAAACCACGGCCACCAGCGCAATCGCTACAAACGACCACTGCCAGCCAAACTTGCTTGCCAGCACCAGGGAGGCCGGCACGCCAATTACCGACGCTACGGCCGCAGCCGACATCACCGTTCCACTGGCCTTGCCGCGCCGTTCAAACGGAACTGCGTCGCCCACAATGGTTTGCAGCATGGCACCCAGCACACCGCCAAACATGCCTGCCAGGCCACGCGTCAGCAGCAGGGTGGCGTAGTCCGGCGCCAGAACGCACGACAGGCTGGCCAGTACAAACAGCGCAAACAAGGTCAGCAGCAATGCCTTGCGCTCGAAAAAATCGACGAACGTTGCAGCCAGCAAACCACTGCCAGCTGCAGCCAGCGTGTAGATGGAAACCAGCAACGCAAATTGCTGCGTGTTGATCTGCAAGGCCGGCATCAAACTGGGGCCCAGCGGCATCATGACCATGAAATCCAGGATCTGGGAGAACTGGATGCCCGCCAGCGCCCACACCATCAGGCGCTCCTGACTTACTGTAAGCCATACGGGTTTTTCCTGGCCGCCCACCGCTGCCATTGGGGTTGTAGAAGTCATTGGAACCGTTTCAAGCATCGTTGTGTTGCAAACTGCACAGAGTTGGCTTGCTGCCTGAAAACCAGGCAGCTGCAGAGCGATGAGAGAATCATAATTAACAATGATTCTCATTTGCATTTGATGATGTAAATGTTAGCTACTGCAAACATCTTCCTTGGTCGCGCAAACATGCGGGTCAGGGTTACGCTATATTTTTAGTAGCTATCTATGACCGCCGCACCTGCGTAACGAGCCTTTTTGATGCCGAATCAGGCAATTTATCAAGGTCAGACAGGAAAAAGCCCGCACGCAGGCCGCGCAGCGATTGACCCGGAGGCTATGGCTCATTTCTTGCGAGTTTGTTCGCCGAAGCTGGGGTGACCCCTGTCTTTCGGCACCACGCCACAGAAGTTGTCAGAACAAACATTTTTCTCAATACCTGCGGGCATAGTCGGCTATTCAATCAATAGCACAAATCTGAAAAAAACATGAATCCCACACCCCAGAAACAAGGCCACACCTGGTTTGACGATGCCCAGGGCATTTTTACCGGCACGCTGTTTGTGTCGCTTGCGCTCATTATTTTTAACGAAGCCGGCCTGCTGACCGGCGGCACGGCCGGTGTGGCCTTTGTGCTGCATTACGCTACCGGCATCAGCTTCGGCAAGCTTTTTTTTATCATCAACCTGCCGTTTTACTGGTTTTCATGGACACGCATGGGCCGTGAGTTCACCATCAAGACCTTTCTGGCCATCGCCCTGCTCTCACTGCTGACCGAGGTGTCACCCCGCGTTTTTGACATAGACACCATACACCCCGCCTACGCCGCCATTCTGGGTGGCCTGCTGCTCGGCACAGGCTGCCTGTTTCTGGCCCGCCACCGCGCCAGCCTGGGCGGTGCCACCATCATCACGCTGTACCTGCAAGAAAAACACGGCTGGCGCGCCGGCAAGATCCAGATGGTGATCGACTCCACCGTCGTTTTGCTGGCCCTGTTTGTGGTGCCGCCCGAACGTGTCGCGTATTCGGTGCTGGCGGCGGTGCTGATGAGTCTGTTTTTGTGGGTTAACCATAAACCTGGGCGGTATATGGTGACTTGAGGGGGTCGAGATTTCTTCTTTCTATGGCTACTTACGCCAGCAGGATCTGCACAAGAAGCCGATCTGACTTGAAATTGCTCAAAAAATGGTGGTATCGCAATCGCATACGACCCTAAAAGACTGCGCATCATGGTGTATGACGTTCTGTCTATGCTATCCAGCGGAATGACCGAGGAGGAAATTCAGGATGGTTGTCCGAAATTGAGGTCTGAAGATCATGGCACTACCTTAAGCAAACGCTGAGCCCTGATCTGTTCGCGAGCAACTGAG
>JAZKIK010000192.1:0-8358 GCA_040384925.1 Pseudomonadota bacterium | reverse complement strand
TTGCCTTCGTCAGGTGCATGAATATTCATGGCCACCGGCCCGAGCGGTGAATAACCGGCCTCTTCAAATACGATGGCCTTGTCCACATGCGACAAACCCAGCCCGCCATGTGATGCAGACGCATGCGGCGTCAGCAAACCGGCTGCGCGCGCATGTCCAACCAGTTCCAGGCGCAGGGTTTCGTCCGGGCCATGTGAGGTCTGGCGCGCATCTTTTTCATAAGGGATCACAACATCCCTGACAAAAAGCCGGGTGCGCTCCTGCAGAACGATTTGGGCAGGGGAAAGGCTGAAGTCCATGGCGAATACTCTTTAAAAGTGATCCTTCATTATGTTCAGCGAACACCATTCAAACCCCGGGTATGTTCCCGGAGATCAGTTTGCCCATGCTGACACGCGGCTCGATGCGGTAACCCAAAGCCTCATAAAAACCGGCCACAGCGGCGTTGCTGGCCACCATCTGCAGGTTGATCTTCAGGCAACCCCTGGCTACCAGCGCGTTTTCAGCATGGCGAACCAGTTGGCTGCCAATGTCGAGTTTGCGATGTGTGGGTTTGACTGACACTGAATACAACCAGCCCCGGTGTCCGTCATAACCGGCCATCACGGTGCCCACCACGACCTTGCCTGCCAGGGCGACAAAAAACAGGTCATCATTCATCACGATTTTTGTATCAATCACCAGACCCGGTTCGTTATGTGCCGTTTCGTAACCAAAGCTGGCGCGCCAGACGTCAATGACCTGGCTGCGGTGTTGGGTATTGTCAAAATTCACTACAGAAATATCGTTCATGAAACCTACCTGGCGATTAAAAGCCAGCCACTTTACAGCAGTATTTTTTGTCGCCAAACCGGCCTCGCCGGGCGCTATGCTTGGCAGAATCAAAGCCCGTCATGACTACCCCAAGCACCCCGATTCGCCGTATTGCCCACCTCGACATGGACGCATTTTTTGCATCCATCGAGCTGCTGCGTTACCCACAGCTCAAGGGGCTTCCGGTGGTGATTGGTGGCGGCAGACGCAAGATTGACGAAGCCTTGCTGGTGGGCCATCCTGACCGGGAGCTGCGTTTTATTCCGGTAGCGGACTTTCCGCTGCTCAAGGATTACGTGGGCCGGGGCGTGATCACCACTGCCACTTACGCGGCGCGGCAGTTTGGCGTTGGTTCGGCCATGGGCATGATGAAAGCGGCCAAACTCTGCCCGCAGGCAATTGTGCTGCCAGTTGATTTTGAGGAGGTGCGGCGTTATTCACGGCTGTTCAAATCCATCATCCGCGAGATTGCGCCGCTGGTTGAAGACCGGGGAGTGGACGAGGTTTACATCGACTTCACCGATGTGCCCGGCGGCCAGCGTGAAGGCGGCCGGGTGCTGGCGCGGCTGATCCAGAAAGCAATTTTTGAAGCCACCACCCTGACCTGCTCGGTGGGCGTTGCACCGAACAAGCTGATCGCCAAGATGGCCAGTGAATTCAACAAACCGAATGGCATTTCCATCGTGCATGAGGCTGATCTGCAAACCATGATCTGGCCGCTCAAGTGCCGGAAAATCAACGGCATTGGCCCCAAAGCCGATGAAAAACTGGCAAAACTGGGCGTCCAGACGATTGGTGAACTGGCAGCGCAAGAACCGACATTTTTGATTGCCAACTTTGGCAAGGCCACAGGTGCCTGGATGCACGAAGCTGCCTGGGGCCGTGACAACAGGCCGGTGGTAACTGAAAGCGAGCCCGTCAGCATGAGCCGCGAAACCACTTTTGACCGGGACCTGCACGCCGTGCGCGACAAGGCCGAGCTGGGCGCCATTTTTACCGAGCTTTGCAGCAAACTTGGCGACGACCTGGCTGCCAAGGGTTACGTCGCAAAAACCATTGGCATCAAACTGCGTTATGACGACTTCAAGATAGCCACGCGTGACCAGACCGCAGACAGCTATACCGCAGACGGCCACACCATTCGCAAACTGGCCGGACTGTGCCTGAAGCGTGTGCCACTGGCCAAAAAGCTGCGTTTGCTTGGGGTGCGGGCTGCAACGCTAGTCAAAGCGGATGAAATGCTCATTCGTGAGTCAAGGCCAGTTGCACTGGAACAGCGGGGGCAACAAGCTATTGATTTGCCAGCAAGCAATCAAGATTCGGGCCCGCAGCTTTTTTAAAGTCCGCATCAAACCCACTACCTGAGCGTCGCCAGGTAGGCAATCAGATCCGCCCTGTCACGCGCATCTTCCACCTGAAAACCCATGCGCTGTCCGGCTACCAGCTCTTCCGGATCTTCCAGCCAGGCATTCAGGGTTTGAGGTGTCCAGCGCAGGCGTGAGCTGGCCAGCTCGTCTGAATATTTGTACCCAGCCAGGCTGCCCACTCGCCTGCCCATGACTCCGCGATGGGCCGGACCAATCTTGTTGCTTTCAATGGCATGGCAAGCGGTGCATCTGGTCTGGTAAAGCGCGGCCCCACGCTGCACGTCACCTGGGGCCGGGGTGAGCCATTCACGGGCAGGCTGGCTTTTGGATGCAGGATTTGGCAAGTTTGGAAGCTGGTTTTGGGCTGATGCAAAACTGTGATTAATCACCAAAACCAGAAAAATAGCCGTAAAAACCTCATGTTTCACTCGGTTTTTAGTCATTTGCAGTTTCGCAACACGTCTCAAGGGCTTGAGCAGCCCGCTCATCGTTTTCATGCACACATCCCAGTCTCAAATCATTCGAATCCATTGGTAAACACACCTGCTGCACTGGGACAGCAGCTAGAGGTGATACGTGAAGTATTTCAGTCCTGGATTCAGCTTTATTAATTTTTTTCGTGTCTGTACGGGGCCAAGAGGCGTGTTGTTGGGTTTCTTTGAATATCTTTGAATCCAGTTTTGCAGTGCATTCGTATATTGATAAGAACACATTTAATTACACCTGTTTAAACCCTACTTACGATCAAAGGACCTTTATGAACAAAAAGTTGGCGGTCACCCTTGTTGCAGCCTCAGCTGCTTTTTTTGGTGTTGAGGCGCGGGCCGATACCGGCAAACTGCTGTTGACCGGCGGCGTCAGCAGCATTGACGGCGCGGCGGGCGGCGGTTTGACGCCCTGGGCCGTGATTGGCAGCAATGCCACTGATGAAGAGATTGGCGCTTCTGCCTTTTTGACCAACGCGGGCACCAAGGACTATGGGCTCAATGTTTATGGCGCGGCAGTCGGTATCAAGGACCGGTTTGAGTTGTCGATTGCCCAGCAGGACTTCAACACCCGTGACACCGGCACAGCCTTGGGCCTGCCCGGCCTGCACCTGAAACAGACCATAGTCGGTGGCAAGGTCAGAATTTTGGGTGATGCGATTCTGGACAGCGACAGCCTGGTGCCACAAGTGGCCGTGGGCCTTGAATACAAAACCCTGGGTTCTACCGGCCTGGACGGCACACTCAATGCGCTGGGTGCCAAACGCAAGGGCACCGACTTTTATGTCAGCGCCACCAAACTTTTCCTCGGACAAAGCCTGCTGCTCAACGGCACCCTGCGCGCCACCAAGGCCAACCAGAACGGCCTGCTGGGTTACGGTGCCACTCTTGGCGGCAGTGAAAACAAATACAGCCTGCAGCCAGAGTTTTCAATCGGCTACCTGATCAGCAAAAACCTTGTGATTGGTGCCGAATACCGCTTCATGCGCAACAAACTTGAAAAAGCCGGTGCGGCAGCAGGCCTGGGCAATGGCCTGCGGTCTGAAGACTGGAAAGACATCTTTATTGCCTGGGCACCGTCAAAGAACTTCTCCTTGACCCTGGCCTATGTTGACCTGGGCGTGATCGTGCCCGCCACCACAGCCAGCCGCAAACAGACTGGCTTTTACCTGTCAGCACAGGTCGCTTATTAATTGTTATGACATTGGTGTCACATCACCCCCTCAAGGAACAGACATGAATAAAACTTTCGCCCCATTTAAATCTTTTGCCATCGCCGCTACTGTCCTGCTGCTGGCCACTGCCTCCATGGCCCAGACCATGGCTCCCAAAGACGACCAGCTCTACAAGGCTTTTGGTGAAAAAGCTGGCCTGGTGTCACTGATGGACGACTTCATGGTCAGGTTGCTGGCTGACCCGCGCACCGGCCCTCACTTCAAACCAGCCAACCAGCAACGTGTCAAGGAACAACTGGTGGACCAGTTTTGCGCGCTGGCCGGCGGCCCTTGTATTTACAAGGGTGCCGACATGAAAAGTTCACACGCGAATCTGGACATCAAAAAGTCAGACTTCAACGCGCTGGTTGAAGTGCTGCAACTGAGCATGGACGCCAAGGGCATTCCGTTTCGCAAACAGAATGAAATGCTGGCACTGCTGGCACCCATGCACCGTGACATCATCACGCCTAAATAATCCGGCCATGAAAAAAACCATCATCCTGAGCGCCCTGACAGCCGCCCTGGCCATGCCCGTCCTCTCGCACGCCGGCAACCTGGTCGTGTCTGTCATCGACAAAGACGGCAAACCGGTGCAGGACGCAGTAGTCGTCGTCATACCGACCAACACAACGGTTCTGCCAAAAACACCGCTGTACAGCCAGGCCACCATCAACCAGGAAAAGATGCAGTTCATACCCGCCGTCACACTGGTGCAGGTGGGCGCGCGCATCAATTTTGTCAACAACGATCCCTGGGACCATCATGTGCGCTCGTCACCGGCAGGCATGGGCCAGTTCAACGCAGCCAATGCCGGTTTTGAACTACGGCTGGAAGGCAAAACCGAAGGCAAACCGGCCAAATCGAGTGAAGTCACACTCAACAAGGCCGGCGTGCTCGGTGCCACCCTGATGGGCTGTTTTATTCACGGCTCCATGCGCGGCTATGTGTACGCCAGCGAATCACCCTGGGCTGCCAAAACCACGGTAGAAGGACTGGTCACCTTTGAAGACCTGCCCGACGGCGCAGCCCAGGTCAAAGTCTGGCAGGCAGACCAGCTGATAGACATAGCCGCCCAGGCGGTCAGCATTGGCCCGGCTTTGGCCAAAAACATTTTTCAGCTGACTGTGGTGCCGCGGCGGCGAAGGAGCTGAGTCCGAGTCGGGTTGGCTGCTTCTTTTTTAAGGGCTGGGTCACCCCCACCCAGCCTTCAATCAAAAAATGGCAAAGTCAGACGCACTCAGCTCAGCCGTCTGCACGCCTAGCAGTATCACGATATTGCCATTGCCAATGTCCAGCACGGCCTTGCCGGCCACGTCATGCACATTTGCCAGCGCAGTGGCTGCGCTGGTGATGCCCGAACCGTTGAGGTTGCTGCGCAGGTTGATCTTGTCGCCCTGGGCAAATGAAAAGTCGCTGATCACATCACGGCCACCACCCGAGTCGATGACAAAGGTGTCGGCATCAAGTCCGCCAGTCAGCCGGTCTGCACCTAGGCCGCCTGTCAACCTGTCATTGCCTGAGCCACCTGACAGAATGTCGTCACCTGCATCTCCAATCAGGTAATCATTGCCTGCCACGCCTGTCAATTTGTTGTTGCTGGCATTTCCATACAGGGTGTTGTCCAGCGCATTACCCGTCAGGTTGGCCGCGCCAGTGGTGTTGATGACACCACGCTCGACATTGCTGCCAAGGGTGTAAGCCGCCAGATAGCTGTACACGGTGTCGATGCCACCGACAGCAGCATTCGCCTGGGTTTCGGTTACCACATCACCGGCGTTTTCGACGTAATAAGCGTCGTTGCCGTCACCGCCGACCATGGTGTCTGGGCCCTGCCCGCCCACAAGTTTGTCTTTGCCTGCGCCGCCGTTCAGGTAGTCGTTGCCTGCCAGGCCTAAAAGGGCGTTGTCGCCAGCACCACCGTACAGCTTGTTGTCCAGATCGTTACCGGTCATATTGGCTGCGCCGCTTTTCTTGATGACACCACGCTCAACATTGCTCGTCAGGGTGTAGGCGGTCAATGTGCTGTACACGGTATCAGTGCCGCCCACTGGCGTTCCGTCGGTTTCAACCACCTTGTCGCCTGCGTTGTCCACATAATAACGGTCATCACCCTGCCCGCCTGTCATGGTGTCGGCACCGGGGCTACCATTGAGCACGTCATTGATGCCATCAATCACCAGTGCAGCATTGGCCGCTAAGGAGTCGGTAGCACCCGGCACTGCCAGAGTCAAAACGGCATTGTTGCCTGCAGCGTCCTGAATCGTGCCGCCGTTCAGAACCAAGGCCGAAGTGCTGGTAAAG
The DNA here is from genome assembly GCA_040384925.1 of Pseudomonadota bacterium. Taxonomy (GTDB): domain Bacteria; phylum Pseudomonadota; class Gammaproteobacteria; order Burkholderiales; family Burkholderiaceae_C; genus Polaromonas. The sequence goes on along the minus strand of JAZKIK010000192.1, from coordinate 2,175 downwards.
TCCAAATCAGCAGAGCTGTCCCCGGCCTTGACGGTGTAACGAAAAGTCAGGGTGTTCGTGCCCGAACCACTGACATAGGTGGCAAACCGATCTATGGCACCAGTTTCAAGTGCCAATGTAGGCAAGCCGTCGCTGGTTTTGACAATGACATTTTCATTAAACGATACCGTCAGGTTGATGACGCTACCAACGCGGTAAGTGCCATTGGCAGTGGTGGAGTTGACCGGGCCTACCGGGTTGGCTGTGTTGATAAAAACCAGCGTGTTGCCGGAGCCGTTGCCAATCAAGGCATCCAGATCACCGTCACCATCAATATCCACCAAGCTGGGGTTGGCCAAACCAACCACATCACTCAGGCCATAAGGGTTGGTAATGGCGGCAGCAAAAGCCGGGCTGCTGATCGTACCGGTGTTCAGGTAAAACAGTGTATTGCCCCAAAACTCGCCAATAAAGGCATCCAGATCACCGTCACCGTCGATATCAACAAAGCTGGGCTTGGCGTCATAGCCTACCTTACTCAGACCATAGGGGTTGAGGCTGGCTGCAGCAAAAGCCGGGCTGCTGGCTGTGCCAGTGTTCAGGTAAACCAGCGTGTTGCCAGAATTGTTACCAATCAATGCATCCAGGTCACCGTCGCCGTCGATATCCACCAAGCTGGGGCTGGCGCTGGAGCCCACATCATCCAGGCCGTAAGGGTTGGTAATGGCGGCTGCAAAAGCCGGGCTGCTGGCTGTGCCGGTGTTAAGGTAAACCAGCGTATGTCCATCACTGTTGCCAATGAATGCGTCCAGATCACCGTCACCGTCTATGTCTGCAAATCTGGGGCTGGCGTAACCGCCCACATCGCTCAGGCCATAGGGGTTGGTGGTGGGTGATGAAAATGCAGGTGTGGGCAATGCGCCGCGCGGGGCAGTGGTATCGACCATGGTTTATGTTTGGTGGAGTAAGAAAAGTGAAGGTGTGACAGCAGCTTGAGCACGCCATTTTGCAGGCTGGCCTTGCTGTACCACGGGCACCAAAGGAAAAAAGCAGCAAATCGTGCTGCTTTTTGCGGTTTTCGGTATTGCACCAAAATTTCAAGCCAAATCAGCTCATTGCGCAATGCCTGCGGACGGATTAGCTATCAAATGAATAGTATTTTCTCGCAAACACCAGATCCTTGACGTCCTTAGCACCAAGGGCTTGATACAAAACAGGCCGAATCAAACTCGCAGGGACACCAGTTTTGCAACCATGTCCCTATTGGCTTACCCCCTAGAAAAACAAAAAGCTGCCCACATCCAGATCAGCCGTCAGCACACCGGTCAGGATGACGGTGTTGCCATCTCCCAGGTTCAGCACGGCGTTGCCCGAGATGTCGCTTACCCGTGCCAGCGCGCTGGCACCGTCGGTGATGCCTGAGCCATTGAGGTTGATCTGCAGGCTGATCTTGTCGCCTTGCCCGACGTTGAAGGCGTCAATCACATCTCGCTTGCTGCCGGCTGCAAAGATAAAGGTGTCTGCACCCCGCCCACCTTGCAGGATGTCGGTACCTGCGCCTCCTGTGAGCTGGTCTGCGCCTGTGCTGCCCATCAGAATGTCGTTGCCTGCCAGGCCATTCAGAATGTTGTCGCCGTCGCCACCAAACTGGGTGTTGTCCAGTGTATTGCCGCTCAGGCTGGCAATGCCTGCTGTTTTGATGACACCTCGCTCGATGTAGTCTGTCAGGGTGTAGCTGCTGAGCTAGCTGTACACGGTGTCGGTGCCGCCCAGGCTTTCAAGGGCTTCGGTTTCCTGCACGATGTCTGTACCGTCCTTGACAAGGTACAGGTCGTTGCCGTTGCCACCTGCGCCGTCCAGAGTATCGGCACCAAAACCGCCTGTGAGGCTGTCGGAACCACCACCCGTCAGCACGGCGTTGAAGGTGTTGCAGGTGATGCTCGGCGTGCTGCCAGCTCCACCATCATTGCCTGCTGTGTCGGTGTAAGTGGTGCCGGCAACGGTAATGCTTGCAGTGCCTGCTGCGATGCCTGGGGTGGGGGTAAAGGTGGCGGTTCGGGTCAGGCCGCTGCCGCTGATGGCACCCAAGGTGCCACCGGTGACGACCACATCACCTGTGCTGCCGTCCCAGGCGAAACTGACACCAGGGTCTTCGCTGAAGGTAAAGGTGATCTCTGCTGTTTCGCCGACTTTCAG
>JAZKIK010000191.1:0-3291 GCA_040384925.1 Pseudomonadota bacterium | reverse complement strand
TTGGCAAACACCATGGCAAAAACGCCCCGCAGCCACCATTACCACGTCTATGTGATCGAGCTTTCAGACGAGGTATGGAATGCGGCGCGTTTTCGCCGTGCCAACCCCGACTATCAGCTTGGCAAGCCTTTTGTGTACGTCGGCATGACCGGCCTGGACCCGGATCTGCGTTTTGACAAACACAAGGCAGGCATTCAGGCCAACACCTATGTGCTGCGCTACGGCCTGCGCCTGCTGCCCGCGCTTTACACCATGTACAACCCCATGCCTTACGAAGGTGCACGCGACATGGAAGTCGAGCTTGGCATTGCGCTGCGTGAGCAGGGTTATGGCGTGTGGCAGGCCTGAACGGGTGCTCATTCTTATCAAAATCGGTAGCTGACAAGCCGGGAGCGCCATTTGCCTACGCCAAAACAGCCAGCCAAAGCCTAAACTGGCGTAATGAATCCCACCCTGCAACGCGCCATCACCATCGTCAAAGACGCATTTCACCGCCTGGTGGCACTCGTCAAACTGCACCCTGTGCGTGCGGCCCTGGTTTTGCCCGCGCTGCTAGTGCTTTATGTGCTGGTGCTGATTCCCTTCACGCCCGGCATTGGCGACTTGCGCAAGGCCAAGACGGATGCACCATCGGTGCTGCTGGCTTCTGACGGCACGGTGCTGGCTGAGTACAAACGCATCAATCGCCGCTGGGTCACGCTCGACAAGATATCGCCCAACGTGCTCAACGCGCTGATTTCTACCGAAGACCACCGTTTTTACCAGCACCATGGCATTGACTTCAGGCGCACGGCCGGCGCGGTGCTCAGCACCCTGTCGGGCGATCTGCAGGGCGGCTCCACCATCACGCAGCAGCTCGCGCGCAATCTTTATCCAGAAGAAATCGGCCGCGCTGCCAGCATCACCCGCAAGGTCAAGGAAGCCATTACCGCGCTCAAGATAGAGGCGGTTTATTCAAAAACGGAAATTCTCGAAACCTACCTCAATACCGTGCCATTTCTGTACAACGCCTTTGGCATCGAAATGGCGGCGCAGACCTATTTTGACAAATCCGCCGACAGCCTGGACGTGCTGGAAAGCGCCACCCTGATCGGCATGCTCAAGGGCACCAGTTATTACAACCCGGTGATCAACCCCAAACGCTCGCTGCAGCGCCGCAACATCGTGCTGGGGCAAATGGCCAAACACGGCAAGCTCAATGCCGCACAGCTTACCGCTCTGGCCAAGCGCCCCCTCAAGCTGGACTTTGAGCGCCAGGTCGAGCCGCAAGGCGCAGCGCCGCACGTTGCACAGTATTTGCGCAAATGGATGATCAGCTGGGCTGACGTCAATGGTTATGACATCCATTCGGATGGCCTCAGGGTACGCACCACCATTGATGCCAATATCCAGAATGTGGCCAATCAGGCCGTGGCGCGCCAGCTGGCGCAACTGCAAAAGCTGGCTGACGGCTCACGCGGCTCCGGCAAAGAGCGTGAATTGCTGCAGGCCGGTTTTCTGGCGCTTGACCCGCGCACCGGTGCCATCCGTGCCTGGGTCGGCAGCCGCGACTTTGCCGGGGAGCAGTTTGACCACGTCAGCCAGGCGCGCCGCCAGCCCGGCTCAACTTTCAAACCCTTTGTGTACGGCGCGGCCTTCATGCAGGGTATGGACCCCTCAGACACCTATGTTGACCAAGCGGTAGCCATCACAACTGGCGGTGGCGAGGTCTGGCAACCCAGCGACGCCACACCGCCCACAGGTTTGCCCACCAGCCTGCGCGACGGCCTGACGTATTCCAAAAACACCATCACCGCCCAGCTGGTGCAGACAGTGGGGCCAGCCAGCGTAGGGCAACTGGCCCAGGCCCTGGGCGTGCGCCAAAGCAAGCTTGAGCTGGTGCCCTCGCTGGCACTGGGCACCAGTCCCGTTACCCTGCTTGAAATGGTCACAGCCTACGGCACCCTGGCCAACGCCGGCAGTTATGTGCAACCCACGCTGATAAGTGGTGTGGAAGACAAAAACGGCAATGTGCTGCAGGCCTTTGAGCCCGCCAGGGAAGCCGGGCAGGCCATGCCCAGGGAATATGCCCTGGTACTGGTTGACGTGATGCGCGGCGTGATTGACCGCGGCACAGGCACCGCCATCCGACAGCGCTACGGCATACAGGCCGATGTGGCCGGCAAAACCGGCACCACACAAGACAACACCGATGGCTGGTTCATCATGATGCATCCACAGCTGGTGGTCGGTGCTCGCGTCGGTTTTAACGACAACAGCGCCACCATGGGTGCCTGGGGGCAGGGCGCACGCAGCGCGCTGCCCATGGTGGGCGAGCTGTTTCAGCAGGCCTTGCGCAAACGCTGGATAGACCCCAATGTCGAGTTCGACATCCCGCGTTACCGGCCCCCACCCCCACCCGTGCCTGATCAGCAACAACAGCAGCAGCAACAGCAAGGCGGCGACCCCCTGTCAAAAATGATCAACGGCGTGTTTGGCCGCCTGTTCAGGGACTTGCGTTAGCGGTGGTGCCCATAAACGTATAAGCTGTAAGAACGTGCTCATGGTCTCCCAAACCTACTTTCTTACCTGTTTTGACAGCCACTACTTCTTCCAGCCCCCCGCCGTCCACCATTTCCCCCGCCACCCGGCGCAGCATTCTGCTGCTGTCATTTGGCACCTTTTCAAGCATGGTCGCGCAGCGCATCTGCGACGCCATGCTGCCCGAGCTGTCGCGTGTATTTGCCGTCAGCCTGGCCCAGGCAGCGCAGGTGGTGTCAATTTTTGCCATGACCTATGGTGCATCCCAGCTTTTTTACGGCCCGTTGGGCGACAGGCTGGGCAAGTTCAAGGTCATCACCTTTGCAGCACTGTTCTGCTGTGTCGGCAGTTTGATGGCCATGCTGTCGCAAAACCTCGATGCACTGGTGTTTGCCCGCCTGCTGATGGCACTGGGTGCCGCCGGGCTGATTCCACTGGCCATGGCCTGGGTCGGCGACAAGGTGCCGACAGAGCAGTTGCAGGAAATGCTCACCCGCACCGGCCTGGGCAGCACCCTGGGCATCGTAGGCGGCCAACTCGTAGGCGGCCTGCTGACTGACTTTCTGGGCTGGCGCTGGGCCTTTGGTTTCATGACGGTGCTGTTTGGCGTGGTCGGCAGCCTGCTGCTGCACGACCTGCGCCGCCAGACGGCCGTCCGCAAGGCCGCTGCCGCAGCATCAGCATCAGCATCAGCATCAGCATCAGCAGCCAATGCCCCCACACCACCAGCCAGCGGGCCGCTTCAGCCCGAAGTTCAGCGCATTGGTTTTG
>JAZKIK010000190.1:0-1666 GCA_040384925.1 Pseudomonadota bacterium | reverse complement strand
GCCCTGCGGATTTTGCTGGCCGCCAGCGAAGTGGATGGCGTGCTTTTCATGCACGCACCCACAGCCATCGTGCCTGCACTGGCAATTGCCGAAGGCTGTTTGCCGCTGATGGCCGCTTCAAACAAGCCGGTGTTGAGCTGCTGGCTGGGCGGTGATTCAGTGGCTGCTGCACGTCAGGCCAGTGCAGCGGCTGGGGTGCCCAGTTATGTCACACCCGAGCGGGCAGCCGCCGCCTGGCTGCAGATGGCCGATTTCCGTCGCAATCAGGATGCGCTGCAGCAATTGCCTGACGCCGCGCCAGATGCAGCCTTGCCCGACTTCAGCCCGGACCGCGCCACTGCCCAGGCCTTGTGGCAACAGGCGCAGCAGGGTGGCCATGAATGGCTGGACGCCGCACAGGCCCAGGCATTGCTCAAGGCCTATGGCATACCTGTGGTTGAAACCGTCAAGACCCGCAGTGTTGAAGAGGCGGTGCTGGCCGCAGACCGCATCGCTTACCCGGTGGCGCTGAAAATCATTTCACCGCAGATCACCCATAAAACCGATGTGGGTGGGGTCGCCTTGGGGCTGCTGGGACCTGAACAGGTTCGCGCAGCGGCCCTGCAGATGCAGCAGCAGGTCAGCCGCCTGCGGCCTGAGGCGGGGCTGGAGGGTTTTGCGGTACAGGCCATGGCCGAGCGGCCTGATGCGCTGGAGCTGATTGTGGGGGTGGCGACTGATGCAGTGTTTGGGCCGGTGATCTTGCTGGGCGAAGGTGGCATTGCGGTCGAGCTGCGCAACAACCACGCCGTGGCTTTGCCCCCGCTGAACACCTTGCTGGCGCAGGACCTGGTGGAAAGAAGCCATCTTTCACCCCTGCTGGCCGGCTACCGTGGGCGGGCTGCCGCAGACCGGCAGGCGCTGCTGGCCACTCTGGTCAAGGTTTCACAAATGGTGTGTGATCTGCCCTGGCTGGCTGAACTTGACATCAACCCGCTGCTGGTCAATGCCCAGGGTGTGCTGGCGCTGGATGCCCGTGTGCGGCTACGGCCGACTGATGCCGATGCTGGCAGTCGTCTGGCAATACGGCCTTACCCCTCAGCACTTGAAGAAACCCGCTTGCTGGCCGGGCAAGCACTGCTGATCAGGCCGATACGCCCCGAAGACGGTGCCCGCCTCAAGGACTTTTATGCTGGTGCGACGCCTGCCGACATGCGTTTGCGTTTTTTCATGAGCCGCCGTGAGGTGCCGCATTCAGAGCTCGCACGGTACAGCCAGATTGACTACGAACGTGAAATGACTTTTATCGCACTGGCAAACACGGCAGACGGTGGCCAGACCATGGTGGCCGAGGTGCGCGCCGTGTGTGACCCGGACAACCACAATGCCGAATTTGCGATTCAGGTCGCCTCAGCCTGGCAAGGCAAGGGACTGGGAAGCGCCTTGCTTGAAAAACTCAAAAATTATCTGCAGCAACGCGGCACCGCCTTTTTGACCGGGCAATGCCTGCGCGACAACCCCGGCATGGCAGGCCTGGCCAGACGGGCCGGTTTTGCAGTGGATGCTGGGCGGTCTTTTGATGAGCTTGGTTTGCGATTGGCGTTGAATTGATGTGAATTGCACGAAAAAAACAGATTTCAGCGCTTTTCATACTGCGTTTTGCCAAACAGCACTTCACGCGCCTTGT
>JAZKIK010000189.1:0-1911 GCA_040384925.1 Pseudomonadota bacterium | reverse complement strand
AAAAGAAAAAGGCAAAACACATCCAGACAGCAGGAATACGCAGGAAGTCAAAACTGCCTTCAATCTGCGCCCCCGGCTTGTTTTTGCTCGCAGCAGAAACTGCCGGTGCGGCGGGCAGGCTCAGCTTTTCACGGTTCAGCAACAACACGACCAGCACCACAAACGCCAGGCATCCAGCACTGGCCAGCGCCACACGCCATGAAAAAGCCAGCGCCAGCGGCACCAGCATGGCCGGCGCCAGCGCCCAGCCCAGGCTGCCGGTGATGCCATGCACGCTGTAAGCGTGGCCAAGGCGCGGGCTGCTGACCTTGCGATTAAGCAGTGTGTAGTCCACCGGATGAAACACCCCATTGCCCACCCCGGCCAGCATTGAAAAGCCTGCCAGCATCCAGTAACTCGTGCTGATTGCAAAACCAAACGCCGCCAGCCCCAGAATCGCCAGGCCGGCAAACAAAATTGGACGGGGGCCAAAACGGTCCACCACAAAACCTGCTGCGGCCTGCACACCACAAGACACCACAAAAAACAGCGTCATCAAAAAACCAAGTTCGGCGTAACTCACATTGAACTCGGTTTTGAGCCACGGAAACAGTGGCGCCAGCAGCAGCTGGCTGAAGTGGCTGATCATGTGGGCAATGCCGACCAGGCCAATCACGCCGGCGTCTTGCCTCAGCGGTACCGCCCCGGCGGGGAAATTCAGGGTGCTTGAAGTAGTCATGCGGCTATCGTAGTATTGGCCTTGCCTGCTGAAAAGCGACAAAACGCCAGCTTTTAGTGAATTTAAGACAAGCATTCAAAAACCGGAACATTCACATGCCACGCCAGACCCGAAGCCGCGCCATTCCATTGGGCGATGTTGACTCATTTACGCCCAGTGCAGAACGCCCGGTGCGTGTACGGGCACGCACGGTTCTGGCCGATGCGCATTTCGAACCGCACTGGCACCCATGGGCGCAACTTGCTTACTGCGCAACTGGCATTGTGCAGGTCACGGCGGCACAAAAACCACTGACCGACGAAACTGCAGGCAACCCGGCAGAAGAAATCACCTACATACTGCCTCCATCCCGCGCGGTCTGGATTGCACCGGGTGCGCAGCACCACATCACCGTGCTGGAGGCAGCAGAGTTTCGTACGCTCTACATTCACGCCGATTCAGCCCCGGCCGGCTGGCAGGGCTGCCGGATGATTGTGGTGTCGCCCCTGCTGCGTGAGGCAATCCAGGCGCTCGACGCCAGCGGCGGCCCGCCGATGACTGATGCTCGGGAACACTCTTTGATCCATCTGGTACTTGATGAAATCACCCATGCCGATACCCAGCTGCTGGGTGTGCCACTGCCGCATCCACAAAACGGTGACAAACGCCTGCGCGCCCTGTGTGAAGCGGTGATGAAAGCCCCTTCCGACCGTGCCACCCTGGCCGAATGGGCTGCAGATATCGGAGCCAGCGAACGTACCGCTGCCAGGCTCTTCAGGGATGAACTGGGTTTGAGCTACCAGCAGTGGCGCCAGCAGGCCGTGTTGGCCCACGCCCTGCCCTTGCTGGCACGCGGCCAGGCCATAGGCCAGGTCGCTGCCGCGACCGGTTATGCCAGCGACAGCGCGTTCTCAGCCATGTTCAAGGCAGCCATGGGCCAGTCACCAAGCCATTTTCAAAATAAAACCATGTTGTAGCGACCGCTCTGCGGCGGCCATGGGCAGCTATTTATTGGGCAACAGAACCGCGCTGCCGCAGCGCTTCATAAAGGCAGACACCGCTGGCCACCGACACGTTCAGGCTTTCGACCGCACCGCGCATCGGAATGCTGACCAGTTCGTCGCAGGTCTTGCGGGTCAGCTGGCGCATGCCTTCGCCTTCGGCGCCCAGAATCAGTGCGACCGGGCCCGTCAGCTTGACGTCGTAAATGGTTT
>JAZKIK010000188.1:0-4942 GCA_040384925.1 Pseudomonadota bacterium | reverse complement strand
GTCCAGCATGCTGCCGGTCAATGTGCGCGGCATGTGGATCGGGACTTTTCATGGCCTGTGCAACCGGTTTTTGCGGGCGCATTACAAGTTGGCCAATCTGCCATCGACATTCCAGATTCTGGACACACAAGACCAGCTGTCGAGCATCAAACGCCTGTGCAAGCAGTTCAATATTGACGAAGAGCGTTTTCCGCCAAAACAGCTGATGTATTTCATCGCCGGCTGCAAGGAAGACGGCCAGCGGCCCAAGGATGTGCAGGTGCGTGATGAAGAAAACCGCAAAAAAGTCGAAATCTACGCCCTGTATGAGGACCAGTGCCAGCGTGAAGGCGTGGTTGATTTTGGCGAGCTGATGCTGCGCAGCTACGAACTGCTGCGTGACAACGCCGCCGTGCGTGAACATTACCAGCGGCGTTTTCGGCACATCTTGATTGATGAGTTTCAGGACACCAACAAACTGCAATACGCCTGGATCAAGATGCTGGCCGGGCAGGGCGCTGACGGCGTTGAAGGCATGCCGGGCGGCTCTGTCATCGCCGTGGGTGACGATGACCAGAGCATTTACGCCTTTCGAGGTGCGCGGGTCGGCAATATGGCGGACTTTGTGCGTGAGTTTGATGTCAGGCAGCAGATCAAGCTGGAGCGCAATTACCGCAGTTTTGGCAACATCCTGGATTCAGCCAACGAGCTGATCAGCCACAACAGCAAACGCCTGGGCAAAAACCTCAGCACCGAAGCCGGCCCCGGCGAGCCGGTGCGGGTGTACGAGTCTGCCAGCGACTTTCTGGAGGCCCAATGGCTGGTGGACGAGGTCAAACAACTGGTGCGTGATGGCACGCCGCGCAAGGAAATTGCCCTGCTGTACCGCAGCAATGCGCAAAGCCGGGTGCTGGAAACCGCCCTGTTCAATGCCGGCATGCCTTACCGTGTGTATGGTGGCCTGCGCTTTTTTGAACGGGCCGAAATCAAACACGCGCTGGCTTATTTGCGCCTTCTGGAGAATGCGCACGACGACACGAGTTTTATGCGCGTCGTCAACTTTCCGCCACGCGGCATAGGTGCACGCACGATTGAACAACTTCAGGACATTTCACGCGCTTCGGGCTGTTCGCTGCATGACGGTGTAAGTGCTGTGACGGGCAAGGCCGGTACCAATCTGGGTGCTTTTGTCGCCAAACTTGATGTGCTGCGCGAGCAGACTGCCGGTTTGACCTTGCGTGAAATCATTGAACTGGTGCTGCAGCACAGCGGACTGGAAGAACATTACAAACTCGAAAAAGAAGGCCAGGACAGGCTGGAGAATCTGGCCGAACTGGTCAACGCAGCCGAATCCTTTGTCGGCCAGGAAGGTTTTGGGCGTGATGCCGTGGCATTGCCTGTGGACGAGCTGGGAGGGCAGGGTGCTGGGCGCCTGACACAATCACCGGCCAGCCAGGGGCTGGACACCGCCGCGCTGCTTGATGAACCCTTGCCCGAATTTTTGGCCCCCGACAGCGACACCGGCGAAACCCTGAGCCCGCTGGTCGCCTTTTTGACCCATGCCGCGCTGGAGTCCGGCGACAACCAGGCCCAGGCCGGGCAGGATGCCGTGCAACTCATGACTGTGCACGCATCCAAGGGGCTGGAGTTTGACTGTGTGTTTATCTCGGGCCTGGAAGACGGCATCTTTCCGCATGAAAACTCGCTGACCGACCGTGATGGCATCGAGGAAGAACGCAGGCTGATGTATGTTGCCATCACCCGGGCCCGCAAACGCCTGTACCTCAGCCATTCACAAACCCGCATGCTGCACGGCCAGACGCGCTACAACCTCAAAAGCCGCTTTTTTGACGAGTTGCCCGAAGCTGCGCTGAAATGGATCACACCCAAAAACCAGGGTTTTGCATCCGGGTTGGGTAGGGGTGGCGGCTGGAATGGTGCTGCTGATTCAGGAACTGGTGGTGGCCGTGGGGACTGGGCCAGCAGCGTATTTGCTTCAAAATCCGGCCAGTCCGAACGCTTTGCCAACCCGCCAGTGCCTGCGCAGAAAAATGCGCCTTCACATGGTTTAAGAGCCGGTATCCAGGTCTTTCACGCCAAGTTTGGTGAAGGCAAGGTTGTGATGCTGGAGGGTAGCGGTGATGATGCGCGGGCCAAGATCAACTTTCCGCGGCATGGCGAGAAATGGCTGGCGCTTAGTGTGGCGAAATTGACGGTGGTTTAAAAACGAAAAAAGCGCCATCACTGGCGCTTTTTTATGAGTTGGCGAAGTCAGCCTATTTATTCTTCGCCTTGTACTCGGCAATCGCTTTCGCCAGATCCTCATACTCCTCACAGGTCGTGTTGCCGCAGATGGTTTTGAGCTGTGCCAGGTGTTCTTCGGCCTTGGCGGGCTTTTTGTCCATCAGATAGGCCTCGCCTATGTATTCGTGCGCGCCTTTGTGTTTGGGGTTGATCCTGAGCGCGATTTCGTAGTGTTCAAAGGCCTTGGGCAAGTCGGGTGTGGCCTGTTTGCGGTAAGAGTAGGCCAGCAGGTTGTGGGCGTCGGCGTTGTTGGGCTGGTCTTTGACGGCTGTTGTCAGTTCGGCGACTGATTTTTTCCAGTCTTTGGCCTTGATGGCGGCGCGGGCTGCTGCCATGTGGTCGGTTTTTGCCGGGGCCAGCACTGGAGCAGGTGCCGGAAATACATCGGCGGCCTGGGCGGTGAAACCTGTCAATGCGGCCGTGGTGCCCAGCATCAGGGCGGCCAGGTGTGAAGGGGTAAAACTCATAAAATGATCCTTGAAACTTGTGCTTGATGGCAGGTTGGCGAAAAAGCTCAATACCCCATGCTGCCTTTGCCGTCAGCCCTGCCTTTGCGTCCGGCAATCTGCCAGTAGGTACGCTGGCCTATCAGCGCAGCCAGAAATTCCAGCTCTTCGTCGGTATGGTCCAGAAAACCTGCGGATGAGATCTTGCTGCCGGTGCTGCCTGGTTCTGCATCGGCCCAGAAGGACTGGTGGTAGTCGGCCTGTGACTGGGCCTTGCTGCCACCGGCCTCCAGATCAACTGTGCCGTAGCAGTTGCAAAAGTAGGTGCGGTTGTTTCGCTGTGGCAAAACTTCGGTGTACACGCCGGTGCCACGTATGCCGGCTGTCAGCGGAGGGGTGATGTTGGCGCGGCTGCCGCCCTTGTTCCACACGCTGACCACAGCTCCGGTGATCAGACGCAGCAGGCTGACGGCGCTGAGGGTGGCGCCGCGTTCTACCGTCATCATGGTGTTTTGCCGGACCCGAAACGAGGCGTTGCCCAGTGCAAACACCAGGCCTGCGCCGGGGCCGGTCTGGATCTGGTCACCGGTCTGAATCTGGTCGCCGGTCTGCAGGCGGCTGCCGTTAAGAAGGGCGTCACCGTACAACTCGACGATATTGCTGCGCTGTTGGGCCATGGCGGTGGGCAGACCGCCCAGGGCCAGCCAGGCGGCTGCGGCCTTGAGGCTGTCCCGGCGTTGAAACCACAAAATCTCTTGTTCTTTTCGGTTTTGCAACAGGTGCCGGGTCATGAAAACTCTCCTCAAATCAATCAGTGGGGTTTATGTTGACCGGGTCAGCGGCCTTGTCTGTGTCGGTAAAGCTATCACGAAACGTGAAAAAAATCGAAGTAAAAAACATCGCCATCATGATCAGCGCCACCGGAAACATGGCCAGCCCGGCAAACATGGGGTTGCCCAGAATGGCGGCAATAAGGGTCACGACCACAATCGCCAGCATAAAAAAGCCAAACCAGGCCAGGCCATAAACCGTCAGTGCTGCCCAGTTCTTGTAACAGGCCATGGCACTGAAAAACAGGCTTTTGACCGGCGTGACGCCATGCCAGTGAACCAGCGCGGGCGCATGCCAGAACAACAATGACAGCGGCATATACAGTGCCAGTGTGATCCACATGGCAGCCTGAAAGTTGCCTTGCATGACCATTTCTTCAGTGATTTTTCCACCCACCAGGTACAGCCGGGCAAACTGCCCGCCGTCCACCAGGCTTGAAATACCCATCAGCATCAAAAAACCCACGGCATACAAGGCACCCAGCACCATCATGGCCTGCATGCGCTGTTTGCCTGCCCGAAAGGCGCTGATCAAAATCAGTGGCATGGGGAATTTGCCTTTGGTCGCCTCTTGCGTGGCGGCCATCAGCCCCAGCGTGGATGCGGGCAGCAGCGCCAGCGCCAGCGCCGCCCCAATAAAAGGCACCAGTGTGGCCAGCGACAGCACCGCCATGAACATGAAAAACAGGCCTGACATGGCCAGCGGCTGCTGCAGAAAAGTCTTGAACCCTAGCTTGACCCAGGTGACGCCGGTGCGTGCGGGAACGATGTTGAGTTTCATGAAATGAGTTGTTTGGTATTACAGATTGACCGGGTGCAGCACTCTTTGCTGCAAAACCCGCTCAAAATGGCCGGGGTCATGGGCCTTGAGCACGGCGGCTTCACGTGGCAGATAAAAGTCCCACAGCCTGGATATCCAGAAACGCAGGGCACCTGCACGCAGCATGGCTGGCAGCAAGGTGCGTTCTTGTGCGGTCAAGGTGCGAACTGACTGGTAGGCCTCAATAAAGGCGTTGGCGCGCCGAGTGTCGTGGCGGCCAGTGGGCAGGTCAATACACCAGTCGTTCAGGCAGACGCTGAGGTCAAACAAAAAGGTGTCGCAGCCGGCAAAATAAAAGTCAAAAAAGCCGGTCAGCTGCTCGCCCTCAAACATCACGTTGTCCCTGAACAGATCGGCGTGTACCGGGCCAGCGGGCAGGGCTTTGTAGGCCGATGATGCGGCAATATGGTTCTGGTAGGCCAGCTCACCCAGAATCAGGCTGCGCTGCTCAGTGCTCAGATGTGGCAGCACAACGGGCACGGTTTCGTTCCACCAGGGCAGGCCGCGCAGATTGGGCTGGCGGCGCGGAAAATCCAGACCCGCCAGATGCATGCGCGCCAGTG
>JAZKIK010000187.1:0-3010 GCA_040384925.1 Pseudomonadota bacterium | reverse complement strand
GTGGTTGAAAACAAACCCGGCGCGGGTGGACAGATTGCCATCACCACACTGAAGGATTCACCGGCTGACGGCAGCACCTTGCTGCTGACACCTTCGTCCTGTCTGTCGATTTATCCGTTTACCTATCCCAAACTTCCCTACACGCTGGCAGATGTGGCGCCGGTATCGGTAGCCTGCTTTTTCAGCCACGGTTTTGGTGTCGGGCCAGCCGTGCCTGAAAGCGTCAAGACGATCAAGGACTTTCTGGCCTGGGCCAAGGCCGAGCCGGGCAAGGCCAATTACGGCTCACCAGCTGCAGGTTCCATGCCGCACATGATTGCCGCGCTGATGTCAAAAATCAGCGGCACTGAACTCAAACATGTTCCCTACCGTGGTTCAGCGCCCGGCATTCAGGACTTGCTCGGTGGCCAGATTTCAGCCATGTCTTCGCCTGTGGGCGACTATTTGCCTTATCTGAAGACCGGCAAGCTGCGCCTGTTGGCCGTGTCAGGCACACAGCGCAGTCCGTTTGCACCCGAAGTTTTGACTTACCGCGAGCAGGGCCTGCCGATTACCGTGCGCGAATGGTATGGCTTCTTTTTGCCGGGCAAGGCCAGTGCGCAGGCCGTGATTCGAGCCGCCGCATATCTGCAGCCAGTGTTGGCGCAGCCCGAACTGGTTACCGGCCTGGCTCAGGTCGGCATGGAGGTGAAGTCGTCCAGGCCCGAAGTGCTGGCTGACCTGCTCAAGGCCGATGCCGAGGAATGGCGCCGCCTGATCAAGACCGTCGGTTTCAGCGCCGAATCCTGAGGGGGACCGTGGATTCAGTGAGTTTTCAGCTTTAAGAGAGCCCAGGCAGTACCGGAACTTGTGAATCCGCTGAAAGATTCAGCCGCCTCAAAACGGCAACAAACCGTATATGCCCCGGCCAAAAAACCTTTATTACCTTGGAATGAAAGACACAACATGAAAGTTTCATCACTTATCGCGCTGGGCGGGCTGGTCGCTGTAGCGGGTGCTGCCCAGGCTCAAACTGTCAACCTGTACGGCATGGTTGACACTGGCATTGAACATGTCAGCAACGTCGCCGGATCTGGTGGCCTGGTTCGGGTGCCTTCCACCACCGGCATGCTGCCTTCACGTCTGGGCATGCGCGGCACAGAAGACCTGGGCGGCGGTTTGAGCGCCATTTACACCCTGGAAATGGGTTTTGGCACTGACACCGGCGCATCAGGCCAGGGCGGGCGCCTGTTTGGTCGTCAGGCCACTGTGGGCCTGAGTGGTGACTGGGGTGCCGTCACCCTGGGCCGCCAGTGGACCATGTTGTTCTGGTCGCTGATTGGTTCAGACATTGTTGGACCCAGTATTTACGGCCTGGGTTCGCTTGACAGCTATATTCCCAACGCACGCGTCGACAATTCCATAGCTTACCGAGGCAAATTCGGTGATGTCTCGCTAGGCGCTACCTACAGTGCCGGGCGCGATACCGTCAACGCCGGGCCGTCGCCCGCCGGTACCAACTGCGCTGGTGAAAATGGTGCCGACTCCAGCGCCTGCCGCGAATTTTCGTTTATGGCCAAGTACGACCCCAAGGGCTGGGGTGTTGCTTTGGGTTATGACCGCATCAATGGACGAACCGTACCCGTGACAGTACCAGCCAGCCCGCCAGTGTTTGGTGGTCTGAACAGCAGTTCAACATCCGACACCCGTGTGCTGGTCAACGGTTATTTCAACGTCGGCAGCGTCAAACTCGCAGGCGGTGTGATTCGCCGCAACAACGAGGGCAGCGCGATCAGGCCAAAAAGCGACCTGTGGTACGCAGGAGCCTCCTATCCAGTCACACCTGCGCTGACCATAGATGGCACCCTTGCCAAGCTCGACTACAAAAACGGCAGCAATGCAGACGCCACGCTGTTTGCCGTGCGTTCGCTGTACAAACTTTCAAAACGCACCACGCTGTACGCACAGCTCGCGACCATCCGCAACGGCAGCGCAAGTGCCATTTCAGTCAGCGGCGGCGCACCAGGCAGCAACCCTGCACTTGGCGGTTCACAGGTTGGCACCATGGTGGGTATCAATCACAGCTTCTGATGTTTGATGGCGGTTTGACTGCCTCCAATCTGTCGGAATCAGCCCTCAAACAGGCCGACACCAGCCAGGTGTCGGCCTGTTTCACGTTCAGTGCAGCTCGTGTCACCCATGCCGGACTTGACACGGCACCAGGTAATTGCGGTATGCAATCGCGCCGGACTAACGCGGGTGTCTGCGGTTAGGACGGTCAGACTTTTCGCGTGCCCCTGATCAAGGCCGCAATCTGCGCGGCGGCCATCTCCGGCTGCTGATGGTGCGGGACATGGCCGGTGCGTGGGTAGGTGACCAGGTTCAGCGTTGGCAACTGACCGTCCAGAGCATTCCGAAAAGATCATGATCGCCGCCCTAGTGCAGGATAGGCACGTTGGTGTTCGTCCACGCTTGCAGCACCTCGTCTGACGGGAACATCGGGTTTGGCAGGGAAGGGGGAACCTGCGTCAATGCCCATTGCAAGGCACAGCGGGACTGCGACCATTCTTGCGTGCAAAGATGCTCAGGCAACGTCAACTGCGCGTTTTTAAATGAAGCATGGGATGATGTTCGTAGTGGCCCACACCATTTTTTATGATGGGATCACCCGAAGTGAGTACAGAAATATCCTGGTCATCAGCGATCTGGAATATCGATACACCATAAGCACCTGCGGGATCCATTACGGGGCCGTGGGCAGCAATAAGACCCTGAGCCAGCAGTTCATTTAAATAAGCGCCATGCTGTTTCATCCATTGCTGCTCATCGGTTGACATTGTTGCCAGAAAATCCGTACGCGGCGGAATAAATTTGCAAAGGTAATATTTCATGATTGAATCCTTGTTATCAGGCCGTTGTCACACTTTTCAGGATTGAACTCTCAAATATTTTTGGTGCGTAGTTTTGAAGGAAAAGAATCATGCCAGTCATCTTCCCGACAGGGTTGCTGAACCTTGGTTCTTTTGTGTCA
>JAZKIK010000186.1:0-1741 GCA_040384925.1 Pseudomonadota bacterium | reverse complement strand
AGACGGGATGGAAAAGGTCGAAAAGGAATCAGGCGGCCGGATCAGGTTTGAAGCATTCCCCGCCATGCAGCTTGGCGGTACTCCTGTGCAGCTTTATGATCAGGCCAAAGATGGCGTCGTGGATATCGTCTGGACCTTGCCCGGCAACACAGCCGGCCGCTTTCCGCGCATAGAAGCATTCGAGCTGCCCTTCATGATGAGCAACGCTGAAGCAACGTCCAAGGCTTTTTGGGAATACGTTCAGACGGTGGCAGTTGACGAGTTCAAGGACACCCAGGTATTGGCATTGCAGGTGCATGGCCCGGGGGTCATTCACACGGTAGACAAACCCGTCAGGTCGATTGCGGACATGCGTGGCCTCAAGCTGCGCGCACCAACGCGCCAGGTTACCAAGCTGCTCGGCGTGCTGGGCGCGACCCCGGTCGGAATGCCGCTGCCCAGCATACCCGATGCCCTCACCAAAGGAACGATCAACGGCTGCGTGATTCCGTGGGAAGTCGTGCCATCCGTCAAGGTCAACGAGCTCACAAAATTTCATGCCGAATTCGATCCGGCTGGAGGCAGCCTCTACACCACCACTTTTGTGATGGCGATGAACAAGGCGAAATACAACTCGCTGGCGCCTGATCTGAAAAAGGTTATCGATAACAACTCCGGCATGGCGACTTCAGCCTCACTCGGAAAAATCCAGCAAGGCAATGACGTTCCCGGCCGTAAAAGCGCCAGCGACCGCGGCAACACGATTCACACCATCAGCCCCGCAGAAGCCCAGGACTTCCGCCGCAAAGCCCGCACGGTGGAAGTTGAGTGGGTTGAAGACATGAACAAGAAAGGTTTTGATGGCAAGAAGCTGCTTGATACGGCCCGTAGCCTGATCGAGAAACACACCCGGACGACCAAGGCCTGAGGCGCGGCACAAACCACCTGATCGGCACCGCTCCCGACGGCTGGCTTTAATAGCACCTTCAAGGTCGGGATTTCTTGCCCGCTGAATTTACTGGCACTAGTCTTGCCATCGCATTAACGCAGGCTCCCGCTTCCTGAAGGATGTTGTTTGTTGATTGCAGCACCTCTCAACTGTTATGGCCCGCAGAGCTTGAAGCGACAAAATCGCTACACTGGAATTCATGCACCGCCCTCCCCTCAATCACTGCCGCGTTTGCGGTACCGCAGTGGTTTATCGCCTCCCCGACGATGGCGACACCAGAGAACGCGCCGTATGCCCTGCCTGCAATACGGTGCACTATGAAAACCCGTTAAATGTGGTCGGTACCGTACCCGTCTGGGGCGAAGACGGAGAACAGGTCTTGCTCTGCTTGCGCAACATTGAGCCGCGGCGCGGCAAATGGACTTTGCCCGCCGGGTTTATGGAACTCGGCGAAACAACAGCCGAAGGTGCAGCCCGCGAGACTGTCGAAGAGGCTGGCGCACAGTTTGAAATGCAGGAGTTGTTTACGGTGTTGAACATTGTGCGTGTGGGACAGGTGCACCTGTACTACCGTGCGCGGCTGCTCAGTACCGAATTCAACCCAGGTTACGAAACCATCAAAGCCAGGCTATTTACTGAAGCCGAGATTCCCTGGGATGAGATCGCTTTCAAGACGGTTCAGAAAACGCTGGAACACTATTTTTCCGACCGGCGCAAGGGCAGCTTTTCGGTGCATGTGGGTGATGTAGCCTAGGCCGCTAGCTGTAGTTTCCCAAGAGGTTGTTCACCCGAGGTGAAGGAAGATGGAGGTTC
>JAZKIK010000185.1:310-4218 GCA_040384925.1 Pseudomonadota bacterium | reverse complement strand
GGGGGCCGTTGCGCCTGCGGCCCGGCAAAGCCGGTTCCGCGGCCCCTGCTTGAACTGAACAATACCCGTGATCTTGTGGTCGCTGCGTTTAGCTCCCTGCCCCGGGGCCGCTGTGCCTGCGGCCCGGCAAAGCCAGTTCCGCGGCCCCGGCTTGAAGTGATACTGAGTCTATAAACATAATTGTGTCTATTGGCCCAATGATTGCTCACTGCATGTTGCGTCTTTCCCATGAGGGCTATTGCGACTGAGAGCCGGTGACGTCGGTCCTCGGCCTTTTTTGAACTGAAAGAGTCTCCATGAAAGCAACATCACCCGAACTGCTTGGCGAACACGTCTCATTTGGCGGTTTGCAGCAGTTTTACAGACACGATTCACACACCATCGGCCTGCCGATGAAGTTTTCGGTTTTTCTGCCACCGCAGGCGGTGATGAACAAATATGCGGACAAGGTACCGGTCTTGCTGTTTCTGGCAGGCCTGACTTGCAATGAAGAAACCTTCATGATCAAGGCCGGTGCCCAGCGCATGGCTGCAGAACTGGGCATGGCACTGATAACGCCCGACACCAGCCCGCGCGGTGCCAATGTGCCTGGCGAGGCCGAAAGCTGGGATCTGGGTGTGGGTGCAGGTTTTTATCTGGATGCGACTGAAGCGCCCTGGTCAAAACACTATCGTATGGAAACTTACATCACGGCTGATCTGCTGCCACTGGTGTCTTCAATTTTGCCCATCGATGTCAGCCGCATCGGAATTTTTGGCCATTCAATGGGTGGACATGGTGCGCTGACGCTGGCTTTGCGACATCCGCACCTGTTCAAGTCGGTGTCGGCTTTTGCACCGATTTGTGCCCCCAGCCACTGCCCCTGGGGACAGAAAGCCTTTTCGGCCTATCTAGGTACCGACCCAGCCGCATGGGCGGCACACGATGCCAGCGCATTGATGACCCGCCAGATCAACCCGCCCTACCCTGGCGGCATCCTGATTCATCAGGGCCTGGGCGACAAGTTTCTGGACAGCCAGTTGCACCCGCACCTTTTTGAAGCCGCCTGCGACGCCGCACATCAGCCACTGGACTTGCGCCGCCATGCTGCTTATGACCACGGCTACTTTTTTATCGCCAGTTTTATGGAAGATCATTTGCGGCACCATGCGAGCCAGTTGGGCTGTTGAGGCCCCCTGAAGCAAGGCAGAGCAAGGCCGTCCATTAAGGCGTTCTTAAGCATGAGCGCGAAAAATCGCGCTCATGCTTTTGCGACTGCCCTCTTTTACCGCCCTGTTCTTTCCTGAACATTTTTTAAAACCGGCATCAGCCAGCAGGCCACGGACTGAGGGCATCAAGCCGCTCTGCTTGTCGATTCTTTCAAGCCTGTGGATTGCCACGGTTTGTAATGTGGCCCTGTGGCGTGAACTGGCGCGGCTGCCAGACCTCAACACCGGGCAGGCGCTGACGCTTGGTTTTGCGCTGGCACTGGTCATCATGCTGGTCACGCTGGCGCTGCTCAGCCTGCTGGCCTGGCGCTGGACACTGAAGCCGGTTATCACCATTTTCTGGCTGGCTGCGGCGCTGGGTGCCTATTTCATGCTGTCTTATGGTGTGGTGATTGACCAGCACATGATGCTCAACACACTGCAGACAGATATTCGTGAGACCCGTGACCTGCTGAACTGGCGCCTGGCCGCCACGGTACTGGTACTGGCGGTTTTGCCGGGCATCTGCATATGGCGGCAAAAAATCCAGCCGCAAACTGTTGGCAAACAGGTGCTGGGCAATCTGCTGGCCGTGCTGGGCTCCAGCGTGCTGACGGTGCTGGTGGTGATGTGTTTTTTTCAGGGCATTGCCTCCACCATGCGCAATTACCCACATGTGCGTTACCTGATCAACCCGCTGAATTCGTTTTACGCATTGGGCGCGCTGGCTGCCAAACCATTGCAGCGTGACGAGTCGGTGCTGCTGCCGCTGGGTGAAGACGCAAAACTGGGCAGCAGCTACACCGGCCAGACAAAACCACCGCTGCTGTTGCTGGTGCTGGGTGAAACCGCCCGCAGTGGCAACTTTGGCATCAATGGCTACGCGCGCCCCACCACACCCGAGCTGGAACAAGAAGGCGTGGCGAGCCAGCGCAATGCCTGGTCGTGCGGCACCAGCACTGCTGCATCTGTGCCCTGCATGTTCTCCAGCCTGGGGCACGCCAGCTACGACGGCCGCAGCACCAACTTTGAAGGCCTGCTCGACGTGCTGCAGCACGCCGGTCTGGCCGTGCTGTGGATTGACAACCAGTCGGGTTGCAAAGGTGTTTGCGACCGCATCAACAAGGCCGAAACCGCTGCAGCAGAGCGGCCAGACCTGTGCCCCCATGGCGAATGTTTTGACGAAATCATGCTGCACGGCCTGGAGCAAGGCATAGCCGCCCTGCCGGAAGCACGCCGCGCCAAGGGCGTGGTGCTGGTCATGCACCAGATGGGCGGCCACGGCCCGGCGTATTACCAGCGCTCGCCCGCAGCGTTCAAAAAGTTTTTGCCCGAATGCGCCAGCAATGCCCTGCAGTCATGTGAACATCAGACCTTGCTGAACGCCTATGACAACAGCATTGTGTACACAGACCACTTTCTGGCCTCCGGCATTGAATGGCTGAAAAAGCAGACAAACACCAGCCCGGCCATGATTTACGTGGCCGACCACGGTGAATCCCTGGGCGAAAACAATATTTACCTGCACGGCATGCCTTACAGCATTGCACCCGATGTGCAGAAGCATGTGCCCTGGATGACCTGGCTGTCACCGTCTTTTGAGCATCGCAGCAGCATCAGCATGGGCTGTCTTAAAAGGCATCGGAATGCACTGGTCACACATGACAACTACTTTCATTCGGTGCTGGGCATCATGAATGTTGAGACCAGTGTTTACAAGGCGGGGCTGGATATTTATGCGACTTGTGTTGGGGCGAAATCTTCAGTCACACCGGCCGCCTGAGGTTTTGAACGGCCAGCCCGTAGGTCGGTTTAGCGCAGCGTAAGCCGACATCTGGCTCTTGCCAACCACCGCCGTTTTGTCGGCTTACGCCCTGCGGGCTAACTCGACCTACCAACTGAGACGCTGGTGTCAAAACAGCTCAGTCTGATTTCTATCCGCAATCGGCCTGAACCGGCTTAGATCCAGTTCCACCCGCTGGCGGTTGAAACCCAGCTTGTTGCAGGTTTTTTCAAAACGCTGGCGTATCAGTTCGGCCCAGATGCCCTGGCCTTTCATGCGGGAGGCAAAGTCGCTGTCGTAGTCCTTGCCGCCCCGCATGTCCTGGATACGGGCCATGATGCGGGCGGCGCGTTGCGGGTAATGCAGTTCCAGCCACTGGCGAAACAGTGGGGCCAATTCCCACGGCAGGCGAATGACGGTGTAAAAGGCTGAACGTGCGCCAGCCTGCCAGGCGGCTTCCAGCACCTGTTCCATGTCTTCGTTTACAAACGGAATCTGCGGCGCGACACTGACACCGACCGGAATGCCGTGTTCGGCCAGTGTGCGTATGGTGCGCAGGCGGCGTTGTGGTGAAGCGGCGCGCGGTTCCATCTTGCGGGCGAGTTCGCCGTCAAGTGTGGTGATGGTGACGTAAACCGCTGCGAGCTTTTGCTGCGCCAGCGGGGCAAGCAGGTCAATATCGCGCTCGACACCAGACGATTTGGTGATGATTGAAAACGGGTGCTCAAGTTGCTGCAGGACTTCGATCACGGCACGTGTCAGGCGAAGTTCACGTTCCACTGGCTGGTAACAGTCGGTGTTGGAACCGATGTTCAGCAGCCTGGGCACATACCTGGGTTTGGCCAGATCAGCGCGCAATACCTCGGCAATATTGCGTTTGGCGATGATTTTGCTTTCAAAGTCCAGCCCCGGTGACAGATTCAGGTAACTGTGGCTGG
>JAZKIK010000185.1:0-300 GCA_040384925.1 Pseudomonadota bacterium | reverse complement strand
CTCACAACCGCGATAGGGGTTGATGCTGTAGTCAAAAAAGATGTCGGGCGAATCATTGCGGCTGATCACACTGCGCGCATCCTCAAAAAACACTTCGGTAGCAATGCGCTGAGGCTGGTTTGCCACGCTTTCTTCAAGTGTGCCCCAGCCATCGTCCCAGGCCTGGCGCTGGTCTTTTTCAAAACGATGAGCAATACGTGTGGCCGTGCCCCGACCCTTGATGGCATGGATGGGGATAATGGCGTCGCTCATGGGTTTGCTCTTTTAGACTGTACGAATATACAGTTATTTTGCTGTCAA
>JAZKIK010000184.1:0-2576 GCA_040384925.1 Pseudomonadota bacterium | reverse complement strand
CACTCTTGGGGCTCGTTCGTCAATAACTTGAACATTTGACTCGCTGGCCTTGGGTGCGCTACGTCGTTGCGAATCGCATCCCAATCCAGCGGCCAAATGTCCAAGCTCTTTCCTTACGAGCCCTTACCAAAACTTGTACCAGGGATTTTCCGCTGACCTGAACCCCTTGCCCAGAAACTCGCTTTGGGGATAGGTTTTTTCAAGTACCCGTTTGGTGTCGTCACGCAACTGCGTCATGCCCAGTGCTTCGTATGACTTGTAAACGATGTAGGTCGCTTCTTCCAGTGCCGGGACGTCGCGGTAATCGATGATGGCTGTTTGTGCCCGATTGATTGCCGCAACATAAGCGCCCCGCGAGTAGTAGTAGCGGGCAACGTGTACTTCCGATTGAGCCAGCGAGTTGACGATGTAAGTCATGCGCTGGCGGGCATCTGGCGTGTAGCGCGAGTCGGGGAAGCGGGAACTGAGCTCCTTGAATGCTTCAAAAGACTCTTTTGCCGCCTTTTGGTCCCGCTCAGCCAGATCCTGACGGGAAATAAACGAAAACAAGCCCAGATTGTCGTTAAAGTTGACCAGACCCTTCAGATACAGAGCGTAGTCCAGAGCCGGACTTGCAGGGTGCAGTTTGATGAAGCGGTCAAGCGTTGCGATGGCCTGGGCCTGCTCTCCGCCCTTGTATTGAGCATAGGCTTTTTCAAGCTGTGCCTGCTGGGCCAGTGGTGTTCCGGCAGCGCGACCTTCAAGCTTTTCGAAAAGGGGGATTGCTTTTTCGTAACCACCGGCCCGCGCCTCGTCCTTGGCTTCGGCATAGATCTTGTTGGGACTCCATCCCGCCGTTGGATCTATGGGCTTGCTGGAGCAGCCTGCAAGCAGGCATGAGCAGACCAGCGCAACAACAGTGAGCGGTGATGCACTGGGAACAACCGATAATTTGGCAGAAAACATTGCAATCAACCTTTTGATAACTGATTCGGAACAAAGCAGCATGATTATATCGAGCGCCTCATGTGAGGCAGACCTCGCGGACGAGGTTCAGGATGAGCTTGATCCGGCAGGGAGTTTTGAGTCAAGGCAAGTGAGCGTCCCCTCCCACAACCATGGGGCAAGACTTGACCGCACACTGGCAGAGGCTGTTCCGGAGTTTTCGCGCAGTTACCTGCAGCAACTGATCGAGGCTCAAGCGGTTCAACTCAACGGAGTTGTCGCAAGCAAATCGTCTGCAAAAGTCAAGGCGGGTGACGTTCTGGTCATCGAGCTGAAACCCACACCCCAGAGTGTGGCTTTCAAGCCCGAAGCAATGGCTCTTGACATCGTTTTTGAGGATGAATTCCTGCTGGTGCTGAACAAGCCGGCCGGTCTGGTTGTACACCCGGCACCGGGCAACTGGAGTGGTACTTTGCTCAATGGACTGCTTGCGCGTGACGCGCAGGCTTTCAATTTGCCTCGCGCAGGGATTGTTCACCGTCTCGACAAGGACACCAGTGGCTTGATGGTCGTGGCGCGTCAAAGGCAGACCATGGACCAACTGGTTACCATGATTGCGGCGCGAAGTGTGAGTCGCCAATATCTGGCGATTGCGAACGGTCAGTGGAAAGGTTCCAGAACACGGCATGTTGATCAGCCTGTCGGGCGTGATCCCAGAAACCGGCTGCGGATGGCTGTGGTTGATCTGGAGAAAACATCCGGTAAAGTTGCAGCAACAGATGTGTCCCTGCTCGACAGCAGTTCATCAAATTGCCTGGTGCATTGCAAATTGCATACGGGACGTACGCACCAGATCCGGGTTCATATGGCTTTTTTGGGCCACCCTCTTGTATCGGATGATTTGTATGGTGGAAAAGCCGGCGGTGGTTTGAAGCGTCAGGCGCTGCATGCATGCCGTCTTGCGTTTGAGCATCCCGTAAGCGGAGAGGCGCTGGTATTCAGTTCGCCAATGCCTGCAGACATGCAGGGTGCGATGCTTGATTTGAGCTTGACATATAATGCTGGCCTGTAGCGATCTGCTACTGAAACATGGCAGCTATTGCAATAGACAAGAGCCATAGAATTTCATCTCAGTCACCTGCTGGTGACGGCTGGCCTTGCTTGCCGCCTTTTCGGAACTAAAAATCATGAATGCGATGGATGCAAAGCGCGTCCTCGAAACAGCACTTATCTGCGCTCAGCAGCCTTTACCTTTGCGAGACATGGGTGTTTTGTTTAATGGGGTCATAGGCGCAGACAGTATCAAGCTTGCACTTGAAGAATTGCAGAATGACTGCTCGGATCGTGGAGTGGAACTGGTTCAGGTGGCGACCGGATGGCGGTTTCAAAGCCGTCCCCAGATGCGTGAATATCTGGATCGGCTTCACCCCGAAAAACCGCCCCGGTACACACGGGCGACGCTGGAGACCTTGGCCATCATTGTCTACCGTCAGCCGGTGACTCGTGGTGACATGGAAGATATTCGTGGCGTGACCATCAACAGCCTGATTCTCAAGCAGCTTGAGGATCGTGGCTGGGTAGAGGTGATTGGGCACAGGGAAACGGTTGGTCGGCCAGCGCTTTATGCCACGACAAAACAGTTTCTGGATGAT
>JAZKIK010000183.1:0-2750 GCA_040384925.1 Pseudomonadota bacterium | reverse complement strand
AAAAGGATAGCAATGGCATACCTGTGTTCCCTTTCGGGCAGGACCCTTTTCCTGAGGGCTTGAGCACCAGGGAGTTGGAAAACATCCTGGCCAATCTGCCTGCATCAGCACGTGAGGTGCTTGAAAAACTGGCCCGCCGTCAAAACGTTTCCCCGGAGAAAAAACGAAATCTTAAGGACTCCGTGATCAAGGGATACGGGAGTTTTATAGTCTTGCTTGCTGATCCCGTCGATGTTCTGGAGTTTGAAGTTGAGGTGTCAGGTGACATTGTTCGGCTTGACCCGTTGAAACCAGTCTTTCATGTCATGCGCGGAGCCTGGCTTGATGTGCTGCTGTTGTTGCTTAAAGGGCGTTTGCTGGCATGGCGGCAACTGGATTTTGATGTTGACTGGGAAGATACAGCCAGTTTTTATGGGATGTATGTCTTCAAGGTAGCCCACATTTCAGGCCGGGAATATTTTGACCAGTCACTTTTCTCCCCAGTGACACCAACGGAATATGAGAGAGTCAATATGCCAAAACAGCCGCGCACCGGACTGCCCGGCAATGTCATGGGGACTCAAGCCAATGGTCATCGAACCGATGAGAAAGTGCTTGTCAGTTCTCTGAGCGGCGTTCGATTTTCAGCGCGTGAGTCCCTTCAGATAGCGGATATTGTTCCGAGTTTTGGTTTGGGGGTGGGTAGTTTATTACCCGATTCCGGTGATTCCGTCATTCGGAGAAACATGATTGTTATTCATGAAGCCGATGCCGCCGAGCGTGACCGGCGTGTCGCCGAATGGAGCCAGGCGGCAGATCAGGGTGATTTGCTTGCTCAATACACGCTGGCTTATTTCTACAGCCAACAAACTCCACCTGATAACGAACGGGCATTTGCTGTGTACCGACAAGCGGCGGAACAGGCCGAAGCCGCATCACCCAGTTCGCAAGACATGTTTGAAAATGGATCGGCTGCCCAGTGTTGTCTTGCAGACATGTATGAGCGTGGTGTTGGTACTGTTCAGGACGACAGGCAGGCGCTTTACTGGTACACAAGAGCAGCCACAGCGGGAAATCATGTTGCCCAGTACCGTCTTGGCATGCGGTACATGAATGGTCACGGGGTGATGGCGGACAAGGTTCAGGCACGATTCTGGGTTTCTCAATCGGTGGAACAGCGTTACGAGAAGGCCACGAATTTATTGCGGAACTTCCCGACGTTCGAGGGCGCAGAACAAGGCAACAAGGTCGCCCAGTATTTACTGGGCCAAATGTACGCAGAAGGATACGGAGGCGTGGAAAAAGACGCCGAACGCGCACGTCATTGGTACACAAAATCTGCCGTGCAAGGCCACGCAGGTGCGCAATACGAGGTAGGCAAAAATTACATCAAGGACAGCACAGTGCCACCCGACCTGGCAGACGCTCGCCATTGGCTGTCCAAGGCTGCAACGCAACGCGATCAGGATGCTAAACGCTTGCTCCGGGACACCGATGTCTGGGTTGCAGCAAAAAAGCAGAATATCAGGGCCATGTACGACCTGGCCTGTCTGTACCAGCAGTGGGAGAACTATCCACACGCTGTTTATTGGTACCGCAAGGTTGTAGAACAAGTCGAGTTGCTGCCTTCCAGTTCATCAGACATGTTTGAAAATGGCTCGGCTGCGCAATGCAATCTTGCGGAGATATACGAGCACGGCCATGGTGTGCCGCAGGATGACGTGCAAGCGCTTTACTGGTACAGCAAGTCAGCGGCCATGAATAACCGTGTTGCGCAATACAGCCTGGGCATGATGTATCTGAATGGCAGGGGCGTGCCAAAGAGTGTGGAGCAGGCCCGTGTCTGGCTGCTCCAGTCAGCGATGGAAGGTTACGAAGATGCGCGGACTGCATTGCAGACCATCGCAAAAACGCCCTGACTTTCAGGATGACTTGAGTCGCAACGGAGCATGCAAGGTATTTCGCGGTTGCGTTGTTTGCTATCTGATGTTACGCAGGAACTGGTTTTACCCCTTCCCCCGCTGGGGGAAGGCAGGGATGGGGGCCTGGGCCTGTAAGTGCAAATGACCTACATTCAGCGCCCAAGAGCCCCCATCCCAACCTTCCCCCAAAGGCGGGAAGGAGCAAGACATCAAAGTTGCGTAGCATTATTTACTATCAAAAAAATAGCATTGTGTGGCCGCGGAATATGGACTACCTCACGATTCGTCTCACAAATCCGTCCGCAACTTCCAGATCTCCGGAAACAGCACCACATCCAGCATCTTGCGCAAATAACTCACGCCGCCCGTTCCACCCGTGCCGCGCTTGAAGCCAATCACGCGCTCCACAGTGGTGACATGGCGAAAACGCCATAAACGAAAGGCGTCTTCCAGGTCTGTGAGTTCTTCGCCCAACTGGTACAGATCCCAATGCTCCTTCGGGTTGCGGTAGGCGACCAGCCAGGCTTGTTCCACCTCGTCGTTTTCTACATAAGCCTGGGTCCAGTCACGCTGGGTGTGGCTGGCGGGAACTAGCAGGCCCCGGCGGGCGAGCAGGCGCAGGGCTTCGTCGTAGAGGGATGGGGCTTCAAACGCGGCCTGTACCTGGGCCAGCAGGTCGGGCCGGTGCGCGTGAGGTTTGAGCATGGCGGCGTTTTTGTTGCCCAGGGCAAATTCTATGCAGCGGTATTGCGCGCTTTGAAAACCGCTGGACTGGGCCAGGTAGGGTCGGATGGCGCTGTATTCCGGTGGGGTCATGGTTGCCAGCACATCCCAGGCGTGGACGAGTTG
>JAZKIK010000182.1:0-3737 GCA_040384925.1 Pseudomonadota bacterium | reverse complement strand
GAATTTGACCTCCCCACAGCGCTGCTACAGCCAAGGGAAAGGCCACCGGTAGAGATCAACCCCAAACTGGACGCCCCCCGCTGGCCCGCCCTGAGGCTGGCCTTCGTGTTCGGCCGCTACCTGCTCACCAACTTCAGGCAGCGCCTGCTCGGACGCGTTGATGCCGACGAACGCGCCAACCGCCTGCGCGAAGTCTTTGAAGAACTCGGCGGCCTGTGGATCAAGATAGGCCAGCTCATCTCACTGCGAACCGACATCCTCTCAGAAGCCGTCTGCCGCGAACTCTCCCGCCTGCAATACCGCGCCCAGGGTTTTCCCTTCACCGAAGTCCAGACCATCCTGCAAGGCGAATACGGCAAACCCCTGGACGCCATCTTCAGCCACTTCGAGCCCGCCCCCCTGGCCGCCGCCTCCATCAGCCAGGTCCACCGGGCCGTGCTCGCCAGCAACGGCGTTCAGGTCGCCGTCAAGGTCCTGCGCCCCCACGCCCAGCAAGCCTTTGGCCGAGACCTCGCCATCATAGGCCGCATCATCGGCCTGCTCGAGACCTTCAAGATCACCCCCCACGTCCACTGGCGCAAAGCCCTGTGGGAGCTCGAGCAGATGGTGCAGGAAGAACTCGACTTCAGATACGAAGCCGCCAACACCCGGCGCATGAGAAAAAACCTCAAAGAGCACAAGATCTACGTGCCCAAGGTCTTCTTGCAATACAGCAACAAACACGTCCTCGTCTCCGAGTTTGTCTCCGGCGTGCTCATGTCCGACTTCATCCGCATCGGCCAGCAAGACCCCGAACGCCTCAAAGCCTGGTGCCAGACCAACCGCGTCAGCCCCAAAAAGCTCGGCACCCGGCTGTTCGAGACCGCCATGACCCAGATGTTCGAAGACAACCTCTTTCACGCCGACCTGCACCCCGGCAACATCATCTTGCTCAGAGGCAGCCACTTCGCCCTGATTGACTTCGGCACCATAGGCAGTTCAGACAAAAGTTTCCTGATCACCTACAAGGCCAGCCTGGCCGCCCTGGCAGAAAAAGACTACCTCAGAGCCGCCGACCTGACACTGCGCCTGGCCATCGAGCCGCCTCCAGCCAGCCAGCTTGAAACATTAAGAGCCGAGATGGTCAAAGGCTACAAACACTGGGAAGGCCGAACCCATCTGCAGGGCCTGGGTTACCACGACCGCTCACTGGCCGCAGCAGGGGCTGACTCAGGCCGCATCATGTTCGAGCACAAGGTGCAGCTGAGCTGGCAGAACCTGCGTATCAGCCGCACCTGGGGCACCCTGGATGCATCGCTGAGCTTTTTGCTGCCGAACGCCAACTACATGAAGCTGTTCACGGGCTACTTCACCAAGGCGCAGGCCAGAAAGCTCAAGCCTGGGCGCATTCTGGCCGGGGTGGTGGCGGGTATTGCCCGAACCACTGCGACGGTGGAGGAGTATCGGGAGATGCTTGGGCCTGTGTTGAGAAAGCAGGTGCTGATGGCACCACGCATTGCCAATGTGCCGCAAAGAGTCATGCAACTGATGCAGACGCTGATGCGCATTGCCTACGTGTTTGTCATGCTGGGCCTGCTGGTCGGACTGATTCTGATGGTGCACCGTTTCCATCCCGAGGTATTCCATATTCACAACTCTGTGGTGGAAGATGTGGCCAGCCTGTCGTTGACACCCTATGAAGCCTGGTGTTTTGGTTTGCTGCTGCTGGGCCTTCTTGCCTTCACCATGCGCAAGGCCGTATCCAAACTGGAGACCGGCGCATGACGGCGGTGGTCGGCCATCAGAATGACAGGGACGCTGAAGACGCCACAACACGCACAGCCATCAAAAGCGCAAAACAGCTGGTCGCTGGTGGCCAGCATGTTCAGGCGCTGGCGCTGTTGCGGTCCTGCCTGCAAGCCGGTTCTGACTTTGTTTTATTGACCCGCGCCGCCAAAGTGCTGGCGTCCATTCCGCCGGGCGCGCTTGAACTGCGCACCCTGCGGCTGGCGATTCTGGCCACCAGCACGGTGGACCACCTGGTGGACTTGCTGCGTTTGTGGCTTGCCCTGGCCGGCATTGAAGTCACGGTGTATGTCGCGCCATACGACACGGTTGAACAAACCGTGCTGGACGCAGCCAGCCCGCTGTACGCCTTCAAACCGCAACTGGTCTGGTTTTTTTCCACCCAGCGTGATGTGGACATGCCTGTCGCGCCCGGCGCCAGCCTGGCCGAGGTCCAGGCTGCGGTTGAAAGCGAAATCGCCAGCTGCGCCACGCTGTGGCACATCATTGAATCCCGCCTCGGCTGCGCCATTTTGCAAAACAATGCCGACCTGCCCGCCGACGATGCGTTTGGCCACATGGCAGGCGCTGTGGTGTGGGGCCGCCGTTCAGCGCTGCGGCTTTACAACAGCCTGCTGGCTGCTGCGGCACCGCCCGGTGTTCTGCTGTTTGACCTGGACCAGGTCGCCGCCATGTGGGGTTATTCACGCTGGTTTGACCCGCGCCACTGGTTTCATTCCAAACACGCCTTCAGCCTGGACGCTACCGGCCTGGTTGCCAGCCAGGTCGCGCGTGTGGTCAGCGCATCACTCGGTCTGGCCAAAAAATGCCTTGTGCTTGACCTCGACAACACCTTGTGGGGCGGTGTGATTGGTGACGACGGCCTGGCCGGCATTGTGCTGGGTGATGGCGCAGGCGGCGAAGCTTTTGTGGCATTTCAGCACTACATCAAGGCCCTCAGACAGCGCGGCATTGTGCTGGCCGTTTGCAGCAAAAACGAAATGGCAGCGGCGCAATTGCCGTTTCAGCAGCACCCGGACATGGTGCTCAAACTCGAGGACATTGCCGTCTTTCGCGCCAACTGGAACGACAAGGCCAGCAATATCCGCATGATCGCGTCCACCCTGGCGCTGGGCCTGGACGCCATGGTGTTTGTGGACGACAACCCGGTCGAGCGTGACCTGGTGCGCCAGCACCTGCCCACCGTCAGCGTGATTGAAATGCCTGAAGACCCGGCCTTTTATGTAGAGGCACTGGCCCGCTCGGGCTGTTTTGAAGCCACGAGCTTTTCAACCGAAGACCGCGTGCGTGCCGACCTGTATGCAGGCAACGCCAGGCGCGAGTTGCTGCGTGAAGCATTTGTGGACATGGCCAGTTACCTGCAAAGCCTGCAGATGACGGCGCAGATTGGCACAGCCGATGACCTGAATTTGCCGCGTATTGCCCAGCTGATCAACAAAAGCAACCAGTTTCACCTTACCGGCACTCGCCTGTTCGAGCCTGAACTGCTGGCCCTGCGCCAGCGTGAAGACCACCGCATCGTCAGCTTCAGGCTGGCCGACAGGTTTGGCGACAACGGGCTGATCTCGGCCCTGGTGCTGCGCCGGGAAGCAGATACGCTGCATATCGACGTCTGGGTCATGAGCTGCCGTGTGCTGGGCCGCAGCATGGAAGAGTTTGTCGCCCATGAAATACTGCGCATCGCCCGTCAATGGCAATGCACGGCAATGGTCGGGCGTTATGTGCCATCGCCAAAAAATGCCCTGGTGGCAGGGTTATACCAGCGGCTCGGCTTTGAGCCCGCTGGTGGTGATGCCTGGCAACTTTCAACAGACGAATCGTTTGCCGGCTGGCAAACTCAGATAAGTGCTGAAAATGCTTGATCATTGCAGCTGAAAACAAACATCATCATTCAAACAAAAAAAGGACAGCCAGACATGGCATCTCAAGAGGAATTGGTACAAAAGCTCACC
>JAZKIK010000181.1:16686-19056 GCA_040384925.1 Pseudomonadota bacterium | reverse complement strand
TCAAGCAACCTATCAAGGAAACGAAATGAAAACTGTATTGATCACCGGCTGCTCGTCTGGATACGGCCTGGAGACTGCGCGTTACTTCCATGCTCAGGGCTGGAAGGTTGTTGCCACCATGCGCACGCCGCAAATGGGGCTTTTGCCTGAGTCGGAGCGCATGCGCGTGCTGGCGCTCAATGTGACCAGTGCGGCAGGCATTGCCGCTGCCATCGAGGCTGCCGGGCCTGTTGATGTGCTTGTGAACAATGCCGGACTTGGCCTCTTCGGGGCGTTCGAGGTGACGCCGATGGCGACGGTGCGGGAGATTTTTGAAACAAATACCTTCGGGATGATGGCCATGGCCCAGGCCGTGTTGCCGCAGTTTCGGGCCCGTCAATCGGGTCTGGTGATCAATGTCACCTCCACCGTGACCATGGCTCCCATGCCATTGGTCGCGGCATACACCGCAAGCAAGAGCGCAATCAGGGGCTTTAGCGAATCGCTGGCTCTGGAACTGGCTGCCTTTAACGTCAGTGTGAAGCTGGTCGAACCGGGTTACGGCCCAGGCACAAGCTTTACGGCAAACGGGGCAGCGCGCATGCAGGGGCTGATTCCTGAGGTCTATGCACCGTTTGCACAGGAAATCTTTTCAGCACTGGGAAGCCCGGACGCTGTCACTACAGCAGCCGATGTGGCTGAAACCGTGTGGCTTGCCGCGAACGACACAGGCGGGCAGTGCCGGTATCCGGCAGGGCCGGATGCTGTGGCGCTGGCTCGAAAGCATTGAGCGTGCAAGCCATGTGCCGTTACCGCTGCGCAGGCTTACGGTGAAATGGTGGATGGGCTTGCAGTGCTGGCCAATGAGTCTGCCCTATTGTGATGAAAGCATCTGCAACACCACCGGCACAGGCAATTGTGTCATCTGGCTGATCTGTTCGGCCTGCATGCCATTGGCTGACATGATGCGCACCAGTTGGGCCTGGCCTTCGGCAATGCCCTCGGCCTTTCCCTCAGCCTTGCCTTTTCTCAAGGCATCCGTGATGACGGTCGATTCAATCCGCCCTTTGTCCATGTGAATGTGGTAAATCTCGATTTCATCATCGGTATAGGCCGCAAACTCCAGCAGCTTCAAGGCGGCCCGGATGTCCTTGTCTTCCTGCAGGTCGGGCGATAAATCCCTGTCGTTGTGGCCAACTTCCCTTAAAAACCGCAGCCATTTGGACTGCATTTTTCTGTCTGTCTTGCTTTGTGGCTTGAATTTGGGCAGTTCGATAAACACCAGTTCCAGCCCCTTGAGCACTTTTTTTGGCTGCTCCAGGTTGACGATCTGGTAGTGGTGGTAGTAGTGCTCGCTGTCATGGTCAAACACCTGGTTGCTCAGAGCCAGGGCGTACACCGGCTGCAGACTGGCGTAGTCCTCGCCCACGCGCAGTTGTTTGACATAGGCCTGGCTGGCTGAAAACAGGATGCGCTGGGTGAAACTGGTACTCCACAGCATCTGCATTTCAACAATAAAGGTGCGGCCCTGGCTGTCTTTGCACTTGACATCAACAATGGAGTTTTTGAACAGGCCTGGCACTTCAGGCACCTGCTCGGGTGTCAGGTATTCCAGACTTTCAATCAGGCCGTCATCAGGCAGTGGCAGCAGCGCATTCAAAAAGCTCTGCAGCAAGTCCTTGTGTTCACCAAACACACGTTTGAAGGCCAGCTCAATTTTGGGGTCGAGGTAGCGGCTGGTCATGGCGGGGTCCTCTGTTGGCGGAGTTTGCTGATTATCGACGGGCTGGTGTGCAGTGCGCAGGGTGTGAGCCGACAAGCACACGGCGTGGCCCAACACGGGTGTCGGCTTACGCTGCGCCAAGCCGACCTACTTTACCGCTGTCCCGTGCACCCCAGCACACATCAGAAAAGCCGGTTTCAGCCTTTCAACGCCGCCAGCTCAGCCTTGAGCGCCGCGTTTTCGGCGCTCAGCTCGGTAATGGTCTGGCGCAGCCGGGCGATTACGCCTTCTGGTGATTCGGGTTCGGTGCGGGCCACGGCCTTTGCTTCGCGTACCTGGCGGGCGGCTTGTTGCAGTTCTTTTTTGCCTCCGGCGACGGCGGCGACCTGCTCTTCTACCGGCAGGGACGCCACGGTGGCGGCGGCGTTGATTGAAATCGTGCCTGACTTGACGGCGGCCACCAGCTCGGGGGCGGCCGATTTCTGGATTTTTTCAATCTGGGTGATGGTGTTGCTGCTGACACGGGCCTCTTTGGCCAGGCTGTCGCGGCTGACGGCGGGTTTGGGGGCGGGGGCGGCTGGTGCTGCGGAAGCTGGATCGGCATCGGGTTTGGCACTGTTTTCGCTGGCTGCGGGCTGTGCGCGGGCTTCCAGAATGGTTTTTTTGCG
>JAZKIK010000181.1:4187-16646 GCA_040384925.1 Pseudomonadota bacterium | reverse complement strand
ATCCACAGGTGCACGTCGTCCATGGACTTGAACTGCGTGTTCTGTACCGTGGTAAAGCTTATGCCATGTTTGCTGCAGATGCCGTAGCGGTTGTGGCCATCGACCAGCACATCGCCCCACAACACCAGCGCATCACGGCAGCCCTCGGCAAGAATGCTGCGCTCCAGGGCGCTGTGTTCGTCAGCAGTCAGCGGGTCGATATAGGCAAGCAGGTCGGGGTTGACCGTAATGTTCATGTTGGGCAGACAGGTAATTGGGGAAGGGGCGCGATTTTAGGGGATAGGCCGTCGCGGGTGGCGTGGCGCACGCCTGAGTCAACAAAACCTGCTTTCCCAATCGCCCTCCGGCACCCCCTGAATCAGGGCAGCACGCTGGCCCGGCCCTTGAGCCCCAGCGTGGCGCGGGCTTCATCAGGGCTGGCGATCTCCAGGCCCAGTGACTCAAGAATGCTGCGTATCAGGCTGAGCTGTTCGGCATTGGTTTTGGCCAGCTCACCCTTGCCGAGGTAAAGCGGGTCTTCCAGCCCCACGCGCACATGGCCGCCCTTCAGTGCGGCCTGGGTAATCAGTGGCATCTGCCTGGGGTCGGCACTGACCACAGGCAGTCGGTACCTGGCTCTCAATTTCAAAAACTGGTTACCGATTTACTAATGCCGATGGCCATCGCCATGTGGCCCGGCCATTGCGCCCGATAGGGTAGCATGACCGGTTGAGGCGTGAGGGCTGAGAATTCTGCTGCTTGCTCTGGCCCCCACCATACTCTGGGCGGAACTCATGGCATTGATGGCCATCACCACCTTGCCACCGACCATGGTCAACAGCACCTTGTTGCGGCCCAGTTCGTCGTCGCTGGCAGTCATGAAGTTTCTGTCCAGCACGATCAGGTCTGCAAACTTGCCGACTTCAATCGAGCCGACCTGTTTTTCGAGTCGCAACTGCTGCGCTGCATTCATGGTGATGGCCCGCAGCACGTCCGCTCGAGAAAGCCCCGGTTCCTTGTTGATTTTTCCCTCAAAAACCGGAGCCTGGCTGGCCGGGCTGTTGGGATTCGTCGGGTCACCTGAACGGGTAACACCCACCTTCAAGGCCAAAAAGGTGTCAAAAGCGTCAATTGGCCAGTCGCTGCCACTCACAACACGTGCACCTGCCATGCGCAGGCTGCCCGATGGCTCCATGCGTGAAAAACGTTCAGGTCCCAGATGGTTTTCAGTCTCGCCTATCGAGTAGGACGCACGCTGCGCCCACTGAAACGACATGGTGGGCAGCACATCCAGCGCGGCAAAACGCGGGTAGTCAGCCACCGCTACTGTCTCTGCATGTGAAATTGCAGGACGAAAGTCGGCCATGGGACGCTGCACGCGCAGGTTTTCCACGGCATCCAGCGTTTCACGAACCGCCCTGTCACCGGTGGCATGGACATGGACATCCAGGCCCACCTCAGCCGCCGACAGCATGAGCGGCTTCAGCACATTGGCCGGGTAGTACACCGTGCCGGTGTTGCTGCCTGCTTGCCAGTCGGGTGTGGCCGCAGTGCCCTTGTTGGTGAAATACGGTGTCAACATGGCCCCAGTGTCTGCCGGGGCATTGACAACACCATCCATGAAAATTTTCACGATGCGGGCATTGATGCCTGGCGCGGCGACTACAGCGCCCTGATCAATGCTGCTGGCCAATGTACGTGCAAGCGAAATGGTCAGGGTTGTGCTTTTGGCTGCGTCCTCGGCAGAAAGCATCAGCGCCAGATTGACCCTGGCGGTCAGCTCGCCGGATTGCTGCAATGCCCTGAAAGTCTTGCTGTGGTCAGGGTTGGCTGCCGCATCCATGAATGAGGTGATGCCCTGCACCCGAAAGGCGGCAAGCGCAGCACGACCCTGCTTGAGCAGGTCGGCCTCGGTGTCGGGCGGAATGCTGGCCTTGATCTGAAAACCTGCCGC
This sequence comes from Pseudomonadota bacterium, assembly GCA_040384925.1. Classification (GTDB taxonomy): domain Bacteria; phylum Pseudomonadota; class Gammaproteobacteria; order Burkholderiales; family Burkholderiaceae_C; genus Polaromonas. Next base: position 14,713 of record JAZKIK010000181.1, on the reverse strand, counting down.
ATCTTCACCCACGCCCGTTGGGTTTCCTTTTACGTCACGCAAGAATTTTCCACCGGACGGATCAGGTGTGGCTGCGGTGATGTTCGCCAGACTCAGCGCCCGGCTGTTGGCCAGCACACCATGAAAGTCACTGGACGTGATGGCAATCGGTCTCTTGGTTTTCAGGGTGTCGAGCAGCAGCCTGGTCGGATCACCGTCAATCGCCGATGTGGCACTGCGGTCCCAGTTGACCGCTTCAAGCCAGGCATTGGGCTCCTGGTCTGCCGTGGCATCCAGGCAGGACTGCAGTTTGCTGACGATCTGGGCATGCGACAAGGGTGCATAGGCAAAGTCACACAGCAACAGGGCTCGCCCGCCCGCCAGCGAATGCAGATGGGCATCAATGAAACCCGGCATCAACATGCGTCCCTCCAGATCAATCACCTGGGTGGATGTGCCTATCCATTGACTCACACCCGAGTTGTTTCCAACATAAATGATTTTTCCGTCGCGTACTGCAACGGCCTGTTGTGTGCTGTCCTGCGCATCAATCGTCACCACCTGGCCATTGCGCAGGACTGTATCGGCCATCAGGCTTGCAGCGGCCGTGGGCGGCGTTGTTGTTGTGGCGGGCAGCGGGTCAGAACCACCGCAGCCCACAAACATGATCGTCGCGCCAAGCGCCGCAGCCGCCGCCATGGCATGCGGTTTTTTTATGAAAAACATTCATCGTCTCCTGTTGTTGAAGGGGTCGATTGAATGTAGTCAGCGGAGGCTGTTTCAGCCCTCCTCAAATGCGGAAGGTCTAGGGATAACCATAGGCGGAGGCAGATGTCGAGCGCAAGGCCTGGCCCAGCTCGATTTTGTTGCGCACACCCAGCTGCAGATAAGCATTGCGAAGATAGGTGCGTACCGTGGCCGGACTCAGGTCAAGTTGCCTTGCAATGACTTTGTAGGACTGGCCCTGTGAATAAAGAATGGCAACGGTTCGCTCGCGTGGAGGCAGCTCGGATTCGCGCAAACCATCATCCATCGCAAGCGCGACCAGGGTGCCATAGGGCTGCAACTTCAGCTTGCATCGGCCCACGGCGATCACGCCAGGCACCTGGCCCAAGGCTGGCAGCATTCGCACCGGAAGCCGCGACCCGGTCCACTCCGGATAGGTCTGATAAATCGCGGCACCCAGTTGTTTGCCGACATAAAGCAGTTCACCCACGGCGTTGGTCAGGGCAAACCGCTCGAAAGAACTGCTCACGGTATGTCCAAGAGCCTCCCGCACCCGGACTTCCCAGTGATGCAGAAGGTGTGTGAAAAATGCTGAAAACAGTACGCTGTCGTGCTCATCAAAGGCGGCAGAATTTTCGCTGCGGTACAGGGAAACAAAAAACATCAAACCACTGTCGGCCAGTTTCATGGTCACGGCCATCGCGTGAAACAGGTCATACCGTTGTGAGAACAGCATCATTTCATGGCCGGCACCATCATGCCCACTGTTTCGCACCACCCGTCCACAGTCATTCATGGACTCGGCTGCAAACGTGTCAACCGAAGCCAGCTGACCCCAGTCTCTGGCAAACGAATCACTTAGATTGATGCGCCCGTGTGCCCAGTTCATGCGGGGAATGCCGGGCTGCACATCCGAACATTCGCCCCACCAGGCAGACCGGAATGGCACCATTGTTTTTAATGTCAACATGGAATCGAGCAACAGATGCTCGGACGCAGGCTGACGCGCTGTACGTGCAACAGTCAACAGACAGTTGCTCAGCGCCTGCAGTTCCGCCAGCTCAAAAACCAGGGGCGCTGACGACGGGGTCTGAATATTGTTGTAACCCATGTATTTGCTCGCGCCGGTGTCGTGTCAATCGGAAAAAGTCAGGAAACAAGCGTTCGCCATGGACGGGCAGCACAAGGGCAAGCAGAGCCGGCAGTGTCCGTCTGAAGTGGCACCAAGAACGTGTTCACGGTCTAAGAAACCGACTGCCGCGCCAAAGCCGCCTTGTGCGGCCTGAACAGCCGGTTGCCCCAGCGTATCAGCCATTGTTCGTAGTCGTCCACCAGTTCATACACCACGGGTATCACCAGCAGACTCAGTATGGTGGAGGTGATGAGGCCGCCTATCACGGCTACAGCCATGGGGGAGCGGAAGGCTGAGTTGCCCTCCAGGCCCAGGGCCATGGGCAGCATGCCGGCGATCATGGCGATGGTGGTCATGATGATGGGGCGGGCCCGTTTGTGGCAGGCATCAACAATGGCTGCGGTGCGTTCCATCTTGAATTCACGCCGTGCAGTGATGGCGTATTCAACCAGCAGTATGGAGTTTTTGGTGACGATGCCCATCAGCATGAGCAGCCCTATCATGGCTGACAACGACATGCTGTAACCAAGCAGCATCAGAAAACCCAGGGCACCGCCGACTGACAGGGGCAGCGCGGCCATGATGGTGCCGGGCTGCATGAAGTCTTCAAACAGCAGCACCAGCACCACATACACACAGGCAATGCCCGCCACCATGGCGAGCACAAAACCGAGCATGGTCTCCTGCAGGCGTTCGGCATCACCCGAAGATGTGCGGTAAACGCCGGGCGGCAGGTGTTGCAGGGTGGGCAGCTTGTCTATTTCCTTGACGGCATCACCCAGCACCTTGTTGCCCAGCTCGACATCTATATTGATGTTGCGCTTGCGGTCAAACCGTGTGATTTGGGCCGGTCCGCTGCCGATTTCTATCGTGGCCACATTGGCCAGCGCGACCACACCGCGGCTGCCCTGCACCTGCAGCTGGGCGATCTGGTCCAGGCTGCTGCGTATGTTGCGGCTCAGTTCAACCCGTATCGGTATCTGCCGGTCTGGCAGGTTGAGTTTGGACAGGCCCACCGTGTAGTCGCCCATGGTGGCAATACGTATGGCCTGGCCTATGGCTTCGGTGGTGACGCCAAAGCTGGCGGCGCGGGCAAAGTCGGGTGTGATATGGACTTCGGGCCGCAGCACGTCGGCAGACGAGGTGACATTGCCAAAACCGGGCGCGGCATTGATGTCACGCACCACCAGTTGCGCGGCAGCATCCAGCGCCACGGGGTCGTCACCTGTCAGCACAAAGCTGAGTTTGGCGGCCGAGCCTGCTGCACCTATGGAAAAACGCGCTGCCGCCACGTCATGCAGCTTTTCGCGAACGTCTTCTTCTACCTGTACCTGGGAGCGGGTGCGCTCGTGCACCGGCACCAGCAGAACCAGCAGGCTGGCCTTGCGCACATCGCCATTGATCAGGGTATAGACGGTTTTGACCTCCTTGATGGCAGACAGGCGCTGGCGCGCGTCTTCGGCAATGCGCCGGGTGTCTTCAATCGAGTTGCCGGGTGCGGTTTCAATGGCCAGGCTGATCTGGCCGGTGTCTTCGCTGGACAGCAGGCTGGTGGGCAACAAGGCCACCATGGTCAGCGAAGCGACAAAAAAAGCCAGTGCCGTCATCATGGTGGCCAGCGGGTGTGCCAGGCACCAGTTCACTGCGCGCAGATAACGCTTCATCACGGGGCCGTCATGCTCGTCCTCATGGATCGGTTTGAGCATGTGGGCCGACATCATGGGTGTCAGCAGCCGTGCCACCAGCAGCGAGGCCATCACGGCGACGGCTGCCGTCCAGCCAAACTGCTTGAAGAACTGGCCTGAGATGCCGCTCATGAAGGCGGTGGGCAAAAACACTGCCACCAGGGTCAGCGAGGTGGCCAGTACGGCCACGCCGATTTCCTGCGAGGCATCGATGGCGGCCTGGATCGGCGGTTTGCCCATGCGCAGGTGGCGCACGATGTTTTCAACCTCGACAATGGCATCATCGACCAGCACCCCGACCACCAGCGTCAGTGCCAGCAGCGTGACGGTGTTGAGGGTAAAACCCAGCAGGTCCATGACAAAAAAGGTCGGAATGACAGACAGCGGCAAGGCCACGGCGGACACCAGGGTGGCGCGCCAGTCGCGCAGAAAGAGCCAGACCACCACGATAGCCAGCAGGGCGCCTTCCAGCAGGGTGCTCATGGACACGTCGTAAGACTCCTGCACCGTGCCCACGGTGTTGTTGATCTCGGAAATGCTGATGCCCTGATGGCTTGCCACCAGAGCGGCCACGCCGTCACGCACACCCTTGGCCACCGTGATTTCACTGGCACCGCGCGAACGGAAGACCTGAAAGCTGACCACCGGCCGGCCATTGAGCAGCGCGAGCTGGGTTTTTTCGGCGGCGCCGTCCCTGACGGTGGCAATGTCGGCAAGCCGGATGCGGCGGCCATCAGACAGCGGAATGATCAGCTGTGACAGCGCCTCGACCGAGGGCATGGTGGCAATGGCCCGCACCGCCTGCTCGCGCCCACCCAGACTGACGCGCCCGCCAGGGGCCTCCTGCTGCACGCTGCGCAGGCGTGAAGAGACTTCGTCGGCCGTGACCTTCAGAGCCAGCAGCTTGGCCGGGTCAAGGGTGATGCGCACCTCGCGGTCAACCCCGCCCTGGCGTTTGACACTTTCAACATTCTTGACGGACAGCAGCGCCTTGGTGACGGTGTCGTCGACAAACCAGGCCAGGTCGGCTTCGTCCATGGACGTGGCCTCTATGGTGTAGGTCAGCAGGGCTTCGCCGGACACACTCAGGCGCGAGATGATGGGCTGCTGCAGGTCAGTCGGCAAATCGCTGCGCACGCGGGTAACGGCGTCGCGCACTTCCTCTATCGACTCCTGCGGGTTGCTTTCGGAATCAAACTCGATGGTGGTGATGGACACGCCGTCGCTGATCTGGGACGTGATGTGGTTGACCGCACCGATGTTGGCCACACTGTCTTCTATCTTGCGGGTCACGGCCGATTCCAGCTGTGAAGGTGTGGAGCCGGGCTGTGCCGCCGTGATGGTGACGATGGGCAGGTCGACTTCGGGGAAACTCTGGATGCGCAGGTTGTAAAAGCTCACCAGCCCGACAAACATCAGGATGATGAACAGCATCTGCGACGGTATGGGCTGGCGTATGCTCCAGGCTGAAATGTTCATGATCTGGGCCCGGCAGCGTCAGCCTCTTTTTTCGGCTGGGCGGCGACGACGTTGACACGGTCGCCCTCGTTGAGGAATGCTCCGCCTGAGCTGACCACACGGTCTTCAGGCTTCAGGCCGTCAATCAGCTCGACCACATTGCCCTGCCTTTTGCCCAGCGTCAGCTTGGTCTTGCGCACCAGATTGTCTGGCCCGACACGCATGGCGTAGTTAAAACCGTCGCGCACCACCACTGCTGTTTGCGGAATGGACAGGGTTTTGGCCTGGCCCTGCAGCAACACGGCTGAAATGAACATGCCGGCCTTGAAGCGGCTTTCGGCAGGCAGATCGACATACACCAGGCCGGTTCTGGCGGCGGTGTCCACAGTGGGGGCCACCTGCCTCACCTTGCCGGCCAGCACTGCGCCGTCGGGCTGGACAAACTGCACGGTCTGGCCGGGGGTGACACGAATCAGGTCGTCGCTGCGCAGTTCGCCGCGCCATTCGAGCCGGTTTTTGCGTATCAGCTTGAACAGTTCCACACCGGCTGTCACTACCGAGCCTGCGGTGGCAGTGCGTGCCGAGATCACACCGTCATCCGGGGCCAGCACCCTGGTGTAGGCCAGCCGCAGCGACTGTGCGGCCAGCAGGGCTTTGGACGAAGCCAGCCGGGCGGTGGTGGTGGCGGCCTGGGTTTCGTAGCCAATCAGGTCCTGCCGGCTGATGGAGCCACTGGGCTCCAGCTCGCGGGCGCGGTCAATGTTGTGCCTGGCCTGGGCAAGATTGGCCTCGGCTTCGGCCACGGCGGCTTTTTGCTGGGCCAGGTCGTTCTGCACACTTTCGTCACTCATGCGTGCCAGCAACTGGCCCTTGCGAACCGTGTCACCCACATTGACCAGCACTTCAGCCAGCTTGAGACCACCGATTTCAGAGGCCACACTGGCCTCTTGCCAGGGTGCGATATTGCCGCTGGCCTCTATCCTGAGCGACCAGTCTGTCATCTGGGGGCTGACGAGCACCACACTGAGGGCGGGTTTGTTGACGGTTTTGGCTTCTTCTTTTTTTGGGCTGCAGCCGCTCAGGACCAAAAACGCGGGCGCAAGCCCCAGAAGGCAGACCAGGCTTGCAAAACGGATGGGCAGGGTAAGGCTCTTGTGCATGGGGGCAGTCCTGTTTTTCTACTGCGAGGGGGAGTTTGATGACGCGGATGCCGAGGGCCTTGGCTGCCAGCCGCCACCGACGGCCTTGTAAAGCGCAATCCATGACTGCGCCCTTTCCAGCCGCACGGCGGCCAGTGACTGGCGGCTGGCTACCGTTACGCGCCTGGCGTCTTCAAGATCCAGCAGGCTGGTGGCGCCCAGGCGAAACTGGGCCTGTTTGGCGTCAAAATATTTCTGGTACTGCGCCTCGGCGACTTCGGCAGAACGCTCACGCTGCACGGCAATGTCAACCCGCACCAGGGCGTCTTCAACCTCCTGCACGGCCTGGCGGATTTTTTGCCGGTAGGCTGCCAGGACTTCGTCGTACCTGGCCTGGCTGGACCTGACCAGCGCCGCACCACTGCCGCCGTCAAAAATCGGCAATGACAGCGAAGGCCCGAAGGACCAGGTGTTGTACCGCGTAGTGGCACCAGCAGCACGCAGATGGTTGACACCTATGCTGCCAGCCAGCGACAGGCTGGGCAGGCGGTTGGCAGCAGCCACGCCGATGTCGGCGCTGGCTGCGGCGAGTAGGCGTTCAGCCGAGGCCACATCGGGGCGCTGTGACAGCACGGCAGCCGGAATGCCCTCAACAATGGCTGCTGCAGGAAGTGGAATGGCAGCGTTGGCCTGGCTCAAACGGGTTTGCAGCGCTGCATGTGGCACGCCCGTCAGGGCAGCCAGCTGGTTCAGCAGCCGGGCGCACTGACCTTGCTGGTTGCGCTGCGCGCTGCTGCCTTCGGCAACCGAGGCCTCGGTACGCAAGGCGTCTGACGGGGCGCTGAAACCTGACCTGACCTTGTTGCTGGTCAGTTTATGGGTCTCCATGCGGGACGCCAGGTCAATATCACTTTGCACCAGCAGGGCTTCACACTGGCGGCGCGCTACATAGGTGTTGGCGACTTCGGCGGCCAGCACCACGCGGCTGTCATGCCAGTCGGCCTGGCTGGCGGCAAGCCGGGCGCGGGCGGCCTCCCTGCTGCGCTGGTTGCCGCCAAAAATGTCCAGGTCCCAGCTGGTGCTGAGCCCGCCTGTTGCATAGGTCTGCACCGTGCTGGCACCTGCTGTGGAAATGCCGGTTCCGTTGGAGCGGGTGATGGATGCGCTTGATGAAAGGGATGGAAACCCGGAGGCCGCAGACACATCCAGCGCCGCAGCGGCCTGGCGCACACGTGCCTGCGCCTGCTCAAGCGTGGGGTTGCCCTGCTGCGCCACCAGAATGAAGTCGGCCAGCACCGGGTCGTCAAACTGGGCCCACCACTGCGCCAGCTCGGGCACACGCCCGGCATGCGGCAGTGTTGCGTGCCAGGCGGCAGGCCCGCCCACATCCGCCAGCCCCGGCTTTTGATAGTTTGGCCCGACGGCGCATGCGCCCAGCAAAAAAACCGGGGCGACCAGGCCAGCCAGGGGCAGGATGTGCGTGGCCGCTGTTTTAAACATGGCTTGGGCCTGTGTTGTGGCCGCTTGCTGCCGCATAAGGGTTACAGGGAAAAATATAAGACATAGGTAGCAATCCGGATGACTGTTGGCCCGGGACTCAAAAAAAGAACGGTGTAGCGCGGTTTCAGACAGGGCCGGAATCGACTTTGCCAGCAGTCTTTGTGCTCATAATAACGAAGATACCCCCGAGATGTAAGCAACTATTTCGGGCTCTGTTGCCTGACTGTCAAACCAAACACCTTTTGCCGAACATGCCCGAACAAAGTCCAGAACTGACGCCCCTGCAAAAAGCTGCACTGGCGATGAAAAAATTGCGCGCAAGGGTGGACGAACTGGAGCAGGCCGCATCAGCCCCGATTGCCGTGGTGGGCCTGGGCTGCCGCTTCCCGGCTGGCAGCAACAACCCTGACGAATTCTGGGAAGCCGTGCGCAGCGGCCGCGATGGCAGCATGGAGGTGCCGGCCGAGCGCTGGGACATCGACAGCCTGTATGACCCGACACCGGGCGTGGCGGGCAAGATGTATGTACGCAACAGCTGTTTCATTGAAGAGGTGGACCAGTTTGACCCGCTGTTTTTCCGCATCTCGCCGCGTGAAGCCATAGGCATTGACCCGCAGCAGCGCCTGCTGCTGGAAGTGGCCTGGGAGGCACTGGAAGACGCAGGCATTGCCGCGCCCACGCTGGTGGGCAGCCGTACCGGCGTGTTTCTGGGCATCAGCACCAATGACTATTCGGCCTTGCTGGCACGCACGGCGCATGGCTCGGGCAGCAATGCCACGGCGGGTGCGGGCAATGCCGCCAGTGTGGCTTCGGGCCGGATTTCGTACACCTTTGGTTTTCAGGGCCCATGTGTGGCGATTGATACGGCCTGTTCTTCTTCGCTGGTGGCTGCGCATCTTGCCGTGCAGTCGCTGCGCAATGGTGAATGCGGGCTGGCGCTGGTGGCGGGTGTCAACCTGATGCTGTCGCCGGAGATTACCGTCAACTTCAGCCAGGGCCGCATGCTGGCACCAGACGGCCACTGCAAGACTTTTGATGCCGATGCCGATGGCTATGTGCGCGGTGAGGGTTGTGGTGTGCTGGTGCTGAAAAAACTGTCGGACGCGCTGGCTGCGGGTGACCGCATCCATGCGGTGATTCGCGGCTCGTCCGTCAACCAGGATGGCCGCAGCGCCGGTTTGACGGCGCCCAACGGCCTGGCACAGGAGGCCGTGATACGGCAGGCGCTGGCCAATGCGAAACTCACGCCGGATGCGGTGGACTATATTGAAGCGCACGGTACCGGCACATCGCTGGGTGACCCGATCGAGGTGCATGCACTGAAGGCAGTGTTTGGCCAGCAGCGCGAGCGGCCCTTGTACCTGGGTTCGGTCAAGACCAATATAGGCCATGCCGAGGCTGCTTCGGGCGTGGCGGGCCTGATCAAGGCGGTGCTGATGCTGCGCCACCAGGCCATGCCGCCGCACCTGAACTTCAAGCGGCTGAACCCGCATATTGACCTGTCGGGCATAGACATACGCATTCCGCTGCAGGGCAGTGCCATGCCGCTGTCTGTGGCGGGTGTCAGCTCGTTTGGATTCAGCGGCACCAATGCGCACATTGTGCTGGAGGCTGCACCTGAACTTCCTCAGCTTGCCGCAGCAGCTTCGACTGCCGCTACCCCACAGCTTTTTCTGTCAGCCCGCAGCAAAAGCGCCCTGCAAACCCTGATAGGCCGTTACCAGCGTCTGCTGGAGCAGCCCTCAAGCCGGTTTGAGGATGTTTGCCACACCGCTGCCGTGGGCCGGGCAAAACTGGCCTGGTGGGTGCTGGTTGACTCCCCTGAGCAGCTGAAAACCGCCGTGCCCAGCAATGCACCGGCACCCGCCCTGCGCCCCGCCGCTGGCCGCCGTATTGCGCTGCCGACTTACCCGTTTGAACGCGAGCGTTATTGGGTGGATGCCAGCCCTGCGGCTGATGCTGCACCAGCCGCGCTGATACACAGGCCCACGGGTGCCCACCCGCTGCTGGGCCACAGGCTGCGCCTGCCGCAGTCGCAACAGCAGCGCTGGGAAAGTGTGATCAGCAGCGACACGCCAGGGCTGGAGTTTCTGGACCAGCACCGTGTCAATGATGTGCCGGTTTTGCCTGCCACCTGTTTTATTGAAATGGCACTGGCTGCCCACCCTGGCTGCGACATCACTGAAATGCGGATTCCGCTGCCTTTTCTCGTACCGGCAGAAGCTAGCCGCCTGCTGCAGACCATTTGTGAGGCGGATGGCAGCTTTCGTATCGTCAGCTACCCGCTGCAGGAAGGTAGCGAGGACACCCTGACCCACGCAGTCGGCCGTGCAGAGCGCCGTGCGCCGCAGGCAGTTGCGCTGCCTTCAGCTGTGCCGCAACTGCCGCACACGGCTGTGCCATTTGACCTGGCCCGGCTTTACGAGGCCATGGAGCGCACCGGTGTGCGCCATGGCCCGGCCTTCAGGCTGCTGTCTGCGGTAAAACGCACTGACGGTGTGGCTGGAGGCGCACTGTTGCAGGCCGAGTCGCCGGCGCACTTTTTGTGGGCTGCCCTGCACCCTGCCGCGCTGGATGCCGCGCTTCAGGTGGTGGCCGCAGCGCTGCCGGATGGCGGCTCCAGGCAATTGTTGCCTACACGTTTTGGCCGTATCAGCGCGCTGCGCAGGCCAACAGCACCTGTGACCGTGCGCGGCACGGCGCGGCATGAAGGGGCGGGTGTCAGGGCCGACATACTGATTGAAGATGCGCAAGGTGTGGCCATTCATATCTCGGATTTGCAGTTTGAAGGCACGGAATCGGCCAGCACGACGACTGTTGCAAAAACCACACATGACGGGCTCTACAAAGTCGACTGGACAGCACGGCCACTGTTTGAAGGCCTGGGCGCACCACGCTTTTTGCCAG
>JAZKIK010000181.1:0-4087 GCA_040384925.1 Pseudomonadota bacterium | reverse complement strand
GACTGGACAGCACGGCCACTGTTTGAAGGCCTGGGCGCACCACGCTTTTTGCCAGCTGTAGGGGATCTGGTCACAGCGCTGGCCGCTGAAAGCGAACGCCTGGGGCTGCTGCATGACATGGCCTCTTACACACAGGCCGGTGATGAACTTGAAAACATTGCCACGGCTTTTGTTGTGCAGGCATTGCAGAAGCTGGGCATGGACTTTGAACCCGGTGCACAACTGACCTTTGGTGCGCTGGCTGAAAGCCTTGGCATTGAGGAACATCACCACCGCCTGCTGGGCCGCATGCTGGCCATGCTGGAGCAGGACGGTGTGCTGGTCAAACGCGGCCGCCTGTGGCAGGTGGCGCGTTCACCAGAAGCCTTTGCCACAGATGCTGCCCTCAGTGAACTGACAGCACGTTTCCCCAACATGGCAGGTGAAATCGGCATGGTGCGGCGCTGTGGTTCGGCGCTGGCGGAAGTATTGACGGGCAGCACTGACCCGCTTGGCCTGCTGTTTCCGGCCAATGACGAGGGTGCCGGGGTGTTTTACCAGACCTCGGCCTACGCCCATACCGTCAACGGCCTGCTGCAGGACGCGACAGAGCGTATTGCGGCCTCATTGCCTGCAGGGCGCGCCTTGCGGGTGCTGGAAGTGGGCGGCGGCACCGGTGGTGCCACCACGGCCATACTTGCCGGACTGGCGGGTGTGGCTTTCAGCTATACCTTTACCGATGTGTCACCAGCCTTTTTGAATGAAGCGCTCAAGAAGTTTGCCGGCAGCCCCATCACCCCGCGCCTGCTGGACATAGAACGCCACCCGGCAGAACAGGGTTTTGCCGAACATGGCTTTGACCTGATAGTGGCCGCCAACGTGCTGCATGCCACACGCGACATCGCCCAAAGCCTGACGCATGTGAATAGCCTGCTGGCTGAAGGCGGCGCGTTGCTGCTGGTTGAAAGCACGGCAGCGCGGCGCTGGGTTGACATTCTGTTTGGCCTGACAGGCGGCTGGTGGCGTTTTGAAGACACCAGGCTGCGGCCTGCCCACCCCCTGCTGTCACACACACAGTGGCATGACGTGCTGCAGGCCACCGGCTTTGAGCCGGGCGAAAACGCCAGTACCGAAGTGATTGTGGCCCGCAGTACGTCCGCTGCCACAACAGGCGGGGCAGCCAGCCCTGGCTGGTATGTGGGCGGCCTGGACGAGTTGGGCCTGCCTGCAGCGCTTGAGCTGGCGGGCCAGCGCTGCGTGGGCCAGAACGAGGCCGGGCAGTGGGTCATCATGGTCGGGCCGATTGAAGCCAGCCCTGACGCGCAGGCCACCTTTTTGCACAGCCTGGTCGAGCTGGTGCAGGTTGCCCTGTCGCAATACGAAACACCGGCGCTGACGCTGATTGCCAGTGATGCGCTGGGCCATGCCGGGCTGCCGGGTTTTATACGCTCGCTGGCGATCGAGCACCCTGCCCTCAAGCCACGCCTGCTGCTGAACCCGCCGAGTGCGACCAGCCTGGTTGACGAACTTGTGGGCGGTGCCAGTGAACCCGAAGTGCGCTGGTCAGGTGCCAGCAGGCAGGTAACACGCATCAGCACGCAGGTGGCTGGTGATGTGGCGCCTGTGTCCATATCGGGTGCATGGCTGATCACCGGGGGTTACGGTGGCCTGGGGCTGGAAATTGCGCGCTGGCTGGCCGCGCACGGTGCAAGCCGCATTGTTTTGCTGGGACGCCGCAAACCGGTGACTCTGCCCGATATATTGCCTGCCCTGCTGGCCAACTCCAGCGCCATCATCGAGGCGCGTGAAGGGGACGCCGCCGATGGCGAGATGCTGGCGCGCATTCTGGACGGCATTGAGGATATGGAAGGCGTGGTGCATGCTGCGGGGGCGCTGTCGGATGCGCCCATCGTCGAGCAGTTCGAGCAGACCATCCATGCGGTGCTGCACCCCAAGATTGCCGGTGCACTGGCGCTTGACCGGGCGGTGCAGGGCCGGGCCATCAAACACTTTGTGCTGTTTGCATCGGCTGCCGGCATTGTGGGTTCGGCGAATCAGGTCAACCATGGTTTTGGCAGCACCTTTCTGGACGCGCTGGCGCATTCGCGCCGCAGCCAGGGCCTGCCTGGCCTGAGCCTGGACTGGGGTGTGTGGAGTGGTGTGGGTGCGGCCGCCCGCAAGGGTTTTGACCAGCAGGCCGAGCAGTTGGGCCTGGGCAGCATCACACCCGCGCAAGGTGCCCTGGCCTTTGGCACCGCACTGGCGGCAGGCCCGGCGCAGTTGCTGGTGCTGCCCTCGGTAGACTGGCAACGTTTTACCGGCCACCTGGGTGCCCTGTGCCCGCCGCTGTATGAACTTGTACTGCAGGCGCAGGGCAAGGCGGCAGAACATCTGGCCGAAGCTGGCAAGGCAGTTGCCGTCGCCCACACTGCCCATGCTGTGATCTCGCGCGATGATGCCTCGGACGCACTGGCGCGTGTGGTTGGCGGGCTGCTGAGCCTGCCGCGGGACTTTGACCGTGACATTCCGCTGGCCGAACTGGGGCTGGACTCGCTGGTGGCGGTGGAAATCAAGAACCAGGTGCTGCGCGAGCTGGGTGTCGAGCTGTCAGTACGCGAACTGATTGAGGGCGCGACCCTCAGCGAGCTGGCCTTGCGCATTGCCGACTCGGCAGAACCCGAAACGCCAGCTGCTGTGCAGGCCGACATCACACCCGACCTGGCCAACCGTTACCAGCCCTTCCCGCTGACCGACATGCAGCAGGCTTTCTGGGTGGGCCGGCGTGCCGACCTGGCGCTGGGCGGCGTCAACTGTTATTTGTACACTGAATTTGACACGCGTATGGTCGATGTCAAACGGCTGGAAAACGCCTGGAATGTCATGGTCAAACGCCATGACATGCTGCGTGTGGTGATTCAGGCTGACGGCATGCAGCGCATCCTGCAGGAGGTGTCAACTTACCGTTTTGAAACCTGCGACCTGCGCCAGCAGCCCGCAGCCGAGGTGCAGGGCGAGCTGGCCCGGCTGCGCTCTGGCCTGGCCAGGCGCGTGACCGAACCCGGCAGTTGGCCGCTGTTTGACATACGTGTCACGCTGTTTGAAGACCTGACACGCCTGCACATCGGCTTTGACCTGATTGCGCTGGATGCGGCCAGCATTTTTGCGCTGCGCCAGGAACTGGGCCAGTTATATGACGAGCCGGGCACCCAGCTGGCACCGATTGGCCTGAGTTTCAGGGACTATGTGTTGCATCTGCAGGCTGCCCGCAACACCGCCCAGTGGCAACAAAGCGAGCAGTACTGGAAAGCGCGTGCGCTCAGCCTGCCGGATGCGCCTGAAATGCCGCTGGCAGCAGCCACAACTGACGCGCAGAACAATCTGCCCGAGTTCAAGCGCCATCTGGTGCGTGTGGAGGCCCATCACACCGAAGCGCTGAAACGCCAGGCGCAGGAGCGCGGCCTGACATTGCCATCGGTGCTGGCGGCAACTTATGCCGATGTGCTGGCGATGTGGAGCCGTTCGGCACAGTTCTGCCTGACCGTGACCCTGTTCAACCGGCCGCCGCTGCACCCCGACATGGCCAGCATGATGGGTGACTTCACCTCCACCCTGCTGCTTGAGGTGGACACACGCCCGGCAACATTTACCGACCGTGCGCAAACGCTGATGCACAGGCTGGCCTCGGACATTGACCATTCGGACATCAACGGCATACAGGTGCTGCGTGAAGTGGCGCGCCAGAACGGCCAGGGTTTGCGCACGATTCCGGTGGTGTTCACCAGCACGCTGGGCTTCCGGCGGCCATCGGCCAACGCGCAGCCGGCATCTGAAGGAACACTTTGGGACCGGCTGGGCACCACGGTTTACAACGTGTCTTCCACACCGCAGATCTGGATTGACCACCAGATATCGGAAGAAGACGGCAATCTGCTGTGCCACTGGGATGTGCTGCAGGGCGTGTTTCCGGCCGGGGTGGTGGACGACATGATGCTGGCCTACCGCAAAATACTTGATGCGCTGGTAGAAGGCAGCGGCTGGGACAAACCAGTTTCTGCCGCCACGCTTGTGGCCGAAAAACGCCCGCCACTGCAGGCCATTGCAGCAGCCG
>JAZKIK010000180.1:0-3260 GCA_040384925.1 Pseudomonadota bacterium | reverse complement strand
TGAATCGTCGAAGGGTTTGACGATATAACCAGAGGGGTCGGTGAGTTTGGCTTTTTGCAGCGTGGCGGAATCGCTGTGCGCCGTGAGGTAGATGACCGGGATATCCAGCTTGCCGCGCAGGTGTTCGGCGGCGTCGATGCCCTCGGACTGGCGCACTGAATTGCACCGCATAAAAAATGCTGCTTACGCTTGGCGGCAGATGGTGTTCATGCTTTCTCTATGCTCAGCCGAGGCACCGACCTTTCTGATCCATGCCAACGCACTACTGGACCAGCAGCCCAACGCATTCGCGCAGCGGTTTCGCCCTGCATTGCAAGGGCTCCAGATTGCGGTTGAAGCACCGAATCAGTGGCTGGTTAGCCAGGACATGTCCCCCTTCCTCGGTTGGCGAGATACTGGCCGCTGGCGAGCGCGAGGAGACTGAGGGTCATCTCCACCAGGATTGTTCACCAGATCAACAAACAGGTTGACGATTCCTGTAAATCAATCACCGATGAAGGAGCACCTGGCCTTTAAATAATTGCGACGGTTTTTCGCAGTTGATTGATTTGAAGATATTTTTGAACCTTCATTCCCACTCAATCGTAGCTGGCGGTTTGCTGCTCACGTCATACGTCACACGGTTGATGCCGCGCACTTCGTTGATGATGCGGCCTGAGACTTTTTTCAGCAGTGCATATGGCAATTCAGCCCAGTCGGCGGTCATGAAATCGCTGGTCTGTACGGCGCGCAGGGCGACTACATAGTCATAGGTGCGGCCATCACCCATCACGCCAACACTTTTCACTGGCAAAAACACGGTAAAGGCCTGGCTGGTCAGGTCGTACCAGGTCTTGCCTGTGTTTTCGTCCCTGAAATTGCGCAACTCTTCAATAAAAATCGCGTCGGCACGACGCAGCAGATCGGCGTATTCCTTTTTGACTTCACCCAGAATACGCACGCCCAGGCCGGGGCCGGGGAAGGGGTGGCGGTACACCATGTCGTGTGGCAGGCCGAGGGCTACACCGAGTTCACGGACTTCGTCCTTGAACAGCTCGCGCAGCGGCTCCAGCAGCTTCAGACCCAGCTGTTCGGGCAGACCGCCGACGTTGTGGTGGCTTTTGATGGTGACGGCTTTTTTGTTTTTTCCACCGCCGGACTCAATCACATCCGGGTAGATGGTGCCTTGCGCCAGCCACTTTGCCCCGTTTTTGCTGGCACCCGATGCTGTGAGCTTTTGCGCTTCAGCCTTGAAGACCTCTACAAACTCGCGTCCAATGATTTTTCGTTTGGCTTCGGGTTCGCTGACACCGGCCAGATGGCCGAGAAACTGGTCCGCCGCGTCCACACGAATGACTTTTGCATGCAGCTTGCCAACAAACATGTCCATCACCATGTCGCCTTCATTGAGGCGAAGCAGGCCGTGATCGACAAAAACGCAGGTCAGCTGGTCGCCAATGGCGCGGTGGATCAGCGCCGCTGCCACTGATGAATCAACGCCGCCCGACAAACCCAGAATGACTTCTTCATCACCCACCTGCTTGCGGATTTTCTCCACCGCTTCGCTGATGTAGTCGCCCATGACCCAGTCAGGGCGGGTGCCGCAGATACCCAGCACAAAACGCTCAAGTATCGCCGGGCCCTGTCTGGTATGTGTGACTTCGGGGTGAAACTGCACAGCATAAAAGCCGCGTTCTTCGTCAGCCATGCCTGCTATCGGGCAACTCTCGGTGCTGGCCATGAGTTTGAAGCCTGGTGGAAGCTCGGTCACCTTGTCGCCGTGGCTCATCCACACCGTCAGCATGCCCTGCCCTTCTGGTGTGGCGTAGTCCTGAATGCCGTCAAACAATCTGGTGTGGCCGCGCGCGCGCACATCAGCATGACCAAACTCACGTTTGTGACCGCCTTCCACCTTGCCACCGAGCTGCCAGGCCATGGTTTGCATGCCGTAACAGATGCCCAGAACCGGTATTCCCAGTTCAAAAACCGCTTGCGGCGCCTTGTCGGTCGTGTCTTCATACACGCTGGCATGGCTGCCGGAAAGGATCACGCCTTTGAGGCTGCCATCTTTGGCATAGTCACGAATCCATTCATCCGTGACGTCACAGGGATGAACTTCACAAAAAACATGGGCTTCACGTACCCGGCGGGCGATCAGTTGTGTGACCTGTGAACCGAAGTCCAGGATGAGGATTTTCTGGTGTTGCATGAGAGTGACTTTTCAAGGCAAAAAAAGAAAAAGGCGTCTGTTGCCAGACGCCTTGTGGGAGCGCGACTATTTAGTCTGCCCGGTAGTTAGGTGCTTCCTTGGTGATCTGCACGTCGTGGACATGGCTTTCACGAATACCGGCTGAGGTGATTTCAACAAACTCGGCCTTGTTCTGCATGTCTTCAATCGTTGCGCAGCCACAATATCCCATGCTGGCGCGCAGGCCTCCGGCCATCTGGAAAACGATGCTGACCATGGAGCCCTTGTAGGGGACGCGCCCTTCAATACCTTCAGGCACCAGTTTGTCGGCATTCGGATTGCCAGTGGTCGATTCCTGGAAATAGCGGTCTGCGCTGCCCTGTTGCATCGCGCCTATGCTGCCCATGCCACGGTAGCTTTTGTAACTGCGGCCCTGGTACAGAATGACTTCGCCTGGCGCTTCTTCAGTACCGGCAAACATGCCGCCCATCATCACGGTACTGGCACCAGCCGCAATGGCTTTTGCAATGTCGCCGCTGTAGCGGATACCGCCGTCACCAATCAGCGGCACACCTGTGCCGCGCAGCGCCATGGCAACGTTGTCAATCGCCATGATTTGCGGCACACCGACACCCGCGACAATGCGGGTGGTACAGATGCTGCCAGGGCCTATGCCTACCTTGACGCCATCGGCACCGGCTTCGGCCAGCGCCAGCGCTGCTGCGCCCGTCGCGATATTGCCGCCAATCACATCAACCTGCGGGTAGTTCTGCTTGACCCAGCGGACCCGGTCAATCACGCCTTTGCTGTGGCCGTGGGCGGTATCGACCACGATGGCGTCAACACCCGCTCTTACCAGTGCTTCAACGCGCTCTTCAGTGCCCTCACCCACACCAACGGCTGCGCCTACACGCAACTGGCCAAGTCCGTCACGCGCAGCGTTGGGGAAGGTGGTCTGTTTGGTGATGTCCTTGACAGTGATCAGGCCTTTCAGCTCGAAATTGTCATTGATCAGCAGAACCCGCTCCAGCCGGTGTTTGTTCAGCAAGGCCTTGGCATCGGCCAGGGTGGCTGTTTCAGGCATGGTGATCAG
>JAZKIK010000179.1:0-1875 GCA_040384925.1 Pseudomonadota bacterium | reverse complement strand
CACCCTTGAGGGCGAAGGCACCTATGCTGCGCATCATGGCGTCCGACAGGGCCAGCCGCCCTGGCCGGTTGGCGTTGGTGTTGGTGAAGTTCGAAAACAGCGAGGGTCCGAAGTTTCCGAAGACAAAGGGCAGGTCAAAGGCATGTGCGGCGCCAAACACCTCGTTGAAGGGTGCTGGCTCCTGTGCCCAGTCGAAACGGTAGTTCCAGATCTTCTGCCCGGCATTGGTCTGCAGTGCCGCCAGCACGCTGTCGCGGTTGGGAATGAACCAGTGCTGGTTGATATAGTCCGTTGTGGCATTGAAGCCGGGGTAGGCTGCTGTAGTTGGCAGAAACTGCGCAGGAATCCAGTCTTCAATCTTCATGGTCGCAGGCGCATTGGGGTCATAACTGAAGGCCTTGGCAAACACGACCGGGTCAGTCAGCGTCGCCACCCTGCCAGGGGCCAGGCCCAGCCACGGAAAGGTCAGGGCAGGAAAGAGCTTGATCTCGTCGCGTGCAGTGCCTGCCAGAACCGGCACTTTCAGATAGCGGCCCGCCTTGATTTCATTGGTCGGGTTCAGGGGCAGCACCACACCGTCGGGTATGGGGTTGGATCCCCCCAGCCCGGCTGGCCTGAGTTTGGTCACCACCGTGTCCAGCAACTGGTCAGCGCTTTTGCTGCGCAGATAGGTGGCGATCTGGGCCGGGGTGCGCGTAGCGATATAGGCTGTTGCCGCTGCAGTATCGGCCGCTGTTCCGTCAGACACCAGCAGGTTGGTGAGCAGTGCATTTGCCCGCGTTTCCCAGACCGATTTGTCCTCCAGTGACTGCACAAACCAGTTCTGCCCGCCTGTTTGCGCAGCCAGGGCCGGCGGCGCGTCTTCCGCCCTTGCGATGCCGCCGCTGATGGGAATCAGGCGGTGCACCAAGGGCGGGCTGGCGTTGACGACCAGCGGTGAGGTCATCAGCGCCCAGACGTTGACCGCACCTGCCGACTGCCCCATCAGCGTGACATTGCCGGCATCACCCCCAAAACTGGCAGCGTTTTTATTGACGAACTGCAGCGATTTGATGAGGTCCAGCAGCGCGAAGTTGCCAGAGTCATCCTGCGCATTGCCGGTCTTGAGCTGCAGTGAATTCAGAAAGCCCAGCACGCCCAGCCGGTAGTTGACGCTGACGACAACTGCATTGGCCGTCTTCGCCAGATTGGCACCGTCGTACACCGGGTCGGCGGTGTAGCCAGTGATATTGCTGCCCCCATGGACCCATACGATCACCGGCAGTTTTTCTGTGGTGGTGGCGGGGCGCCACACATTGAGGTAGAGGCAGTCTTCCGAGCCCACCGTGCTGTTGAAGCTGGTGCCTATGGTTTCATCGTGCCGGTTGTTCAGGCCCGGGCCATAGATACGGCTTGTGGATGCGCAGGCATTGCCGAACTGCTGCGTATTTTTGGCCGTGGCCCAGGGCTCGGCATCGGCCGGAGCCTTCCAGCGAAGCGCACCTACAGGGGCCTTGGCATATGGAATGCCCTTCCAGGCGTAGGTGCCACTGCTTGCGGAGAGGTCAACACCTGTTACCTGGCCAAGCGTGGTCTGGCGCTGCGTTGGCGGTGTCTGAACTGGGGGTGTCTGCGCCTGAGGTGTCTCAGGTACTTTCTGGGGTGGGGGTGTTTCTGGCGGCGCATTGTCACTGCCACCACATCCCGCCAGCAGCCCGGCGAGAAGCAGGCCGGACGAAAAACGCCCCGCCATTCTTGATATTTTCATGTTGTCTCCATATAGGGTTGTCGCCTTCTCTACAGGGTGCACCCACATCATGTGCACTGCGCCCCGCTGGTAGGCGGCGGCTGGGTGGGCCCCTGTTTTCGGCGTCTTTTTATTCTCGGATTGCAGGG
>JAZKIK010000178.1:0-3174 GCA_040384925.1 Pseudomonadota bacterium | reverse complement strand
GACGGCCTGCCAGTGCGCGGCATGCTGGTACGCCTGACAGACTCGTGGCAGGAAATCCTCAAACGCAGGCAGGCCGCCGGTGGTTACCCGGTTGAAGTCATGCATCTCCTGGGTGAAATGACGGCTGCAGGTGCCTTGATGCAAGGCAATATCAAGTTCAATGGCGCGCTGATTTTGCAGATTTTTGGTGATGGCCCGGTCAAACTGGCCGTGGCCGAGGTTCAACCCGACATGACATTGCGCGCCACCGCCACTGTGACCGGTGCCATTGAAGCAGGGGCTTCGCTGAGCCAACTGGTCAATGTGAACAACGAAGGCCGCTGTGCTATCACGCTCGACCCGAAAGACAAAATGCCGGGACAGCAGGCTTACCAGGGTGTGGTGCCGCTGTTTGGTGACCAGCATGAAAAGATTGAAAACCTGGCCGAAGTGCTGGAACACTACATGCTGCAAAGCGAGCAGCTGGACACCAAACTGATTCTGGCTGCAGATGGCAACATCGCTGCCGGGCTGCTGATCCAGCGTTTGCCCGTCAAGGGGCAGGGCAACCTGGAAGGCCAGACAGACCGTGACGCCAATGAAGACCAGATTGGTGTCAACGAAGACTACAACCGTATCGCCATGCTGGCCGCCACCCTCAAACGTGAAGAGCTGTTGAGCCTGGATGCAGACACGATTTTGCATCGCCTGTTCTGGGAAGAGCCTATTACCCGTTTTGAGGTGTTGCAACCGGCTTTTGGCTGCAGCTGCTCACGCGAGCGGGTGGGCAACATGTTGCGTGGCCTGGGTGTTGAGGAAATTGAAAGTGTGATTGCCGAGCGTGGCAGTGTCGGTGTGACCTGCGAGTTTTGCGGCGCGCAATACAACTTTGATCCGGTGGATGCGGCACAGCTTTTTACCCAGCCAGACCGCCAGCAGCCGCCCAGCACTACGGTCCAGTAACTACTCCGACCCGGCGGCGGGGCGGCTTGCCAGCAGATCAGTCAGAAGCCGGTGTTCACACACCGGGTCACTGCATTTTTCACAGGCCCAGACCCAGGGGCGTTGTGCGCGGGCAGCCTGGAGCTCAGCAGACACTCCAAAGCGGTTTTTGATCAGATTGCGAATCGCTTCAAGCGCCTGGGCCAGCCGGTCTGGTGCCGTGCCGTACAAAACCTCATAGGCCGTACCTGTGCTGGCCAGGGATGCCCTGATTTGGAAGTCTGCAGACTGGCTTTTTTTGGTCAAGGTTTCCGAGGCAGCCAGTTCAAGCCCCATCAGAAAATTCAGATCAAAAACCGAATGGTTTTTGGGTGCTGTGCTTGCCTCAAGAACTTCAATGGACAAAGACGCATCCAAAGTGCCTTTTGCCAGCATGGGCAGCTGTCTTAAAGCCGGCGTCAATTGATCAGCCAGTTCTGCCTGGCCCATACCCGGAGCGCCCCAAAGCGCAATTTTCAGTTCGGTCAAGGTGTTTGGGAGTGCTGGGAAACAGTAAAAAGCAAAAAAACCGGTCGATTTGCTATTTATTGATCTGCACAAAGATTTCGTTGGGTTTGACCATGCCAAGCTCTGAACGGGCTTTTTCTTCAACCATTTCAAGGCCCTCTTTCAAGTCCCTGACTTCGGCCGCAAGCTGGTCATTGCCGAGCTGTTCCTTGATATTTTTGGCTTGTTGTGCGTCCAGCCGCTGCTGCATTTCACGCACCGAAGGAATGCTGCCGCGGCCCGACCACAGCTGTGCATGAAATACCCCGAGCAGGGCGATCAGAATCAGCGTGACCAAACGATTCACAATGCCCCGACCTTGTGAATCTGCACATCACGATGGGAGAAAAAAAACACTGAACCCCACGGCAGGCACTGCACGAATGCAGCCACAAACGCGGGGTTCATCACGATTTCCAGGTTTAACGCAGGTTGTAGAAAGCCGCGCGACCAGGGTAGCTGGCAATGTCGCCCAGGTCTTCTTCTATGCGCAGCAACTGGTTGTATTTGGCCATGCGGTCAGAGCGTGAGAGCGAGCCGGTCTTGATCTGGCCAGCGTTGGTGCCAACCGCAATATCGGCAATCGTCGTGTCTTCGGTTTCACCCGAGCGATGGGAAATCACGGCGGTGTAACCGGCACGTTTGGCCATTTCAATGGCGGCAAAAGTCTCGGTCAGCGTGCCAATCTGGTTGATCTTGATCAGGATCGAGTTGGCAACACCCATGTCAATACCCTGCTTGAGGATTTTGGTGTTGGTCACAAACAGGTCGTCACCGACCAGTTGCACCTTTTTGCCCAGGCGTTCGGTCAGCTTTTTCCAGCCATCCCAGTCGCCTTCGGCCATGCCGTCCTCGATGCTGATGATGGGGTATTTGTCCACCCAGGTGGCCAGGATGTTGGTCCATTCGTCGGCGTCCAGGCTCAGGCCCTCACCAGACAGAACGTATTTGCCGTCCTTGTAAAACTCGGAGGCGGCGCAGTCCAGGCCCAGTGCAATCTGCTCGCCAGCAACAAAACCGGCCTTGTCAATCGCTTCCAGAATCATCTGGATGGCTGCCTCATGGCTGGGCACATTAGGTGCAAAACCGCCTTCGTCACCCACGGCCACGCTCATGCCCTTGTCGTGCAGGATCTTTTTCAGTGCATGGAAAACTTCAGCACCGTAACGCACCGCTTCACGAAAGCTGGGCGCGCCTACCGGAATGATCATCAATTCCTGCAAATCAAGGTTGTTGTTGGCATGCGCACCGCCATTGACCACATTCATCATGGGTACGGGCATTTGCATCGCGCCGCTGCCGCCAAAGTAACGGTACAACGGCAGGCCGGCTTCTTCCGCCGCTGCACGGGCCACGGCCATGCTGACAGCCAGCATGGCATTGGCGCCCAGGCGCGACTTGTTGTCGGTGCCGTCAAGGTCAATCAGGGTGCGGTCCAGAAAAGCCTGTTCACTGGCATCCAGCCCGAGCACGGCTTCTGAAATTTCGGTGTTGATGTGTTCAACCGCCTTGAGCACGCCCTTGCCCAGGTAACGTGACTTGTCGCCGTCACGCAGTTCGATGGCCTCCCGCGACCCGGTTGAGGCACCCGACGGAACCGCAGCACGGCCCATGACACCTGACTCCAGCAACACGTCACATTCGACGGTAGGGTTGCCACGGCTGTCGAGAATTTCGCGGCCGACGATATCAACAATTGCGCTCATT
>JAZKIK010000177.1:0-1802 GCA_040384925.1 Pseudomonadota bacterium | reverse complement strand
AAGCATCATGGGTGTTTTTGTGGTGCAGGGCGCGATGGTAGGGGTGATTGGCACATTTGCCGGGCTGCTGCTGGGCCTGGGCATTGCCTTTAATATCGATGTGATCGTGCCTGCCTTGGAAAGTTTGTTCAGAACCAGCTTTTTGTCCCCTGAAATTTACCTCATCAGCCGTATGCCCAGCGAACCACAATACGGCGACATCATGCCGATTGCCGTGATTGCACTGATTCTGGCTTTTCTGGCCACCCTGTACCCAAGCTGGCGCGCCAGCCGCGTAAATCCGGCAGAGGCACTGCGCTATGAATAATATGACCCCCACGCTTCCTAATGAAGTTGTGCTGCAGGCCAAAGGCATTACCAAACGTTTTATCGAAGGCCGCCTTGACGTCACCGTGCTGCAGGGTGTTGACCTGCAGGTGCACCCCGGTGAAACGCTGGCGATTGTTGGCGCGTCGGGCTCTGGCAAAAGCACCTTGCTGCATCTGATGGGCGGGCTGGACGCACCCACCAGCGGCCAGGTGACGCTTAAGGGCCAGAACCTGGCCACCTTGTCGGCAGAACGTCAGGGCCAGTTGCGTAACCAGTATCTGGGTTTTGTTTACCAGTTTCACCATTTGTTGCCCGAGTTCAGCGCGCTCGACAATGTCGCCATGCCCTTGTGGATACGGCGCATGGCACCGGCCGATGCTGCGCAGGTCGCGACCAAAATGCTTGCCAGTGTGGGCCTGAAGGACCGCATTCACCACCGCCCGGCAGAACTGTCAGGTGGTGAACGCCAGCGTGTGGCGATTGCCCGTGCGCTGGTCACGCAGCCAGCCTGCGTTCTGGCCGACGAACCCACAGGCAATCTTGACCGCAGCACGGCTGACGGTGTGTTTGAGCTGATGCTGCAACTGGCGCGTGACCAGGGCACGGCTTTTATCATGGTGACGCATGATGAATCGCTGGCTGCCCGTTGTGCCCGGCGCTTCCGGCTGGTTGAGGGGCGTTTGTCCGAATGGCAATAAATTCTTCCGGAATCCTTCAGACGTGACCGACCACTACACCACCCTGGGCCTGAGCAGCGCAGCCTCGCTGGCCGACATCAAAAAAGCCTTTCGTCAGAAAGCCTCGTTTTATCACCCGGACAGAAATGCCGCTGAGGACGCGGCTGCACGTTTTCGTGCAGTGCAGGAGGCATACGATGTGCTTTCGGATGCCACCAAACGCCAGGCTTATGACGACAACCGCCGCCGCAACCTGCTGGACAGCCCGATTGATACAGCGCGTGAAATCTGGACAAATTATTTCAGAGAGCTTGTTTGAACGTCGGACGGCACAAAGTATCCAAAACATTCAAAAAACTCCAAAACACGGCTTTACATGACTATTTCCCGCTTTTTTCTTGATCTGCGTTCGGCTTACCAGTCTGAAATGGATGATCTGACCTTTGACTCGGAAGGCCGTGATGTACTGCGCCAGCGGCTGGCTGACAAACGCAAGGAAATCGGTTTTCTGGTTCACATGATGGAACTCAGCCCAGAAATGGTGGCGGTGGTTTTTCATCAGGCTTTTTCATTCACCTTGCCAGCCGTGATGGACCATTTGCTGAGCCATGAGGCCGATGAGTTCCCTGACTGGGGCAGCTTTGAGGACGCGGTGCAACTGGCACCCTGGGCCAAACCACTGGCGCAAGTTGTGCTGAAAGAGCCGGGCGGAGAGTGGTTTTTGACGGTCGCTGCCGGTCTGGAATACATGGCCAGCCGGCCCGCCATGGCGCAGGCAGCGCAGGCTGACGATGACGAGTCTGACGACGATGAAGA
>JAZKIK010000176.1:0-3050 GCA_040384925.1 Pseudomonadota bacterium | reverse complement strand
AAACCCGCGCAGGCGGGTTTGGAGCCGCAGCGCTCAGCCCCGAGGGGGCCGCTGCTCCTGCGGTCTGGCAGAGCCAGTCCCGCGGCCCCTGCTTGAAGGGAAAACGGCATTCACCTGGGATTTTTACTACACTTTTAATAGCTACCAATGCCCGATAAACCTGCACTACAGCCTGAATTCATTTAAAAAGATTGCCTTTCCATGATCTACAGAGAAAACGGCCAATTCAAAACCACCTACCGGGCAGACCAGCAGATCTTTCCGATTGCCCAGGACAGACTGGTAGTTGCCCTGTTCCTGCTTTTTGCGTTCGTCGCCGTGCCCTTGCTGGCCAGCGACTATCTTTTCCGCGCCATCCTGATTCCATTCTTGATCATTTCACTGGCGGCGCTGGGGGTGAATATTCTCGTTGGTTACTGCGGCCAGATCTCGCTGGGTTCGGGTGCATTCATGGCGGTCGGCGCTTACGGGGCCTACAACTTCTTTGCACGCATTCCCGGCATGCCGCTGATTCCGGCGCTGGTACTGGGCGGCTTGTGCGCCACCGCCTTCGGTATTTTGTTCGGCCTTCCGAGTCTGCGCGTGAAAGGTCTGTACCTGGCGGTGGCAACCCTGGCGGCCCAGTTCTTCAGCGACTGGATGTTTCTGCGCATCAAATGGTTCACGCTGGATTCGCCTTCGGGCTCGGTATCCGTCTCCAATCTGCAGGTGTTTGGTCTGCCGATTGAGAGTGCCCACAGCAAATACTGGCTTTGCCTGTCCATTCTGGTGGTGGTGGCCTTGCTGGCCAAAAACTTGGTGCGCGGTGCGATTGGACGGGAGTGGATGGCGATTCGTGACATGGACGTGGCTGCTGCCGTGATTGGCATCCGCCCCATCTACGCCAAGCTCAGCGCCTTCGCTGTCAGCTCCTTCATCATCGGCATGTCGGGCGCGCTGTGGGGTTTTGTATATCTGGGAGCATGGGAGCCCGCCGCCTTTTCAGTTGACCAGTCATTTCGCCTGCTGTTCATGGTGATCATTGGCGGCATGGGCTCTATTCTGGGTGGTTTTCTGGGGGCCGCCTTCATCACTATCCTGCCCATCGCGCTGAGCCAGTTTTTGCCAGTGATCGCGGGTTTGTTTGGCCTTGAGATTTCCACCGCAGGCATCTCGCATGCCGAGTTGATGATTTTTGGTGGCCTGATTGTCTGGTTCCTGATCGTGGAGCCGCATGGCCTGGCCAAACTCTGGGCGATTGGAAAACAGAAGTTGCGCCTATGGCCCTTTCCCCACTGATTCCCGCAAAACCCTTGTCGGGAGTAAAGATAGGCGCAATTACCAATGCGTTTCCGGCGGTTTGCCGGTTTACTGAGGTATCGATTTTTCAGGTGCTTTGCTTTTAAATTTTCAGGAGACAACAATGAAGACTCGCAAGTTTATTTTGGCCCTCGCCGCAGTATCGGCCGGAGCCTCATCGCTGGTAGCAAGCAGCGCATTCGCCCAGGCCAAGGAGCAGTTCATTCCGGTACTGTCTTACCGTACCGGCCCCTATGCGCCCAACGGCACACCATGGGCCAATGGTTATGTGGACTACCTCAAGCTGGTCAATGCCAGAGGCGGCCTCAATGGCGTCAAGCTGACTTTTGAAGAGTGTGAAACCGGCTACGACACGGCGCGCAGCGTCGAATGCTACGAACGCCTCAAGGGCAAAAACGGCGGCGCAGCTTTTGTGCAGCCACTGTCGACGGGTGCCACTTTTGCCATCACGGAAAAAGCCCCCACTGACAAGATTTCCGTCGTCACCGTGGGCTATGGCCGCAGTGAAAGTGCTGACGGCTCCATCTTCAAATGGAATTTCCCGCTGGCCGGCACCTACTGGGTTGCCTCCGACGCCATCTTGCAGGCCATCGGCAAAAAAGAAGGCAGCCTCGACAAACTCAAGGGCAAAAAAATCGCACTGGTCTACCACGACAGCCCTTACGGCAAGGAGCCCATCGCCTTGCTGACTGAACGCAGCAAACAGCTGGGTTTTGAGTTGCAGTTGCTGCCCGTGACTGCACCCGGCGTGGAACAAAAAGCCACCTGGCTGCAGATACGCCAGGCGCGGCCCGACTACACCTTGCTGTGGGGCTGGGGTGTGATGAATTCCACCGCTATCAAGGAAGCGCAGGCCACTGGCTACCCACGCGAAAAAATGTATGGCGTGTGGTGGGCCGGTGCCGAACCCGACGTCAAAGACGTGGCTGACGGTGCCAAGGGCTACAACGCCGTGACCATGCAGCACGGGGCCGAACCGCAATCAAAACTGGTGAAAGACGTGGTCGATATGGTGCACGGCAAAGGCCAGGGCACAGGCCCGAAAGAAGAAGTCGGCCAGGTCCTTTACATGCGCGGTGCCATGAGCGCCATGCTCGGTGTCGAGGGCATTCGTTCGGCACAAGAGCGTTTCGGCAAAGGCAAGGTCATGACCGGCGAGCAGGTTCGCTGGGGCCTGGAAAACCTGAACCTGACACAGGCGAAGCTGGACGCATTGGGTTTTGCCGGTGTGATGCGCCCCATCAGCACCTCGTGTACAGACCACATGGGTGCGGCCTGGGCCCGCATACACACCTGGGACGGCAAGGCCTGGAAGTTCAGTTCGGACTGGCTGCAGGCTGATGAGCAGATCATCAAACCGCTGGTCAAATCCACCGCCGCCCGCTACGCCGCTGAGAAAAAGCTTACGGCGCGCACTCCAGAGGACTGCCAGAGCTGATTGCACACCCCCGTGGTCTGAAGAGCTAGGCACACCCCCGTGGTCTCGCGCACTTCGTGTCGCTTCACCCTCCCCCTTGCAAGGGGCGGCGCCTTTTGGCCTGGCAAAGCCAGTTCCACGGCCCCTGCTGGCGTGCAACCCCGGCAAATGCAGGCAGGCAGGCAGGCTGGCTGGCAGGACGGTTTCACGGCGGTTTTGAACAAGATAACGCAAGTAATCTGTAAACGATAAAAGTTATGACGCAAACCAATCCCATCGTCCTGAACGTCAACGGCATCGAGGTGATCTACAACCATGTGATCCTCGTGCTCAA
>JAZKIK010000175.1:13258-14277 GCA_040384925.1 Pseudomonadota bacterium | reverse complement strand
CCTACCGCGCGGCGCATCAGGCGCAACAGCAGCAGGCTCACCAATGCGCCTGTCAATGCATAAGCAAGCGAGCCCGCGCTGAAGTCCGCATTGACCAGCGCACCATTGACCATCACCGCTACAAAATCGCCTCCAATGTAAGCGCCAAAAACGCCTACCAGCACGTTTTCAATGATGATGGTTCGATCATTTGTATTCATCAGCAGGCCTGCCAACCCGCCAAGGAGGGCACCCACCACACACCAGATATACGGGTTCATGCCGTTCTCCTTGAATTGATTTGAAGCCTTGATAGTGGCAGCTTTGACGCCCCCAGACCAACAAGCTGCGGTAAAGAAGGTGAATATTTACCTTCATTGGATACATCAAAGGCCGCGCACGGCGGCTACAAAAGCGGCCAGCGCGGCGCTATCGCGGCTGGTTTTCCAGAGGCAATGTGTGTCATAGGGGGCTGTAAAGGTCTGCAGCGGCACAAAAACAGTGCCCGGCATAGCCGATTTTTGCAGCGCCTCGGGTACCAGCGCCACGCCCATGCCGCGTGACACCAGCGACACCACACTGAGCCAGTGCTGCAGCTCGTACCTGATTTCCGGGTAAAACCCGGCGTCCAGACAGGCCTGGATGATGCGGTCATGGTAGTCAGGCGAGACAGTGCGTGACACCACGGCCAGTGGTTCGCCCCTGAGCTGATCCAGGGCAACCGCAGGCCGGTTTGCAAGTGCATGCCCGGCGGGCAGGCAGACCACAAAGGCCTGGCTGGCAACCAGAATCTGGCTCAGCTCGGGTGGCACGCGGGTGGTATGTACAAAACCGAGGTCCAGCCTGTCGTGCGCCAGTTCAATCAGCTGTTCGCTGGAGCTGAGTTCTTTCAGCATCACCCGCAGCAAGGGGTGGGCGGCCCAGAATTCGTTCAACGGGGCGAAGCCGGCGAACACCTTGCCCATCGGGCCCTTGTCGAGGGCGAGGTTGCTGGCGTTGGTCAGCGCGGCGGCGCTTAGCGCGAGGATGCCCCCCGTCAG
>JAZKIK010000175.1:4049-13248 GCA_040384925.1 Pseudomonadota bacterium | reverse complement strand
TGTTCGCTGGAGCTGAGTTCTTTCAGCATCACCCGCAGCAAGGGGTGGGCGGCCTGAAAACGCGCCAGAATTTCCGGCAGACCGCTGTAAATCATGGTGCCGGCAAACGCAATGCTCAGGCTGCCAGCAATGCCCTGCCCCACATCCTTGGCAAGATGGGCGGCCTGTGTAGCCTGGTCGAGCAGTGCCCGGGCGGCGGGTACAAAAGCACGGCCAGCGGCGGTCAGTTGCACCGATTTGCTGTTGCGCGTGAGCAAAACCGCGCCAACGGAGGCTTCGAGCTGCTGGATATTGAGCGACAGCGGCGGCTGCGAAATCGCCAGACGCCGCGCTGCCCGGCCAAAATGCAACTCTTCAGCCAGCACCAGAAAATAACGCAGGTGACGGAATTCCATGAATATAAAAAATGTATTGTTGAATCAGTATTTTGTATTAGACAAGTATTCTTGAATGCCGAACAATGCTGCATCCCAAAACCCCTTCCGGAGACACCATGCAAACAACAGCCAAAGCCAAATTCAAGTGGGAAGACCCTTTTATGCTGGTCGACCAGCTCAGCGATGACGAACGCGCCGTGATGGACGCAGCGCATGAGTTCTGCCAGGAAAAGCTGCAGACCCGCGTGCTGATGGCTGCACGCCATGAAAAGTTTGACCGCGAGATCATGAATGAAGCCGGTGCCATGGGCTTTCTGGGCTCGACGATTGAAGGTTACGGCTGCGCTGGTCTGAATTACGTGTCATACGGCCTGGTGGCGCGAGAAGTTGAAAGGGTTGACAGCGGGTACCGCAGCGCCATCAGTGTGCAGTCTTCCCTGGTCATGCATCCGATCAATGCCTACGGCAGCGAGGCACAACGCCTGAAATACCTGCCCAAACTGGCGACTGGCGAATGGGTAGGCTGCTTTGGCCTGACCGAACCCAACCACGGCAGCGACCCGGCCAGCATGCTGACCCGCGCCAAACCGGTGGACGGCGGCTTCATCGTCAAGGGTGCCAAGATGTGGATCACCAACAGCCCGATTGCCGATGTGTTTGTGGTCTGGGCCAAGCTTGAAGACCCCGATGGCAAGGTTGGCGGGCAGGAGTCGATTCGCGGTTTTATTCTTGAAAAAGGCATGAAAGGCCTGAGCGCACCAAAAATCGAAGGAAAGATGAGCCTGCGCGCCTCCATCACAGGTGAGATCGTGATGGACGATGTGTTTGTGCCTGAAGAAAACATGCTGCCCAATGTCAGCGGCCTCAAGGGCCCGTTTGGCTGTCTGAACAAGGCGCGTTACGGCATTGCCTGGGGCGCTCTGGGCGCGGCTGAAGACTGCTGGTTTCGCGCCCGCCAGTACACCCTTGACCGCCAGCAGTTTGGCCGCCCTCTCGCACAAAACCAGCTGATCCAGAAAAAGCTGGCCGACATGCAGACCGAAATCGCCCTGGGCCTGCAGGCCTGCCTGCGCGTCGGCCGCCTGATGGATGAAGGCAAGGACGTGCCAGAGATGATTTCAATCATCAAACGCAACAGCTGCGGCAAGTCTCTTGACATTGCGCGCATGGCGCGTGACATGCATGGCGGCAACGGCATCCATGACGAATACCACGTCATCCGCCACATGATCAACCTGGAAACCGTCAACACCTATGAAGGCACACACGACGTGCATGCCTTGATTCTGGGCCGGGCGCAAACGGGTTTGCAAGCGTTTTATTGAACTTCAGCGGGGCGGTCAGCGTCTGTTGTAACAGCACTGGCCGCAGTTACAACACCACCTCAAGCCCCGTTTGCTGATCAAACAGGCCTGATGCAGGCCAAGCGTGATTTGCACAAGCTACGGAATCATCAACAAGGCAGCAACCAATGCCGCGCCGCGCCCTTGTTTTGGGTGCCCATGCAACACAAAATCAGCTGCGTAATTCCTGACGGCAAAGAGACCACCAGCTGAACGAAAAACAGACTACGGAAAAAATCAGCAACAAACCAGCACGAGGAAGGATAAATGCCATATCCGGATCTCCAAGAAAGACCGACTGCATGCCATCCAAAGCCCACCCCATGGGCGACCATTCAGAAATGTTTTGGAGCACGGGTGGCATCAGCATGCGCGGCACCATAATGCCGGCTATTGCAGCAAGCACCACGTTGAGCCCGCCCCCCAGAGCTGAAGCGTGCTCGAAACTACGTGTGCATGCGGCGATTAACAATGCCATCCCGACCGCTGCAGCGCTGGTCGCCACTACCATCAGCAAAAACCATCCAGGCGCAACGTTCAACTGCAAGGCGTCGCCACCAAGCAACGGAACCAACCAATGCCCAACCAGCAGCATGAAGATAAGCTGAACCCAGTTCAACAGCATGAAAGCAAACAGCTTTCCTGCCAATACGGTGCTCGGTGAGACCCCGAAAGTTCCGAGTCGAGTCAATGTGCCATCGTTACGTTCCTGGATCAACACACCCGCAATGGGAATCACCACGAAAAACATGCCAAATACCAGCCATGCGGGAACGCTTTGCTGAACAGCCGTCATGGTTCGCCCTGACTCAATCTCGTAAAGGTAGCGGATCGTAGAAGTAGCTTGACTGGGCAGCAGTTCGGCATCCGTAGCACCACTCAACAAAAGACTGGCGAATGGTCCGGCCTCAGCCGCAGCCATTTTCATTTGCACCTGCAATAAGGAAAAATTCAGCTCCGCTCTCAGCCTCGCCGCAACTGCTGGCTGAATACGATTGCCCAGCCACATTTCAAGCTTTTCACTGCGCGGACGACCATCCGGCCCAAGCCACGGCGCACGCACGATCACGCCAGCCTCGACCTGCCGGGCCTTCAAGGCAAGCAACAGTGCTTCCCGCGTTTCAAACCGGTGTCCTGCGTTCCGTTCCAGCCACTCCTGCGTCCACTGCCTGGCAGCTGGAGTCGTGTCCTCAAGCACCCAACCGATGACGGGTATATTGACCCGAACGAGCAGCGTGTTCTTGAGTGTGAATGACATGACCAGCACAAACAGCGCAGGCATGAAAAACAGTACAGCCAGTCCATGCGGATTACGTCCCAGCAACCGCCATTCCTTGACCGCAAGTCGGAAAATCTGAATCAGTCGGTGTTTGATGGTTTGCATGCCTAGTCGCGCAACCGGCGCTGAGTGTGATGCATGAATAAAGACTCAAGGTTCTCGAAAGGAACAGAGCCCGACCCCTGGAGCAGGGTCTTCAGGTCACCGCCAGCCAACACACGGCCATGGTCCAGGAGCAGGATATGCGAACACACCTTGCTGACCTCTTCCATGTAGTGAGTCGCATACAGTACAGACGTTCCCGCACCAACCAGATCGTGTACGCGCTCCAGCAGGAATGCGCGTGATTGCGGATCAACGCCCACAGTCGGTTCATCGAGCAGAAGCACATCGGGCTGCTGCAACAGTGCGATTGCCAGATTTAATCGTCGCCTCACGCCACCAGAACAATGCCGCGCCCTGCGCCGGGAAAACTCCTGCAACATGCAACTGTCGATAGCCGCATCGATACGACGTGATGATTCGGCCGATGACAAGACCAGCATGGCGGCGAAAAAATCCAGGTTCTCCTTGCAGGTGAGTTCAGGATAAAAGGCGTACTCTTGCGGAACCCACGCTATCACAGGGACCTTGCCATCGGCGCGGCGGACATTCCCACCCTGCGGTGTCCGCAAGCCGATCAACAGGCTGATCAATGTCGACTTGCCCGAACCATTAGGCCCCAGCAGCCCGACTGCCTGGCCGCGCTGGAGTTTTAGATCAACTCCGCACAGTGCCGGAGTGTCTTGCCCTGGGTATTGATAAAACAATTGCTCGGCAACCAGAATACCTTGGGCGGTGCTCATTGCAAAGTCACTTTACCTGCAACATCACGGGTGCCTGACGCCTTGGGGGTCTTCTCAAGCATCGACCGACCCGGCAATACCTTTGCTTTCTTGAGACTGCGCCACAGGCCGAGCGGGGCCATGCCCTGCTTTAGTAACTGGCCCGCAACCATCACCACGATCTTGGCAATATCTGCCACGGGACGGAAATGACTGGGACGGGCATTGACGGGATAGCTGCTGGGAATGGCCATAGCCAATGTCGGATGCCCCTGCTGTGCAGCAACAATCAATATCTCGCTCTCAAATGTAAATCGCTTGCTTCGAACCATGCTGCTCAGTGCAAGGCGCATGACTTCGCGGGGATACGCGCGAAAGCCCGATTGGGAATCTGCAATCGGATGCCCCGCTGCCCAGGATATCCAAAAGCAGGCGAATCGGTTGGCTCGATAGCGCGCTGGCGGAAACTGGGCACGATCATGCAAGCGCGAACCGATCACAATATGCCGAGGATGCGCTGACCACACACCAAGCAAACCTACAGCATCTGCCAGACAATGCTGGCCGTCGCCATCTATTGATATGACACATTGGGCGTCGCGTTCAAGGACATACCGGAAAGCTGTCCGAAGGCTGGCGGCCTTGCCCTGATTGTCCTGATGGGTCAGGACCGTGACAGGCAAGCCCTGCAACTGTTCGGCCGTTCCATCATTTGAGCCGTCATCGACCACTATCACGCGGCTACATTGTGCCAATGCGTCCAGCGCCAAAATGCGAATGGTTCGTGCCTCGTTGTAAGCGGGAATAACGATCCATACACCGTCCCATGAAATAGCTGCCAATTTGGTTTTTTCGTCTGTCATGGTCAGTAGAGTCCCCCGTTTACACCGATGATTTGACCTGTGATGTAGCTCGCCGCATCAGATGCGAGGAAGGTAACCAGCGCAGCAACTTCCTCGGGGCGGCCGGCACGCGCAGCAGGGACCAGTGCCTTGATTTTTTCCGGCGTAAAGACATCCGCAGCCATCCCGGTATCAATCACGCCAGGTGCTACAGCGTTGACCGTTATGCCGCGCCCAGCCAACTCGATGGCCAATGATCTCGTTGCTCCGTGAAGCCCCGCCTTGGCAGCCGAATAGTTGGCTTGACCACGATTGCCCGCCTGCCCGGCAACGGAGCTAATGTTGATAATACGGCCCCAGCGGGTGCGTACCATAGGCATCAGCAGCGGCTGCGTTACCCGGAAAAACCCGTTCAGATTGGTATCAATGACCTCATGCCAGGCCGCTGAACTCATACCAGCCATCAACGCATCACTGTGTACACCGGCATTGTTGACCAGTATCTGTATGGGGCCGGAGGCAAGCAAAGCGTCAACTGAAACCTTCACCTGAGCCTCATCAGTCAGGTCGAAAGCGACTGCATCTGCCATTCCACCGGCTGCGCTTATTTCGGCCACCACCGCTTGAGCACGTTGAATCCCACGGTTGGCATGCACAAACACATGCACCCCGTCGGCCGCAAGGGCGCGACAGATAGCGGCACCAATGGCACCGCTACCGCCAGTAACCAACGCGCTCCGTGGCGAAGAATTCGACTGTTTTTTCATCGTTCAATTGAAGACCGGAATGCCACCAGCAGACAACCGCTGGCAATGGGTTGGCGCGCACTGGCAACTTTAAACGAATACGAACACCCGCCAGCGGTTCGAGAAAGCAATTTCGCATGGATGGTCAGAGCGTCATCGCTGACCGGAAACCACATGCGATGAAGATCCACATCGCGCAGAGTAGCCAACATGCCTGCTTGAGGACTGCTTGCTGCATCAAGCAATGCTCCGTGCAAAGCTGTCGCTTGTGCAGCATATTCAATGGCAACAAAAGCCGACACTCTACCGCTGCGCATGAGCGGATGCTCTGTACCAGGTGCAGTGGCGCTACAACATATGTTTTCATCGTCCCAATCCGTGACAGCATCCAGAAAACACATTGCGCCTTTATGCGGCAAAAGGCGCTCAATATCAGCATGGTTCAAATTCATGACAGATCTCAAGCCAAGCGCTGCAGGCAAAGCAGCTGCGTTCCGAACGTCATCCGGTAAGTCGTCTCTATTGGTGCCTCCAGAAGGCCCAGGGCAGCAAGTGCCGACGCGCTGCTGTTTGTTGCCCACTTTGTTGGCAACCAGGTGGGCCAGACCGTAGGGGCATGACTTCCAGCGTGCTCCAGTTCGAGTGCAAAAGAACCAAGCACTGGCGTGTTATCACATGCTGCCCCGCTGCTGATGATCCACGCGCTTGCAGTTGCCTCCTGTATGGAAATCAATTCATCCATGGGGGCGGCCATCGGAGGATCGTAGGCGACGAGCAGCACGGGTTGTTCGCACGCCATAGCCTCGGTTACTGCACACAAAAGACCGCTGGCAAAACTCTCCACACCCAAACTAACCACTGTTGAGGACTGCCGGTTACGCCAGGAAATTGAAAAATACCCCGACGGGGCGTTCTGTACAGAATTGGAAAACATCACCGGAGACACTTGCCGTGTGGTGGTCACCGCTTGCAGTATCTGCTGATAAACCTCCCCAGTGCCTTCGTCAGTCGCGAATACTGAACGCAAGGATTCAACAGGAAAAGGGCAATTTTCCAGAACTTGCTGAATGCAGGCCTGCGTCAATCGAACAACCTGGCTCGCCCGGCGCCGTTCATTGGCCGGCAGCATTTCCGGACTTGGCAACTGCAGGACTTCAGCCGATACAGGAATCTGATTGCCACGACAGACTGACCGCAGCTGCGCCAACGATGTCATGCCCGGCGCAAGAACACTCGCAGCGTGGAGATGGAAATGTAGGGCGCTCACATCAATCCGTTTTTTTAAAGATAAGTGTGCAGTTGCTGCCCCCAAAACCGAAATTGTTGCTCATGGCGTATTGAAACAAGGCGGGTTTGGCCTCCAGCACCAAGTCCAAAGCGAGCAAGGGATCGGGCGAAACAAGGTTGGCTACGGGCGGCAATACCTGATGCGCCAGTGCCTGTGCAGTAACGATGGCTTCGACGATACCCGCTGCACCCAGTGCATGCCCCGTTATGCCTTTGGTTGAAGACACGGGTACGCCGTGCTCCCCAAAAACACCTATCACAGCGGCCGCCTCTGACCGGTCGTTGGCAGGTGTTGCAGTACCGTGTGCATTGACATAGCCAATATCCGATGGTTCAATCTGCGCCGCCGCCAATGCCGCAACCATCGCACTCCTGGCCCCATGTCCTTCCGGATGCGGGGTTGACATATGCCATGCGTCGCTGGACTCGCCGCCCCCTGCAAACTGCACAGCAGCCGGACTCCGGTCAAGCAGCACAAAACCAGCCGCCTCACCGATCGAGAGGCCGTTTCTTGCAGCATCGAATGGACGGCAAATACTCCCGGACAGCAACTGCAATGCGTCAAACCCATGCAGCGTTGACAAACACAGACTGTCAACACCGCCGACAACCGCCGCATCTATCAGGCCCGCATCTATCCAGCGCTGCGCAGTCAAAAACACCTTGGCACTCGACGAGCACGCGGTGGATACACCCGTCATGGGCCCCTGAAGTTGCAATACCTCAGCGGTAAAACGGCACAAAGAATCCACTGAATGGCTGCGCCGATAATTGAAATCGGCAGGCCATTGCCCTGATGTGTGCCTCTGCGCATAGGCGATCTCTGTCTGACGTGTCCCCGACGTGCTGGTGCCAAGCACCAACCCTACGCGATGCGAGCCGTGGCGCAGGATTGCACTGGCTACGGCGCGACGAAAAGATGCGTCCTGCAGTGCCAGCCAAGCCAATCGATGATTGCGGCAGTCCCAAGCCATCAAATGCGCCGGCAAACGAGTATCGTCCACACCAGGAACTGCCCCCACCCAACATGGCAAGTCACACCAGTCCAGATTGTTCTGCCGTAGACCAGAGCGGCCTTGTACGACAGCATCCCAAAGTGCTGAATTACCATGACCCGACGGGTGAACCACAGTGACTGCCGATAAGCTGAGCAAACACATCTCCAATCAAAAAGGCGCGTAATGGTTAAGCGGCAATGCCGCACTCCAACAATGTATGGTTACCGCCCAGGCCGTCGGTCTGGCTGGTCACCACCAGGCCCGCTTGTTCGACCAGTCCGAGAAAAATGCTTGAGTCATACATCTGGCTGTTGCCGTTGGCGACGCAACTAAAATATAGCGAGGTTTGTTGCAGGCTCAACGCTGCGGCTTCGAAGCGTTGACGATCCCAAAAAAGTTCCAGAATCCATAGACGACCATCAGCCTTCAGAGCATCTCGCGCTTTTTTAAGAATCTGCACTATCTGATCATCTGAAAAACAGTCCAGAAACTGACTCATCCAGATAAGGTCGTAGCCCTCGGGCAATCTGGCATCCTGAACGAGCAAGTCAAGCGGGTGACATTGAACCCGGTCCATGACCCCAAGGGCATCCAATCGAGTACGAGCGCGGGCCAACTGCGGCGACAGATCAACCAGGCCGACCTCGATGGCAGAAAAACGCGTCAGGCACAACTGAGCCCACTTACCCGTGTTGCAACCCACATCAAGCAAACGCTGTGGCAGGTTTAAAGCAAGCCGATCAGACACAGCAGGGAAAGCCTGATCTGAATGGTAGTGGTCAAACGCGTGCCAACTGCTCAGTGCGGGCTCCGGCATGACCGACAGCCCTTCGTAAAGCGTTGCCCAGGGCCCCAGCTCTTTGAGACCAACAGGTCGGCCCTGACTCAAGGACTCACCGAGATGGGCTGCAGCCTGGTAGCACACATCCCGTGTGAAATCAAAGTTGACTTTCGTCATCTCGTCATCCAGCAAAAATTGCCCAAGCTTGCCCAGGTGATAGCGCCCGTCACTACGCCAAACGATATGCAGGCCCAAACCGGCTTCAAGCAATACACGCACTGCATAAGTTGACAAATCCGTAGCTGCTACCACTTCTTCGATGGTGCAACCTTGCGTTGGTTTTGCCGCAGACAGCGCTGCGAGTACACCACGGTCCCGCATGACCGCCGTCGCTTGAAATGCCAGCGGCGCAAAGGCCAGCCATTGCGCTGCACTTAGCGCTTCGATGGCACTCAAGGTATCTTTTTCGTACATAAACTTCCAGGCGTTGCGTTTTATATCAGGGGTAAAAGCGGGTGGTTGTGCGTTCGCCCTTGCGCTCCACAACTATCAGAACCAGCAATTGAGATCCTGCACCTTGCATCTCCAGGTAATCCAGGTGCCGGGCCGCCTCGGTGGTCTGCGGTTGCAGGTGTGCAGTCCATAATTTGGAGTCGCCTTGAAGGGTGATGCGAAAGTCGCGCTCCAGCGCCAGTAAATCCCCCGCAACCACATGCCGCATC
>JAZKIK010000175.1:0-4039 GCA_040384925.1 Pseudomonadota bacterium | reverse complement strand
GACAGCCAAAGCCGGTGCCTGGCTAAAAAGAATCTGCCTGTTGCCTGCCCCCCCGGATCCACGCCACTCCAGACGATCAGGCAGCAAGCGCCAAGTCTCCTGTTTTGGTGATTCGATCTGTTTTTCCAGCCCCTGTGGCAAGGAACGGACAAGCCCGCGCGACTCCACCGGTGCAGCCAGCCATGGCGATTGGCGTTGCTCTTGAAACCGGATGTCGCCTGCTGGCGCAGACTGCAGCAAGCGCTGCAACTCATTCGTTGTGATGGTCTGGGCTGCTGCGCTCACCCCCCAGCCCAGCAAAGCGATACAGAAAAACACAAAACGGACGGCATGAGCTGTCATTGGCTCACCCTGTCTGCGGTCCAATAGGGATAAAAATTGAACCAGTTAAGGGGATGATGACGCGCATATTGCTCTAGTACTGCCGTATAGGCATCGACCACTGGCTGAAGTTCAGCACCACGACAGTGGGACGCTGCTGCTGCGCCGCATTCCACAAACTTGATGCGATAACGATTGTCGTTTTCGTAAAGACCAAAAAACATCAAAACTGGGGCCTCGCTCCGGGCCGCCAAAACGTGCGGTGCTATCGGCATCGTTGTCATGCGACCCATGAACTGCACAGGCAAGCTGGCAGCACCATCGGTTCTGTCGGCCAGTATAGCAACAACACCCCCGCAGGAAAGAGCCTCATGGGCCTTTAGATAACTGTCAGGCCGGCCTACCGGAATCAAATCGAATGCACTGTCGTCGATTCCAGCGATGCGTCTCAGACGTGAACGCGGGTCAACGCGCATCATCACACTAACTCGGCACCCGTCCATTGCACGGCCAGCCAGCAGCAGCAAATCAAAACTGCCCAAATGCGAGCCCAGCAATACACAGCCTCTACCAGCCTGCAACGCCTGGTCAACCAGCGCAAGTCCTTCTATTGCCACATCAAGCTTGTCGAAATCTCCTGCTGCCATGAAGACACGATCAAGCAAGGTTGTAGCGAAGCTGTAAATGTGGGCAAACACATCGCGCCAGCGTGCTTTGCGACGGTACACCGTTTGCAGGAACTCGGCTGAAGATTTTCGGGCAACTGAATCCGTGAGGAAAAAATACAGCACGATGGGATAGAGCAAGGCCCGGCACACAGTGCGGCCGGCGCGGTGCGCCAGCCAAACCACCACATGAATCAGCCAAGCACTCCCGCGCTCGCCCTTATCAGTCCAGTGCTTCATTGTTTTGCAGTCGCATCAACATTTTCCCCTTTGCGAGAACGACATTGGTATTGTCACGCTGTAAAGAGATCAAAAATGTAGCATGTTCACCGTCAATTTCACACAACACATGGGCTCGTTCATCAGGCATCAGTGCCGACGAAAATTTCACGTGTTGCAAACGGACAATTTCAAACCTGCTCCGTTGCAGCGTCGCCGTCATCAGCTCATCCAGTAACAGCACTCCTGGAACGATGGGATAACCGGGGAAATGACCGGGAAACGCGGAATGAGTGGCAGGTACGCATATATCGAACTCAAACCGATTCATCGCCCCTCCGTTCTGACCGCCACGCAGCATAAATACGATCCAGAACTGCTCTTGACAGTTTGCCGGTGTCTGTTCGTTCAAGACTTGAAACGCAGATGACGACTCGCGGAAGGAATACCGGATCCATGCGCTCGCGCAACCAATGCTCGGTTGCAACAAGGTCTAAAGGTGGCCCGGCATGTATCAGAACCAATCGATCGGCGGGTGCGCCTGTTGTCGGCAGATAAAACACGCCATCAGTCAGCCCAGGCAGATCGTTCAACATTAAATTGAGACCCGCCAGAGAAGCACGTCTACCTGCAATTTTGATCAGATCTCCATGGCGGCCCAGTAGTTTGAAACTGCCGTCTTCATCAATTTCGATGTGATCGGTCAAGCTTTGAGGCGATGGAAAATGCGAGCCCCAAACCTGCACGTTTGATTCTTCAGATGCGTCAATCCGAACATTGTGAACAGGCCGCCAACTGCTATCTCTAGCCGTACGCCGCATGGCGACTACACCGGTTTCGGTTGAACCATATATTTCAAGCACCGGTGCGTTGGCAAGCCTCTCTGAATGCGTGGCAACAACAGTGTCAAGTGCCATGGTCGAGGCAATGACCACCCTGCAGTTGGGTAGCTCATCTCCTGAGCCGATCAATGCCCGTAGATGCAGTGGTGTGGTAATCCAGACGGCACCATCACCCACCAGCTCAAACGCAGCCTTGACATCGGCTGGAAGCAAGGGACGGCGGTCAAGCACCGGAATTCCGTGTGCAAGAGACAACATCACTGATGTCTCAAGGCCAAACATGTGTTGCGGCGGCACACTGCAAACGATGCTCTTTATGGATACCAGACCATTTCCAACTTCCTCATCCAGACGCTTGCCCAGGACCAGTGCACCGCGTGTCAATTGTCCCAATGTTCTTGTCTGCGGCTCGGGGGCTCCCGTGCTGCCTGATGTGTACAAGCGGACATTCGGTGAATTCCAGTCGAATACCCAGGGCGAAACCTCGTCACATATCGACCATCGGCTTGCATCAGGGGAGTTCACCAGACAACGCGCATGCTCAGTCCATTGTGGCTGCAGCAGTTGCGCATCATCGACGACGACCACAGGATCGGAACACGATTTCAAGATCGCCACCAGGTCAGCTTGCCCTCCCGAAGGCGGCAGAATTTGCAAACAATCGCTACGCAGAGCTGCCAACCACGTGACAAGAAATCCCACGCGCGAGATGCACAGATTGCAGATCGTATCCCGCTGGTCAAACTGCCGAGCCAGTGCTGATGCGGCGAGATGGACTTGCCGCCAGGTCCAGGACTGGCCACTTCCAATCACTGCAACGCGATCCAGATAAGCCGCCCCCGCCAGCAAGGGCGATCCGGTCAATGACTCCAGTTCCATGGTCATTCGTGTGTTCATGGCTTGTGCCAGACATGCCAGGTGTCACGGACCTGCTGCAACAAACCTGGGAATTTCTGACCGGGGAAAAACATGGGACGCAAGCGATGTTCCCCAACAAACAACAGGATCGTACCCATCCAGACAAACACACCGGTTGAAGCAGGGGCATAGTTT
The DNA here is from genome assembly GCA_040384925.1 of Pseudomonadota bacterium. Taxonomy (GTDB): domain Bacteria; phylum Pseudomonadota; class Gammaproteobacteria; order Burkholderiales; family Burkholderiaceae_C; genus Polaromonas. The sequence goes on along the minus strand of JAZKIK010000175.1, from coordinate 939 downwards.
GCCGCACCCGATACCACGGCCGCAAAAATAAAGTAAGCGCACCATATGGCAGTCAGCCGCCGGGTATAGATGCAAAACTCTGGGCTCATTGCCGGATTGCTGACGCGCGCAAAGCGCTCAATCAGCGGTGTTTGGCCGGGGCGCAGTGTGCGGCCAAAAAACATCGCAAGCCATGCCAAAACCATGAGGGAGATGACACGCCATATGGCGACCACATCCAGAGACGCCAACAGACTCACGGGCAAATCAAGCTGGAGTGGCCAGAATTGAGCAGACGTGATCGGCCAAGTGTTGCAACGAAGAAAAATTTGCTTCGTTGTTTGGATCATCCGCCCGCAGCTTGACGCCGAAGCGCTGCTGAATAAGCAGTGAGATCTCCAGCATGTCGAGAGAATCGAGGTCAAGCCCGCCACCAAACAAGGGAGCCGACAGATCTATCTGCTCAGCATTGACTCCCTCAAGGTTCAGCCCCTCAACCACGAGGGAGGCGAGTTCACGGGCGGATACAGCAACCGCAGGTGAACCCAGACTCATGACGCCGTCAATTCAGCGTTAATACGGCGCGTCAGATTCTGAATCCAGCCGTTGTAATTTTTATGAATGTTTCCGCCACTTTCCTTCAAGTTGGTGCTGGAGCGATATTTGATGCTATAGGCCTTTGAGGAATAAGGAATTTCGACGACTGCCGAGTGATCGCGCAACAAAAGGGTGGCGACCAACTTGTTGGAGCCTTCATCTCTCATCTGCCAGCCCAAAGCAGTGCCTGCCCGGACGATTGAGCTGCGCACTTCAGCGTTGCTCATTGGCTTGCCTGAAGCATTGGTTATGACGGCATCATTGACATTCATGATGGGCACAGAGCCGCAACCAGCAATTGCCAAAACCACAGCCATGACGGCAAATTTCAAATAGGAAAGCATGAGTAACCCTCAAAAGTAT
>JAZKIK010000174.1:0-7183 GCA_040384925.1 Pseudomonadota bacterium | reverse complement strand
CGCAGCCGGTGCAAATATCGGGTTTCTCAATGACATGGCGTTTAACTGGCTGGGTCTGATTGGCCGCAAGCCGGTGACAGAAGATTATGTGCCGCTGGTGCCCTGGCTGGGTGTGATGTGGTGGGGCATGGCGGCTGGGCAGTGGCTGCTGAAAAATCGGCCGACCTGGGTGAGGCAAGCGATTCCCTCAGTTGCTGCGCCACTGGCTTGGCTGGGGCGCTGGAGTCTGTCGTGGTATATGCTGCATCAGCCGGTGTTGATTGGTTTGCTGATGGGTTTGGCTGCGCTAAAAACCCTTTAAAACCATTTGAAATTTATGCATCACAAAGTAAAAAACGCGGACCAGCCGCGTTTTTTACTGTTTTGATCGATGTCAAAAAGCCGCCGGTTTATTCAACCTTGGCTTTTTCGCGCAGGCCTTGCTGGAAAGCGGCCAGTTTGTCTTGTTCCATCTTTTGTGCAATTTGCGGTTTGAGTTGCTCAAAATCAGGAATCTGCGCAGTGCGGATGTCGTCCACACGGATGATGTGGTAACCAAACTGTGACTTGACGGGCACGTCCGTGGTCTGGCCTTTGTTCAGCTTGAGCAGGGCTTCGGTGAACTCGGGTACGTAACTTGCCGGGTTGGCCCAGTCGAGGTCACCACCATTGGCACCTGATCCAGGGTCTTTGGATTGTTTTTTTGCGATGTCTTCAAACTTGCCGCCTTTTTTCAGGCTGGCGATGATGGCCTTGGCATCGGCTTCTTTTTCAACCAGGATGTGGCGGGCCTTGTATTCCTTGCCGCCGTTGGCTGCTGCAAACTTGTCGTATTCGGCCTTCATGTCGGCTTCGGTGACGGGGTTTTTCTTCTGATAGTCGGCAAACAGGGCGCGAATCATGATGGTCTGGCGGGCCAGTTCCATCTGCATCTTGAAGTCCTCACTGGTGGCCAGGCCTTCCTTGTCGGCTTCCTGCATGAAGATTTCGCGTGCGATGACTTCTTCGCGCAACTGGGCCTGGATTTCGGGTGTCAGGGGTTTGCCGGACTTGGCGACTTGCTGGGCAAGTGTGTCAAGACGGGTTTTTGGCACAGCCTTGCCGTTGACGATGGCGACGTTTTGCGCCAGCGCGCTCTGGGTGCCAAGTGCCAGCAAACTGGCAAAGGCCGTAGCCAGTAAAACTTGCTTCTTCATAAATAAATGTCCTGTTGAAATACTGTTATTCAGGGGTTTTGATGATTTCGATGGCCAGGGCATGCAGGCCCTGATCCAGAAAATTTTGCAGTGCATCATACACAAGGCGGTGGCAGGCAATCCGGCTTTTGCCGACAAAGGCCGAACTGCCTATACGTACCCGAAAGTGGGTGCCAAAACCTTCGGCATTGGCACCCATATGCCCGGCGTGGTCTGCACTTTCGTCGGTCACTTCGAGAAAAAAGGGCTGCAGCCTGCCGATCAGGCGGCCTTCAATGGCCTGGGTGTAAACCGGAAGTACTGCGCTCATGAACTGGTTTCCTTGTCGTCGGTTTGCAGGTATCTGGAAATGTAAATTCCCTGTGCCAGCAAAAACACCAGCGGGAAAGCGTAACCCCAGACTTTGAAGGCGACCCATTGCTCTGTGGTGTAGGAGAAGGCCACAAATGCATTGAGTGCAGCCATGAATGTGCTGTAGGTGATCCACATGAGGGTCAGGCGGTGCCAGACGGCATCTGGCAGGCTGAGCTGGGCGCCCAGCATCATTTTGAGGAAGTTCTTTTTAAGCGCCCACAAACCAATGGCCAGGGCCGTGCCGGTGAAGGTGTACAAAACCGTTGGTTTGATTTTGACAAAACGCTCGTCATGAAGACCGATGGTGAGTGCGCCAAAACCCAGAACCAGGGCCAAAGTGACTTTGTGCATGGTCTGCAAATGGCCGTCCAGTTTGTACAAAATGGCCATCTGCACGCTGGTGGCCACCATGATGACGGCGGTGGCTACGTAGATGTCATAAAGCTTGAAGGCTCCAAAAAACAAAAGAATGGGTAAAAAATCAAGGATCTGTTTCATAAGCGGCAATTATCGCGGCACAAAATCGAGTGAGGCCGAATTCATGCAATACCGTAAACCAGTATCCGTAGGCCCGTCCGGAAACACATGGCCCAGATGGGCACCGCAACTGCCACATACAGTCTCGGTGCGGGTCATGCCGTATTTGCGGTCAACATGTTCTTCAATTGCACCTGGTGTGGCTTCTTCTGAAAAACTGGGCCAGCCGCAGCCCGCGTCAAATTTAGTGCTTGATTCAAACAATTTATTGCCGCAGCAAATGCAATGGTAAGTACCATCGGCCCAGACGGCTTCGTATTTGCCGGTAAAAGCACGTTCGGTGGCGGCATGGCGGGTGACTTCAAATGCGACGGGTTCGGCGCCTTTTTCAAGCAGCAGGGCTTTCCATTCGGCATCGGTTTTTACAATTTTTGCGCTCATGAAGATGTGATCCTTGAAAAAATGTTTGAGGTGAAGCAGGAAGCTTCAGGAACTGCAGCTGATTTCAATGCCTGCAGCCCAGTCTGGCGGAAAACCGGCCAGGCTGTCATGGCCCGGATGTTCGTCAAATGGGGACTGCAGCAATGTCAACAAGGTGTTGACCTGGGAAAAGTCCATTAGTTTCGCAGCGCGTATGGCTTCTTCACCCAGATGGTTGCGCAGAACGAACTTTGGATTGTTTTTCAGCATCAGGTCAGCCCGCTGTGCACTGTCTACGTGCATGATGCGCTCTGAATATTGCAAGGCCCAGGCGTTGAAGGATTCGCGGTCAAAAAACAGGTCACGCACGGCTTCGTGGCCGCTTTGTGGCGTGAAGCTGCATAAACGTCGCCAGAAAATCGTGTAGTCCACCTTGTTGGCAGCCAGCAGTTTGAAGCTCTGTTCAATCAGCGCCTTGTCGTCTTCCTGCTCGCCGGGCAGGCCCAGTTTGTTGCGCATTCTGGCCTGCAGCGCATCCGGGAAGATGGTCTTGTAGGATTCAAGCGCAGCCAATGCCTGCTCCTGATTGTCAATCAGTGGCAGCAGGGCCTGGCCCAGGCAAAACAGGTTCCAGTAGGCCATATTGGGCTGTTTGTTATAGGCATAACGACCCTCGGTGTCTGAATGGTTGCAGATGTGGCCCGGGTCAAAGGCATCCAGAAACTGGAAGGGGCCGTAGTCAATCGTCAGGCCCAGAATGCTCATGTTGTCGGTGTTCATCACGCCGTGGCAAAAGCCGCTCGCCTGCCAGGCGGCCATCAGGTGGGCGGTGCGTTCACTGACGGCCTCAAGCAGGGCTGCATAGGGCTGGCTGGCATCGCGGCAGGCCGGGTAAAAGCGGTCGATCACATAGTCGGCCAGGGTTTTCAGTTCGGCATGCTGGTCGTTGTAACTGAAGTGTTCAAAGTGGCCAAAACGGATAAAACTGGCGGCGGTGCGGGTCACCACGGCGGCGGTTTCAATCTCTTCACGGCGTACCTTTGCGTCTGAACCTGTGACGCACAAGGCGCGAGTTGTCGGGATGCCCAGGCCGTACATGGCTTCAGAACACAGGTATTCCCGAATCGAGCTGCGCAGCACGGCGCGGCCGTCACCCCCGCGTGAATAAGGTGTGCGGCCGGCACCCTTGAGCTGAACTTCAAGCGCACCCTGAGGCGTTTCAAGCTCACCAAGCAGAATCGCCCGGCCGTCACCCAACTGCCCGGCCCACTGGCCAAACTGGTGACCACTGTAAACGCTGGCCAGCGGCAGCGAGCCTGGCAAAGCTGTATTGCCAGTGAAGGCGTCAAGCGCGGCCTGTGACTCGAACCACTCCTGCTCCAGACCCATTTCACGCGCCAGGGCGCGGTTTTGGCTGACCCAATAGGGCGCTGGCAGGGACTGAGGCGAAAGCCGGGTGTAAAAATTTTCGCCAAGGCTGGCAAAGCTATTGGCCCATGGCATGGTGAGGACATCGTTCATGCCGCAATTGTCCTATGTGAGCAGTCGCTGCGTGCGGCTGGGGTCAAGCCTTGCAATTCCAGTGAGGTTTTGTGCCTAAGACCGTGAACACGTTCTAGGAACGGGAAGCGTAAGCCGCGAGCGCTTGCCCATCAAGCATGGTGACGCGGCCAAATTCCAGCGATACCAGGCCTTGCTGTTCCATGGATTTGAGCGCCCGGTTCACGGTTTGCCTGGATAAGCCGGCCAGGTGCCCAAGTTCCTCCTGCGATAGCACCAGTTTGCTTCTACCCTGCCAGAACACGCGGCTCAGGTACAAGGCCACCCGCTGCTCAGGCGCGCGCAATCGCCCCGCCTCAATGATGGCCATGGCCTGGCCCAGGCGCTTGTTCAGGTGGGAAACCAGGAAATGATTAAAAGGCAGGCAGTCAGCCAGCAGCTCTGCGAACTGGGCGCGTGGCAGGCATAACAACACGGTATCCCGCAGGGCGATGACCTCATAACGACGCGGTTCGTCCTTCAGCACAGAACCTTCGCCAAACCACTCACCGTCCGGCACACCAATGAAGGCCGACAGCCGCCCCTGGCCTGAACTGCTTTGCAGCTTGACCAGGCCGGAAAGTACGGCGTACCAGCCTTTGACTTCGGTGCCGGCATGCAGCAGCACCTCGTACCTGTTGCCCGAGACGGCAAACGTGCTGCCGGCCACGTGGGTCTGCGTTTCCAGCGGCAACTGCGTGAACCAGCTGTGCCGCTGAAGAAACCGGGTGCAAGGCGGGGACAGGTCAGAGAACATCGCCCGCATTTTGCGGCAAGACAGTTTGCCAAGGGTAAACACCAGGAAACTGTCTGCGCCGCGACATGTTTTGACCCGTCCAGGCAAGGTGAGCAGAATTCCCACACACCCGCTGCCCGAGGTTTGTAGCGGGTGCATTACAAAAAGGAGACTGCCATGATGGGTTCACGATTGTCATGTTACGCATTGGGTCTGGCTGCGGCCCTGATGGTCAGCGGCGCGTGTGCCGCAGAACCCGGCGTCACCGACAAGGAAATACTGATTGGCCAGTCCCTGGGGTTGACGGGGCCGCTGGCCGAGCTGGGCGCAGACATTGCCAGCGGGGCGCGCGCCTACTTCGATGGCATCAACGAAAAAGGTGGCATTCATGGCCGACGCATCAAGCTGGTCACGATGGACGATTCCTACCAGGTGGCCACCACGGTAAAAAATGTTCAGAAGATGGTGGACGAGGATCGGGTTTTTGCGCTGTTCAACATCATGGGCACGCCCAACAGTGCGGCTATCCTGCCGCTGGTGGAGAAGGGTGACATTCCATTCTTCTCACCGTTTACCGGTGCCGAAGTCACACGCACCCCGCTCATGCCCAAGGTATTCAACATCCGCGCCAGCTACAGGGACGAAACCGAAAAAATGGTGCAGCACCTGTCCACCGTCGGCGTCCAGCGTGTGTCAGTGGTCTACCAGGCCAACAGCTTTGGCAAGGACGGCCTGGCCGGCGTCGAAGCTGCCATGGCCAGGCGTTCCATGACGCCGTATTCCGTGGCGTCTATAGAAACCAGCGCTGCGGATGCCGAGAAAGCCGCAAACACGCTGCACGACACCCGGCCTGGGGCCATCATCCTGATCACAGCGGGCAAACCCACGTTCGAGTTCATCAAGGCCTACAACAGGCTGAGGCGTGGCATGCACTTCTACACGCTGTCGGTGATGGGAGCCCAGGCCAATATCAGGGCGCTCGGAAGTGATGGTGTCGGTGTGATGGTCACTTCGGTCGTGCCTTTCCCGTGGAGCCAGACCCATCCGCTGGCAAGGGAGTACCAGTCAGCGATGCAGCAGATCGGCCTGCGCGATTACTCCTTTGTGAGTTTTGAGAGTTATATCAACTCCAGGGTGCTGGGCGAGGCGATTCAGCGTGCTGGCAAGGAACTCACACGCACCAAACTCGTGAGCGCGGCCGAAGGCATGACGCAGCTGAGTTTTGGCGGTTTTGATATCAACTTCGGCAAGAACTCCCGCCAGGCCTCCCGTTTTGTTGATTTGACCATCATCGGTGCGAATGGCCGGTTTACAAAATGATGACTTTTCACGACTTGATCAGACTTATGAAATGCGGGCAATCCCCCTGACTACAGGCTGGCTTGTGCGACATACTGGATTACACGTTTTTTAAAAAAGGAAACACCCATGCTGGGTTTAATGCAAAGCCAACCCCTGTTGATTTCGTCCTTGATCGAGTTCGCGGCACGCCACCACGGCGACGCAGAGATCGTTTCGCGCCGTGTGGAGGGAGATATTCACCGCTACACCTACCAGGACTCGGCAGACCGTGCCCGGCAGGTTGCCAATGCGCTTGATGGCCTGGGTCTGGCCTTTGGTGACCGGGTTGCCACGCTGGCCTGGAATGGTTATCGTCATTTTGAGCTGTATTACGGTGTCAGCGGCTCGGGCCGTGTGCTGCACACCATCAACCCGCGTTTGCACCCTGACCAGATTGCCTGGATAGCAAATCACGCCGAAGACCAGGTGCTGTGTTTTGACCTGAGCTTTTTGCCACTGGTGCAGGCCGTGCACGCGCGCTGTGCCACCGTCAAGCATTACATCGCGCTGTGTGATGAAGACAAATTGCCCAAAGACTCGGGCATTCCGAATCTGACCAGCTACGAAAGCTGGATTGGCACGCAGTCAGCGCTTTATGCCTGGCCCAGTTTTGACGAGAACACGGCTTCAAGCATGTGTTACACCAGCGGCACCACGGGCAACCCCAAGGCCGCCCTGTACAGCCACCGCTCCAGCACACTGCATGCCTACGCTGCTGCCTTGCCCGATGTGATGAGCATTTCGGCACGCGATGCCATCCTGCCGGTGGTGCCCATGTTTCACGTCAATGCCTGGGGCATTCCGTATTCAGCCGCGCTGACGGGTGCCAAGTTGGTGTTTCCCGGCCCGGCACTCGATGGCAAATCGGTTTATGAACTGATTGAAGCTGAAAAAGTCACCTACGCCGCAGGTGTGCCGACAGTCTGGCAAATGCTGCTGGGCCACCTCAAGCCATCGGGACTGAAGTTTTCAACCCTGCGCCGCACGGTGATTGGCGGTTCTGCCTGCCCACCCGCCATGATCAAGGCCTTCAGCGATGATTACGGCGTTGAAGTGCTGCATGCCTGGGGCATGACCGAAATGAGCCCGCTGGGTACCTTGTGTACGCTGAAAAACAAGCACGATGCACTGAGCGACGAAG
>JAZKIK010000173.1:7854-16238 GCA_040384925.1 Pseudomonadota bacterium | reverse complement strand
TGACAGCGGTGCAACACTGGACCACATCGCCATCCGGCTCGGGCATTACCCCGAAAAACGCTCCAGCGCCAAAGGCAATGAGCCAGAAGGTATTGAAGTCGGTGTTTTTGGCAAGGACAGGCTGATTTTTGTCGGTTCGGAACGCTCATCGCTCATCACGGTGTGGCGTGACGAGGGCGAAGGCAAGGCACCCACCTACCTGCAGGCCCTGCCAGCAGGCACCGCGCCCGAGGGATTGCTGGCTATCCCGAATCGCAATCTGCTGGTGGTCGCTACTGAAAACGACGATGCAGCCCGCTCCAGCATCATGATCTACCAGCGCAGCAAAACAGAAGCCGCCTACCCAACGCTGATGTCTGCCGATACCCCGGCTGGCACACCGATTGCCTGGGGTGCCATATCCGGCACGGCGGCAGACCGCAAACAGCCCGGCCTCCTTTGGGCCGTGACCGACAGTGCCTACGCCACCACCCGCATCCTGCAGATTGACACCACACGCACACCGGCCCTGATCACACAGGAGATCACGCTGAGCAAAAACGGCAAACCCGCTGGTTTTGACGCTGAAGGCATCACGCAGCGCGCCGATGGCGGTTTCTGGATCGCCTCTGAAGGTGACCCGGCCAAAAAAGAAGGCGTGTTGAATGACTTGCTGCTGCGCGTTTCAGCCAGTGGCGAGGTGCAGGAAGAAATCACCCTGCCCGAATCCATGCGCCGCCATGCCCTGCGTTTTGGTTTTGAAGGCGTGAGCACCACCGGCGAAGGCGCGAATGAAACCGTCTGGATCGCCGTGCAGCGCGAGTGGAAAGACGACCCCAAGGGCCTGGTCAAAATCCTCAGCTACCAGCCCGCCAGCAAAACCTGGGGCGTCCTGCATTACCCGCTGGACAAACCCAGCGCCGAAGGCCAGTGGATGGGCTTGTCTGAAATCACCGCCGTCGGCGCTGACCGTTTTGTGGTGATTGAACGCGACAACCAGTTTGGCGACAAATCCGTCAAGACACTGCAGACCTTTTCAGTCGCCAGCCTCAAACCCGCGGCCCCTGGCGACACGGCCATACCAGTGGTCAGCAAACGCCTGTTGCGCGACCTCGTACCCGATCTGCAAAAACCGCATGGTTATGTACTTGACAAGGTGGAAAGCTTTGCATTTGACACGGCGGGCAAGGCTTTTGTAATAACGGACAATGACGGTGTTGACGGCTCCAGCGGTGAAACCCAATTCATTCGCCTGGGCCAACTGCCCGGCCTGCGATAACCACCCAGACATATACACCATGCCTTCATCAGACCGCATCCCGCAAATCCTGAAAAATTGCCGCACGATTGCGGTGGTCGGTCTGTCGAACAAACCACATCGGGCCAGTTTTGATGTGGCGCGTTACATGCAGGCAGCGGGTTACCGCATCATTCCAGTCAATCCGAATGAAGTGGAAGTGCTGGGTGAAAAAGCCTATGCCAGCCTGACCGATGCCGCAACGCATGAAAAAATTGACCTGGTGAACTGCTTTCGCAACAGCGAAGACATTCCACCAGTTGTTGATGAGGCAATAAGCATTGGTGCCAAGGTGGTGTGGATGCAGCTGGGCATCAGCAATCTGGCAGCAGCCACCAAAGCCGAAGCTGCCGGGCTGCTGGTAGTGCAGGACCACTGCCTGAAAATTGACCACCGTGTGCTGCTTTCAAGCGGCGAGTTGACGTAAAAACCAGCTGCCCTTTGGGTCGCCCCTGTTCCGGCCAGAAGCTGCTCCACCGCTGACCTTTCGCCGCTCTGCAGTTTTTCAGCGACGACCGTAGCGGGCCGTCCTGACACAAGCTTTCACCCAGCTTTCACCAACTCTTGGCGTTTGTTCTGTTGTTGGGCCAAGTTGCCGACGGCATCATTCAGTCCATGAATGTTTTGCTGATTGAAGACGATCTGAATCTGGTGGATGCCCTGAGCCGCATGCTGGCGGCGCGCGGGTTTCAGGTTGTCTGCTGCGCTGACGGGCTGGAGGCCATGAGTCTGGTGCGGCACCGCAAGTTTGATGTGGTGCTGCTTGACCTGACCTTGCCGGGCATGGACGGGCTTGACTGGCTGCAACACCTTCGGGATGCAGGCTCCCGCTTGCCGGTGCTGGTGATGACGGCGCGCTGTGCGGTTGAAGACCGTGTTCTGGGCCTTAACTCCGGTGCCGACGACTACCTGACCAAACCTTTTGATGTGGAAGAGCTGGCCGCACGTCTGAAGGCGCTGGTACGCCGCAGCCTGGGGGTCGAGGACTTTCGCTGTGGCCTGTTGCGGCTTGATCTGGACAACGGCCGGCTTTTTCGCGGGCCGCTGCCGCTTGAGATGCCCGGACGAGAGCTGGCATTGCTCAAGGCGCTGATGATGCATCCGGGGCGGGCGGTCACCAAGGAGGATTTGCATCAAACCGTGTTTGGTGACGAAGGCCAGATCGGCCCGGACGCCATTGAGGTGCTGGTACATCGGCTGCGCAAACGTATTCAGGCTTCGGGTGCCAGTCTGGTCACCTTGCGGGGCGTAGGCTACTTTTTGATGGATGACACTCTGGCTGAAGGGCAGGCACAGCCATGAAAACACAGAAGCCTCACCGTTTTTGGCAGTCGGCCGTCTGGCGGCCCTGGCGGGTTGGCCGCTCCATCAGTACATTTGTATTTGCCTGGACGCTTGTTTCTGCATTGCTGCTTGTGGGCATTGACTATCTCTGGCCAGATTTTGCAGGGGCACAGCTCAGCCTGTCCAGCGGCCAATGGATGGTCATGAAAACCATTGTTTTCGCAGCTGTCATCTGGTGGGTATTACGCCAGGCATTCAAACCAGTTTTATGGCTGGGCCATGACCTGGCCAGCCGCCGGGTTGAGGATTTGCGCCAGATCAGCCACCCGCAACCAGGCGAGCTGATGCAGCTGGCCGCAGCGATCAACCAGTTGATGCAGCAACAGCAGGCATCTTTTGATCAGCAGAAAAAGTTTCTGGCTGACGCATCGCACCAGTTGCGAACCCCTTTTGCCGTGCTGCGCACCCAATTGCAAGGCGTGATGTCGGGACAGCTGGAAACGCGTGACACCCTGCCAAAAATGCTCAGCACCGTGGACAGATCCAGCGATCTGGTACGCCAGCTTTTGGCCATGGCCAAGGTGGAGCAGGTGGTTCGCCGGGAAAACTGGACAGAAGTTGACCTTGCGGCGGTTGCGCGTGACGTGGTCATGGAGTTTGCGCCCCTGCTGGCCAGAAAAAAGCTCGATTTTTCACTTCAGGCCATCCCCGTCTGCCTGCTGACTGACGCCTGGCTTTTGGGAGAGCTGATCAGAAACCTGATGTCCAACGCCATTCATCACACACCCAAGGGCGGCGCCCTGGGGTTGGTGATTCGGGTCTTGCCCGGCGGGACTGAACTGCTGGTCTGGGACAACGGTGGCGGCATGGACGAAGCAGTGCAGGCGCGGCTGTTTGAGCCCTTCCAGTCTTCTTCAGGTGCCCAGGGTGTCGGTTTGGGGCTGTCAATCTGCCGCCAGATCGCCATTTCGATGAATGCCGTGGTTGAGCTGTTCAACCGTGTGCAGGACGACCGCACAGTTGGTGTGGATGCTGTTGTGCGCTGGTCGCATGAATCAGTTGCAGCCGGAGGCATGGAATCTGGCGCTGTATCCGGAGACGACCATGCCGGACTGGCCATGAAGACACCTTCGTTCTGGAATCATCTGGCACATGGCAGCCCCATAACGCAGAAGGGCAGGCTGTCATGACTGGCACCGTGCAATTCCAGTCGATTGACAAGACTTTTCCCAATGGCGTGCGGGCCTTGCGCAATGTCCATCTGCGGCTTCCACCCAGGCAGCTCACCACATTGCTGGGGCCCTCGGGCTGCGGAAAAACCACCTTGTTGCGTATGGTGGCGGGGCTGGAAAGGCCAAGCGCTGGCCGTGTGCTGATTGGGGGCCTTGATGTGACAGACATGGGCTCCGAACAGCGCCCGATCAGCATGGTGTTTCAAAGTTATGCATTGTTTCCGCACCTCAATGTGCTGGACAACGTGCGCTACGGGCTTCGCACACAGAAGCTCACACCACAGGAGTGCGACAGCCGGGCGCTGGCGGCGCTGGCCGCAGTGAGCATGCAAACCTGCGCCCAGAACAGCACCACCATGCTGTCTGGCGGGCAACAGCAGCGCGTGGCATTGGCCAGGGCACTGGCCCTGCGTCCGCAAGTACTGCTGCTCGACGAGCCCCTGTCGAATCTGGACGCGGGTTTGCGGCGCCAGATTCGTGAAGACATACGCGCCTTGCAGCAATCCCTTGGGCTGACCGTGATGTATGTCACCCATGACCACCATGAAGCCATGGCGGTCAGTGACACCGTGGTGGTGATGCGTGAAGGCCAGGTCATGCAGATGGGCACACCACGCGAGGTGTACGAGGCCCCTCATTGCGAATTTGTCGCCGCCTTCATGGGTGACGCCGTCATGTTTGACGCCCAGGCCGATGCCTCGGGTTCGGTCCAGTTGGGCCCCCTGCTGCTAGGGCCGGGTTTGACCAGGAGGCAGGGAAAAGTTCGTCTGGTGGTTCGCCCGCACGCCTGGCGACTGGCACCAGCCAGTGGTGATGGCCTGGCAGGCCGCATCCTGTCGCGCGCCTACCTGGGTCGAAATACCGAATACCAGGTGCTTACCGTGCTGGGGGTGTTGCTGGTTCTTGTGCAGGGTGAAGTGCAGCCACGGCAGATCGAATCACCCGTCAGCGTGCATCTGGGCCTGCAGGGTGTGAGTGTGCTGATGCCGTCCGGCCTGGCCTGGTCCGACAAACCCATGCCAGTCGGTGCTGCGCCTGCTGTTGCCCAGCAGATTTGATGTTTTCAATCGGACAGCTGTTGTCCATTTATCAGGAGACCAAAGTGAAAAAGAAAAACCTCATGACCGCCTCTTTGCTGCTTGCCCTGGGCCTGCCGGCCCTGGCGCAGGACAGTGAAGTCAATATCATCTGCTCTGCCCAGGCGGACTGGTGCAATCTGATGCAGACGACCTTTGGCAAGACACGCGGCATCAAGGTCAACATGACCATCAAGGGCTCTGGCGAAGGCCTGGCGCAGATCGTGGCAGAACGCGCCAACCCCAAAACCGACCTGTGGTTTGGCGGAACCGGTGACCCGCACCTGCAGGCAGCCGAACAGAACCTGACACTTGAATACAAATCCGCCGCGCTGTCCCAGTTGCAGGTCTGGGCACAAAAGCAGGCTGAGCAATCCGGCTTCAAGACGGTGGGTGTTTATTCCGGCCCGCTGGGTTTTGGCTACAACACCGAAATTCTGGCCAAGAAAAAACTGCCCATACCCAAGGTCTGGGCCGATCTGCTCAAGCCCGAATACAAAAGCGAGATACAGGTGGCTGACCCGCGTGCCAGTGGCACGGCCTACACCATGATTGCCACGCTGGTGCAATTGATGGGCGAGGACAAGGCCTTCGAGTATTTGTCAGCACTGCATAAAAACGTCAGCACCTACCCGCGCTCTGGTGTTGGTCCCATCAAGGCCGTGGCACGCGGGGAATCTGCAGTGTCCATCAGTTTTGTGCATGACGCATCTGGTGAAAAAGCCCAGGGGTTTCCGGTGGATGCGGTCACACCGGCAGATGGTACGGGAGCAGAAATCGGCTCCATGTCCATCGTCAAGGGCGCACGCAATCTGGAAAACGCCAAAAAGTTCTACGAATGGGCCTTGACGCCTGCGGCACAGCAGTTTGGCGCTGCCGTCAAACAGTTTCAGTTGCCATCCAACAAAAGCACGCCGCTTGACACTCGTATACCTGACTTCAAGAAAATCAGGCTGATTGACTACGACTACGCCAAGTACGGCCAGTCGGCCATCCGGCGTCAGCTGATTCTGAACTGGGAACGCAAGGTGTTCAACCAGCCGAAGTAAGTCAGAACCAGCGACACCCCTGCACACCAGGGTGTCGCCACCCGCCCAAAGCCATGCTGCTGACGCATTCCCACCGGTTTGCGCTGATTCGCGCTGTCCCGCTGATTTATTTCTACAGGTTTTCATCCTATGTCCGCCCAATTTACTGAACGAACCCAGCGTGCGATTTACGCCTGGGTGCTCATCGGTCTTGCCGCCTATGCGCTGCTGCCGTGGTACTTTTTGCAGAGCGGCTCGCTTCTGTCTGCCATGCCCCATCTTTTTGCCGGCAAGCTGACGGCCAATGGCGTAACACAAGCCGCCGTACATGGCCGTATCTGGCTCTGGACGGGCGTCGCCGGTTTGTTGCTTGCGGGTGCCGGTGCCCTGTTGCCTGCGGGCAGGCCACAGGGCTGGGTGCTGGTGGCCGGGGCCCTGGCTGGCCTGCTCGGCCTGGGGATAAGCGGCTTCACGATTGGTGCGGCGGGCTGGTCCTACGAATGGCTGAACGCCTTGTTTGGCAGTATTGCGCAGGGGCAGTTTGGCGTGGGCTGGGGTGGTTTTGTGGTTTTGGTCTGCCTGGTCATGTTGCTGGGCTCAGGCATCGCCCGACTTGGGTTTTTCCGGGGTGATGTGTTTGTGGCAGCCACGGTGGTGGGCTGCGCTGCCCTGCTGTCGCTGTTTGTGGTTTTTCCGGTGTCCAAAGCGCTGGTGGCGGCTTTTTATGCCGAGGATGGAAGTTTTGCCCTGGGTGCAGTTTGGGAGCGCATAGGCACGGCCCGAGTGTGGGGCCTGGGTTGCCTGGGCGGTGGCACCAACTGCGGCGTGGCGTGGAACACCCTTTACCTCGCCCTGCTTACAGCCACAGGCACCACCATTCTGGGCACCATGATTGCATTGATTGCCGAGCGCGGCACCAACAAGCGCATTCATCGGCCCCTCAGCGCCCTGGCCATGCTGCCCATCATCACACCACCGTTTGTGGTGGGGCTGGGTCTGATCTTGCTGTTTGGCCGGGCCGGTATTGTCAACCAGTTGCTGGAGTGGTCGTTTGGCGTCACGCCAACACGCTGGTTTTATGGAGTGTTCGGGGTGTGGCTGGCGCAGTTGTTTGCCTTCACCCCCATTGCCTTCATGATCATGCGTGGTGTGGTGCAGGGCATCAGCCCTTCGCTGGAAGAGGCGGCGCAGACCCTGCGTGCCAGCCGCATGAAAACCTTTACCACCGTCACGCTGCCGCTGCTGGCACCCGGCCTGGCCAATGCCTTTCTGGTGGGTTTTATCGAAAGCATTGCCGACTTTGGCAACCCGATTGTGCTGGGCGGTGGTTATGCGGTGCTGTCAACCGAGATCTTTTTTGCCATAGTCGGTGCTTCGCTGGACCAGGGCATGGCGGCAGCACTGGCTCTGGTTTTGACGGCGTTTGCGCTGACGGTGTTTTTTGTCCAGCGGCGCATATTGGGCAAAACCAGTTTCACAACGGTATCGGGCAAGGGTGATGCGGGTGTGCCCATGGAATTGCCAGTCGGGGTGCGACGCCTGTGCACCTGGGTGGCAGGCCCGTGGCTGGCTTTTACCGTGGTGGTTTACCTGTTTGCCTTTGCGGGGGGTTTTGTCAAGACCTGGGGCCGCGACTACACCCTGACCCTGATGCACTTCAAAACCGCGTTTGATGTGCAGATGGGCGAGCATGGCCTGCTGTGGGCAGGCACGGCCTGGGGCTCGCTGTTCAACACCATCACCCTCGCGGCGATTGCCGCACCGATTTGCGCCAGCATTGGTTTGCTGATTGCATGGTTGCTGGCACGAACCGAATTTCGTGGCAAGGCGCTGTTTGAGTTTTCGGCCCTGCTGACCTTTGCGATTCCCGGCACTGTGCTGGGCGTCAGCTACATCCTGGCCTTCAACGTGCCCCCGGTGGAGCTGACGGGCACCGGTCTGGTGATTATTTTGTGTTTTGTATTTCGCAATCTGCCGGTCGGTGTGCGGGCAGGCACAGCCTCCTTCAAACAGCTGGACCGTTCGCTGGACGAAGCCTCCGTCATGCTGCGGGCCAGCAGCATGACTACTCTCAGGCGTGTGGTGTTGCCACTGCTCAAACCCGCCCTGGTGGCCGCGCTGGTATACAGCTTTGTGCGTTCGATGACCACTGTTTCGGCGGTCATCTTTCTGGTGACGGCCGAGTACGAACTGGCCACCACCTACATCATTGGCCGGGTCGGTACAGGCGACTACGGTATGGCACTGGCCTACTGCACGGTGCTGATTCTGTTGATGTCCCTGGTCACCGCACTGATCCAGTTTTTTGTGGGTGAACGCAAGCTGGGACGCCGCAAGGTCGGAGCCAACAAGTGACCCAAACCCCTTCCACACCCAAAAAACTCTTTTTTCGCAACCCAAGGACATCCACAAAATGACCAACACAGGCATTGAATTCAGAAACGTAGGCAAACGTTATGGCGCAGGCAACTCGCCGCTGGTGGTCAAG